>CAYNYC010000080.1:0-6518 GCA_964401415.1 uncultured Erysipelotrichaceae bacterium
TCATTGACTGGAACAGAAACAATTACTGTTGAGGAAGGAACGCTGTTTAGTGAAGTTGTAATCCCTACCCCAGTAGCTGCTGAAGGCTATGAGTTTGATGCATGGACACCAGTTCTTCCAGCTGATGCAACAGAAATAACTGAAGATCTAAGCTTTGTTGCTAACTTCAATGAGGTTGAGGAAATAGTTGAACCTGATACTCCTGAAACACCGGAAGTTGAGGGATGTTGGATTCATTGGTTAATGTTGTTATTAACTCTAGTTTATGGCTTATATGAAGGCATCAGACTAAATAAAAAAGAAGAATATGCTCAAAAAGGAGGAAATAAATAATGAAGAAAAGTGATGTATTACTTACTGTCTTATTCCTCATCGTAATGGTTATTCTATATTTCTTAGGAACATGTGAATGGGATTTACCAGCTTTGATCTTTGGAATAGTTGTTGCTGCTATTGTTGCTCTATTATGGGGACAAAAAAAGAAAAAAGAAGATCAGCAGGAAAAATCACAACAGAATACAGTTTAGCAACTAATGAAGAAGTCCCAGTTCGGGACTTCTTTTTTGTCTAAGGATTTTGTTAATCTTTGTAATATCATTAACTGTTAATCGAGTAGTAGATAAAGTATTAAACTACGAGAAAACATTGTAAGTTATGGTAATTCAGTCCTTTTAATTACATACATACTTAGTAATATATTTATCAGGATGATTGTGATTGAAATTGTGTATATTATTATGTGATTTGTATTTGATAGGATGAGGTTATTGTTAATTAAGCACAAAGTGAAACCAAGAATAAGGGCAATTAGACTGCCTGTTGATTTATTATAAGTTACATATGCTATTAAGCCACAGGTTACGACAATTGATGTAAAAAGCAACAGATTGGATAAAACTAGTAGTGTGAATAGTTGTATTAAGTTAGAGGATACGACCTGCTTATCAAATAAATAAGGATAGTTTTGGTATAACAAGTTAAATCCTTCACCACTTAGTATAAACAAAGTTATTAATGCCAAAAAATAGGTTAAAAAGGATATGATCACACATAATATTATCTTTGCACTAAAGATTTGGGACCTTTTATAAGGTTGTGTGTATTGTAGTCTTAAACTATGATAATCTTCTTTTTCTAAAAAGATGTTTTGACATATGAAGATCATAAATACTATAAGGATAAAGTGATAACCATTTTGATGGAATGTTGTCCATAATGGTAGAAACATTACATTTTTATCAATGATGATGGGATCGAGCTTAAGCTTGATCACTTCTTGATACAAGGTAATGTTTTCTTTTGTTTGGACTACGGAATCTTGAAAGATGTTAAGATCTAAAGTATAACCAATTTGTTTTTTCTCATTTATGATTAATAATAGATCAAGTTTATCTTTTGTATCGATAGTAATTTTATAATTAGATAGTAAAACGAGGTATTCCTTTAGAAACACTAGTTGGGATTGATTTAAACTATCTTCATCATATTTATAAAGCTCAAGGAGTGTTTCGATCGTATGAGCTTCTTTTTGAAAATTAAGTTCTTGTTGATGATAATAATCTTTTTGATAGGAAAGTTGTATGAAGTAAAAAATCGATACCATAGCTATGATAGCTATAAATCCAAAAATAAGCCACAGTGACCTTTTTAATTTGTACAATTCAATCTTGATCAATTTCATCATCTTAGTTCTTTCCTTTTGTATAAATAAAGGGTTATAAATATGTTAATAGCTATCATCATAGGCATTAGTAGTAATCCATAAACATAGCGTGCTTGACGATAATGATAGAAGAAAGACCCGGGGTCTGTAATTCCATAATTGATAGCTGGTTTAAATAAATAGAAATAAGGGCAGTAAACAACTGCATTAAAAAGGGTTCTATTATTTAAGTTAATGTAGAAAGAAATTAAAAGACCCAACAAAGTGATCATCGCCATATGGGGCTGTTTAATGAAGGCATTTATTAGGACACAAAGACTTATTACCAGGGAAATGTTTAGGATTATATAGACGGCGTTTAGTACGAAGTAATCATATAAACTCATAATACTTGTGTCGGCGAAACTAGCCTGATTATCACCCAAACTAAATGGTGAATAGACAACTGGTTGCTCTAGCCAGCCTATTTCATGATTAAATCGGAGGATGAAATAGATGGCAACGAATGATAAGATAGTGATCACAATTGTTAAAAAAATACGTAAGATAACTTTGGTAATTATGATATGGCTTCTTTTATAAGGTTGAAGAAAGGTAAGCTGTATTGATTTATGTGGTTCTTCATTATTGATCGCGTCAAAACCAACAAAGATAGCAACTAGGGTTATGATCAGCCACATATAAGATTCTATTAGATAATTAAAGAACCCCAATATTGATCCAACACGAACGGGGTCTAAACGGATAGTTGGTAGATCCTGCTCAATCAGTGATTGTCGAATTTCATTGTTGATAACATCTGATGGGTTTAAAGTTAATAATATATGATTGGCTTTTTGGAAGTCACTACGAATTAAGGCTTCTTCAAGATTGAGATACTTAGTAAGCTGATCTTTATTGTTTTTAATACTATTTAGTATTATTGTTTGATCACTGATTGTCGGTAATTGTTTTTCTTTTTGACTTATCAAATTTTGGAGTTGGATTCTTGTATTTTGAAAAATAGACAGTTGGGATGAATTGTAAGTAGGGTAAAGCGAAAAATAGTGATTAGCGATAAAAAGCAAACTAATAACACTAACCAAGAAGAGTAGGAACCATCTCTTTTGATGTTTCAGTTTTAAGGTTTCACTTTTTAGAAGATTGATCATTGATAAAGCTCACTAAACTCTTCTTCGATCGTTTTTTCTATATGATCGATCTGTTTGATCATAATACGATTATGTAAACATGCTTGTAATATCATATTAAGCGTTGTTTTATGATCAAGTGTAATGATGACTTTGTTTTCATCAACATATGTTTGACATTTGAAATGGTTCTTGATTATATAATCAAGATCATTTGGTCGATTAACCTCTAATTGATACCTTATACAAGATGAGCTGTCTTTTGGCTTTATGATCTTTCCTTCTTTGATATAGATAAAACGATCACATAGACTTTTTAAATGATGTAATTGATGGGAACTAATTAAGACAGCTGTTTGATCTTTAATTGCATATTCCTTAATCAAAGTAAGAAAAGCTGATACGCCATTAGGATCTAATCCGTTAGTGGGTTCATCTAATAAAAGTAGTCTTGGTTTAGGTAAAAGACACATTCCAAGCATCAAGCGTTGTTTCATCCCTAATGAATAAGTTTTTACGGGTTTATGGATCGCTTCTTTTAAGTTAATTAATGATTCGATTTCTTTTACTCTTGCTTTATCTACATTACGTGACCAAACTATTATCTTAAGATTTTCATGTCCGCTTAAGTCATGATAAAGCATCGGGTATTCAATCATAGCGCTCAGGGCTTCTAGCGCTTCTTCTCGCTGCGTTTTGATATTTCTGTTAGCTATAAGGACCTGTCCACTATTAGCTTGCCAAAGTGATGTTATGATCTTCATGGTTGAACTCTTACCAGAGCCATTAGGACCAATAAAACCAACGATCTCACCTGCTGTTAATGAAAAGCATATATCATTAAGAATAGTCTTTTTATTAATAAATTTAAAAATATGATCTAATTTTAGGATATCATCCATTAATAATCCCCTTTTCTATAAATTATTAACACAAAATAAGTAGAAATTCAATCTACTTTTGATTAAATAGGAAATTTAGGAGTTTTTTATTAAAAGAATCAATACGGTAGTGTCGGATGCTAAATAGAAAGATGAGGAAACAAATGACAAAAAGAAGCGTAATTACGATTATCATGATTGTTTCAGGTTTTATCGCTTTTTCTTTACAGAATGTGAGTGCTCATTTCATTGAAAGTAATCTTCAATCAACAGGCGTAGATATTAATAGAATAAAAGCAGCTGATGTGCTATATAGTTATGACGATCTTTTCTATGATGATTATTGGGAAGTTCGCGAGAATTATGTACATACGGTAATTTATTACAACAATAGTTTCAGTTTGGATCACACATATAGTATTGAAGCAACTAGTCAGGCAGATGAAAATGCCGGATTGACGCGTATTCGAACATATCATGTATATAATTCAAATTAAATCAAAAGATGGTCTTTCATTAACACAAAAATATATATAAAGGCTGAGGCTAGTTAATAGTTATCAACTTATATTTGATGTATAATTAAATTATAAATAAAGAGGTGAACTATGAAAATAATCGAAGTAGTTGAAAAAGTTAAGAAATATCATAAGGGATCAGTCAATGGTCAACCGATTGATGAAACAAAGACAAGAGACAAGATCCTTTATGGAGATGCTAGTCAAGAGTGTACGGGTATCGTGACAACGTGTTATGCATCAAGTGATGTTATAAAAGCGGCTCATGAAAGAGGAGCTAATCTGATAATCGTTCATGAAGCCTTGTTTTGGAATCATGGAGATCATCAAGAGTGGCTGGCTGATAATAAGGTTTTCCAGGCTAAGAAAAAGTTATTAGATGACACCAAGATCGTAGTTTGGCGAGACCATGATTATATCCATTCTGGCATCCCGCTAGCTGATGGATCATATATTGATGGGATCTTCTATGGATTAATGAAAGTGTTAGGTTGGCAAGAATATCTGGTAGATGAAGGTTTTAGACCAATGACATTCTCATTTCCGCAAAGGACAGTTGCTAGTATCGCTCAAGAATTAATTGAGAAAACCAATCTAAACGGTTTAAGAATTACTGGTGATCCAAAAACGATCGTTGGTAAGCTTAAAGTGGTATCACACATTATTGGTCAAGCTGATAATGATATGCTGAAAATGATTGAAAGTGAAGATATTGATGCGATCATTACCCTTGAAATTACTGATTATACGGTGAGTGAATACATTCGTGATTCAGCGATGTTGGGACGTCCTCGAGCAGCGATCAATATGGGACACTTCAATACTGAAGAGCCGGGAATGGAATACATGATTGAATATTTACCACAAATCGTTGGGGATATTCCTGTTAGTTATGTTCAATCAGGAGATGCTTATAACTTCATTGTTAAGTAGATAATGAAAAATATTTCACAAATATGTAAAAATGTAAAAGAAGTTGGACAAAATATCGATATGAGTGTAATATAGAATTGCACTTGTGATCAATGATATTATCCAAGATATATCGTTAACGAAATGGTGTTTGGATAAGGTAGTTTTTGATTCAGGCACCATTTATTAAGTGATGGGCTATGTGCAACTTGTTTAGGAGTTATCATGAAAGACATTTATAGTAATCCGTTAAGTGAAAGATATCCAAGTAAACAAATGTTATATTTGTTCTCTTCACAAAACAAGTTTACAACTTGGCGGAAATTATGGGTGGCTTTAGCTGAGGCTGAACAAGAATTGGGTTTACCAATAAGTGACATCCAAATTAATGAACTTAAGGCTTTTGTCGATGATATAAATTATGAAGTAGCTAAACAAAAAGAAAAAGAAGTACGACATGATGTGATGAGTCATGTTTATGCCTATGGCGTTCAATGTCCTAATGCTAAAGGAATTATACATCTGGGAGCAACTAGTTGTTATGTTGGTGATAATACAGATCTGATCATCATGTATGATGGATTAAGATTAGTAAAAGATAAATTAATCAATATCATCGCTTTTTTAAGTGATTTTGCGTTGAAGTATAAAGATTTACCAACATTGGCTTATACTCATTTTCAGGCTGCTCAACCAACAACAGTTGGTAAAAGAGCTACTTTATGGATCAACGATCTATTATTAGATATCGCTGATATTGATCATTTATTAAAAGATTATCGTTTACTTGGGTCTAAAGGAACAACTGGTACCCAAGCTAGCTTTTTGGAATTGTTTGATGGTGATCATCAAAAATGTCGTAAACTTGATGAATTAATCGCCCAGAAGATGGGCTTTTCAGCTTGTGTTGATGTTTCTGGTCAAACTTATTCACGTAAGATTGATAGTAAGATCATCAATGTCTTAGCTGGTATTGCCCAAAGTGCACATAAGTTCTCTAATGATATAAGATTACTTCAACATCTAAAGGAAATAGAAGAACCTTTTGAAAGTGAACAAATAGGATCATCAGCTATGGCTTACAAGCGTAATCCAATGCGTTGTGAACGCATGGCTGGATTAGCTAACTATTTATTAAGTAATACATTAAATCCTGCTATAACAGCTTCTACGCAGTGGTTAGAAAGAACTTTAGATGATTCCGCTAATAGACGATTAAGTTTAGCGGAGGGGTTTTTAACTTGTGATAGTATTTTGGAATTATATCTTAATGTATCGGCTAACTTAGTTGTTTATCCAAAGATGATCGAAAAACATCTTATGGATGAATTACCATTTATGGCTAGTGAGAATATCTTAATGCAAGCTGTAAAAAAAGGTGGAGATCGTCAAGTATTACATGAAGCTATTCGTC
>CAYNYC010000081.1:0-6259 GCA_964401415.1 uncultured Erysipelotrichaceae bacterium
ACAAGGTGCTTACAATAATCATTTTCAAACGCTGATACACCGATATCTTGATCATTAATGATCGCCGACCAACGATCCACCCCTACTTCTTTGGCTTTAGATAGAATTTTAGCTGTCGCCATAGGATCATCTTTATCTAAATAGAAGTAGCTTTCAATCATTTTAGATATTTTAACACCGATTTCACTTAAATAGATCGGTGCTTGAAAGTAAACGATATTATCTAAATAAAGACAACTAAGTGTTTTGGGTATTTTCTTGTTTTTACTTATCTTAATGATCGCATCATATAATTCATTTTGTTGATCATATCCGTTTTGTGAACCATAGACCTTCCACATTTGATTAAACGTCAATGAATGACTCTTTTGATATCTTCCGTAGCCTACTATCCCTTTTTCTTTAGCTATTCCTCTTTCAGTTCCTTTTGATAAGAAAAATAATAAGTCTCCAGGATGGAAATCAATGATTCTTCTACTGGTTGTTGGACGCCAAAAATTCATCGTTCTACTTCCGTTTAAACGATGATATTCAATCATTTTGCGATCAGTAAGATAGACAATCGAAGCCATTTATGAACCTCTGTCAATTATAAGCGGAATATTCCTTGTAGTTAATCTAATTATACCACAAAAAAACAAGCATTTGCTTGTTAATATAAGCCATAAGTATTACCTAATTCATCAATTCCCATGCTTAAAGCTGCTGGCTGTTTAGGCAATCCTGGCATGGTCATAATGTTACCAGTTAAGACTACAACAAAGCCAGCACCTGACGATATTCGTAGTTCTTTTACTGTGATCACAAAATCAGTTGGTCTTCCAATTATTTTAGCATTATCAGTTAATGAATTAGGTGTTTTAGCCATACATATAGGTAATTCTCCCCAGCCATTATCTTTAAATGCTTGTAGTTGTACTAGAGCCTCTTTAGTAAACTCAATATCTTTAGCTCCATAAGCTTTTTGAGCGATCTTTTTGATCTTATCCTCTATACTATCATCTAAGTTATAAAGGTAATTTATCTCTGAATCATTCTCACAAAGTTTTACCACAGCATTAGCTAAATCAACCACTCCTTTACCGCCTTTTGCCCAACCACTATTGATCACAAATGGATAATCACGCTCTTCACACCACTGACGAATAAGTCGAATTTCCTGATTAGTGTCTGTCGCAAACTCATTCAACGATACAACAAAGGGAACACCAAATAACTGTGCTGTTTCAATGTGTTTTGCTAAGTTTGCTAAGCCATCAGTAAGGGCTTGTAGGTTTTCTTCTATAACATCTGCCAATAGTACTCCCCCATGTACTTTTAATGCTCTAGTCGTCGCTACAATTACCACAGCGCTCGGTTTGATATTATTTAAGCGACATTTTATATCAATAAATTTCTCAGCCCCAAGATCCGCCCCAAAACCTGCTTCTGTAACAACATAATCAGCTAATTTTAGCGCCAATTTAGTCGCGATGATTGAATTACAACCGTGAGCGATATTCGCAAAAGGTCCACCATGGATCAATACCGGATTATTTTCCAGCGTTTGTACTAAATTTGGTTTGATTGCGTCTTTCATGATCATTGCTAAAGAACCACTGATCTTAAGATCTTCAATGGTGATTGGTTTATCATTACGATCATATGCCACCACAATCTTTTTTACTTTCAATTCAAAATCAGCTAAAGAGGTTGAAAGACATAGAACTGCCATAATTTCAGATGCGACCGTAATATTAAAACCATCTTTTCTTTCAACACCATTTTTATCACCTTGAGCGATCGTGATTTCTCTTAAAGCTCGATCATTCATATCCATACATCTTTTCCAAATAATCTTATTGGGATCGATGTTTAATTCATTACCATGATAGATATGATTATCAATGATGGCACTGATCAAGTTGTTAACCGTCGTTACAGCATGCATATCTCCAGTAAAATGTAGGTTTATTTCTTCCATTGGCACAACTTGAGCAAATCCACCACCAGTAGCTCCACCCTTTATTCCAAAAACTGGACCAAGAGATGGTTCTCTTAATGCTCCTATAACACTTTTATTTATTTGAGCTAGGCCATCCACCAAACCAACGGTAGTAGTTGATTTACCCTCACCAGCCTTAGTTGGTGTGATGGCGGTCACTAAGATAAGTTTACCGTTTGATTGGTTTTCAACATCATTAATAATACTTAAATTAACTTTTGCTTTATTGTTTCCATAATATTCTAAGTATTCTTTTTTAATCTTAGCTCTTCTCGCTACCACATCAATCGACTCTAATTGCGCCGCCTGTGCTATTTCAATATCCGTTTTCATGCTTACACTCCTTATTTTATTTTCTGTCGGCCTTCCATGGCTTTACTCAACGTCATCTCATCCGCATAATCCAGATGTCCTCCCATAGGTAAGCCATGCGCTATTCTTGTGACGTTTATATCTTTTTCTGATAACAACTTAGCTAGATACATTGCCGTTGTCTCACCTTCAAGCGTTGGATTAGTTGCAATGATGACTTCTTTTGTTTGCGCGCCAACGCGATTAAATAATGACTTTATATTTAAATCTTCAGGTAATATCCCTTTAGAAGTCGCGATTGCCCCATTTAAGACATGATACACCCCATTATAGTCCTGGATTCGCTCCATCGCGATGATATCTTTTGGATGTTGAACAACACAAATAAGATCATGGTCTCTACTTTTGTCTTTACATATCAAACATTCATCATCCTCTGCAAGATTACCACATGTCTTGCATTTGGTTATTTGTGTTCGCGAAGACACTAAAGCAGAAATAAACTCTTGGCTTTCTTCTTCACTCATATCAAGGATAGTAAAAGCATATCGTTCAGCGGTCTTAGCCCCAACCCCTGGTAACAATCTTAGACTATCGATTAATTTTTGTAATGTTTTAGGATACATCTGTTAGCTATTCAACGACATCAAACATGCCCTCACCAAATAAGGCAGTCATTCTATTATCGATATCGTCCTTCTCCTTTATCTTAACCACTACTAATTCTTCTTCTTTTATCTTTGGCTCTAATGGCTTAGGCAAGGTATTGTTAGCTTGTCTTTCCATAAATATCTCAACTAACTTAGCAAATTCAACTTCTGTTAGTGCCTTAATCATCAGTTCTTCATTAAAGACCATTTGTAAGAATTTTTGCATTTTCTTATCTTTGTTTTCTTTATTAACAAGCTCAGCTTCACTAGCCAATTTTGTGGACACTAAAACAAAGCCATCTCCCGTTGCTTTAACTGAGCAGTTCTTTAACTTCGACACAAAGCGTGCATAATCAGGCTCTTTTTCATAAGCACTGATCCCCTGCCACATATTTTCAACCATAAAACGTTTCTGTTTATCAGCTGATACTAAAAGAACTAGCAGCTTTTCATAATCAGGTTCAACCGCCTTATGTTTTCTTTTGATCGTTTTCACTTCTGATTCATCAACAACATCTTTTTCAATAGATGAAGACAGTTTTTCTTTCTCCACTATTGCCTCCTGTGTCGTCGACTCTAACAGCTCGTCTTGCCCCATCATCTTAAGTAAAGCAACCTCAAAGTATGAATTAATATCGGAAGCGAAGCGATATTTCTCAGCTGTGTCGATTAAAACATCGATCATCGCCAATAATTGTTTGGGTGTACGTTTATTTAATATAGTAATCGCTTTATCTTCTTCAATCTTTGATAACAAGGTTTTGTCACGTTTTGTATATTCATACATTACGCATTCTTTCATTATTTCAATTAGATCATTAGTAAGTCTTTTTATATCCATGCCATTATCAATGATACGACCTGTTCTCTCTAATAATTCTTGGGTTCTTTTTTCGATTACATCTTCAATCAACGCAAACTTCTCAGTAGGTGTTGTTATACCATATATCTCATTAACATGTGTTACTTTAAGATTGTTCTGCGCATAGGCGATAACTTGATCTAAGATACTTAAAGCATCTCTTACACCACCCTCTGCTAGATCACTAATTAATTCGATAACTTCATCTTCATAAGTTATCTTTTCAATCTTCATGACTTCTTTTAAGCGATAGACAATATCCGGAATACTAACACGACCAAAATCAAACCGCTGACAACGTGATATGATCGTCGGTATAACTTTTTGAATTTCAGTAGTAGCTAAAACAAAGATGATGTGTGGTGGTGGTTCTTCTAACGTCTTCAACAAGGCATTAAAAGCCCCCGGTGTTAACATATGAACCTCATCAATGATATATACTTTATAACGGCTATGTAATGGAGCGTACTTAACTCTTTCGATCAAATTTCTGATCTCATCAACCCCATTATTACTAGCCGCATCTATTTCAACGATGTCTGGATGGGTTCCGTCTTGGATCATCAAACAACTTTCACATTCATTACAAGGGGCATTTTCCATTGGACAATTAACAGCCTTAGCTAACAATTTAGCGACTGTTGTTTTTCCCGTTCCTCGTGGCCCACAAAAGAGATAAGCATGGGCTATCTTATTTTGCTCAACTGCGTTTTTAAGTGTAGTAACGATATACTTTTGACCAACAACTTCTTCAAAACTATTCGGTCTATATGTTCTATACAAAGCTTTATATGCCATTATATCGTCTCCTAACTATGCTACTTCATTATATCAAATTTCTTGTCGCTTTTATTTTTATTCCGCATCTTTTTAAAAAAATCTGACAAGATCATTGAGCACTCTATTTCTTTAACACCTATGGTAACTTCTGGATAATGATTGTACCCTTTTATTTCATACATCTTCTGACACGAGACCACACTTCCGCCTTTTGGATCAAACGCTCCAAAGGTTAATCTTTTTATACGTGATTGGATTAAAGCCCCAGCACACATCGGACAAGGTTCTAGTGTTACATACATCTCACATTCATCTAAGCGCCAATCACCAATCTTTTTACTGGCTTTTTGAATCGCTACTATCTCAGCGTGATGCGTCGCTTGTTTAGCGCTTGTCTTTAAATTATGAGCTCTAGCAATGATTTTATCATGCAAAACAATAACAGCTCCTACTGGAACCTCACCTTTATCATATGCCTTTTGTGCTTCCTTAAGAGCTGCGTTCATGTATTTATGATCTTTGTTCATGTAATACCTCTAATAATAAAAGGTACACACAAGCAGGGATTATTAAGGCTGCTTCCTTCCGGTCCTGACCTGATTCTAATATGCTTGTTGTACCCTAATTATTATAACTTAAATTGTATTAATCTTCAATCCAAACAACAATTTTCATTTTAATGTTTCACGTGAAACATTAACGTTTGATCAATTGTTTTTGACCACCCATATAAGGTCTTAGTGCTTCTGGGACGCGAACACTGCCGTCCTCATTGAGGTTGTTTTCTAAGAAAGCAATCAGCATGCGCGGTGGAGCAACTACGGTATTATTCAATGTATGAGGGAAATATTTACCATCCTTGCCATTTACGCGAATACCTAAACGACGGGCTTGGGCATCACCCAAATTTGAGCAAGAACCAACTTCAAAATACTTTTTCTGACGAGGAGAAAAAGCCTCAACATCAATGCTCTTTACTTTTAAATCCGCTAGATCGCCCGAACAACACTCTAAAGTTCTCACTGGTATATCTAGAGTCCTAAAGAAATCAACGGTGTTTTTATATAGCTTAGCAAACCATTCAGTGCTTTCTTCCGGCTTACAAACAACGATCATCTCTTGTTTTTCGAATTGATGAATGCGATAAACACCACGTTCTTCTATCCCATGCGCTCCCACTTCTTTTCTAAAACAGGGAGAATAGCTGGTTAGTGCTTGTGGTAACTCCTCTTCCGTAAGGATCGTATCAATAAACTTACCAATCATCGAGTGTTCACTAGTACCAATTAGATAAAGGTCTTCACCTTCAATCTTATACATCATGTTTTCCATTTCCGCAAAACTCATTACACCCGTCACAACTTCTGAGCGAATCATAAAAGGTGGAATGTAATATGTAAAACCCCGATCGATCATAAAATCACGGGCATAAGCTAAAATAGCTGAATGTAAACGCGCAATATCTCCTTTAAGATAATAGAATCCATTTCCGCTAACTTTACGAGCGCTATCTAGTTCAATACCATTCAAAGACTCCATGATATCGACATGATAGGCAATATCATAAGCTGGGACAAAGGCTTCGCCAAATTGGGCTACTACAACATTTTCACTATCATCTTTACCAAGAGGGACTGATGGATCGATGATGTTCGGGATAACAAGCATTCT
>CAYNYC010000082.1:0-6253 GCA_964401415.1 uncultured Erysipelotrichaceae bacterium
CGACGACCTGATGAATCAAAAGGAGATATCCTAACTAAACGATGTACACCTTTTTCACTTTTTAGGTAACCATAAGCCATGTTGCCTTCAATTAAAGCCGTAACCGATTTAATCCCGGCTTCATCTCCAGCTAGATAATCCAAAACTGTTACTTTAAAGCCTTTTCTTTCAGCCCATCTTGTATACATACGATATAACATCTCAGCCCAATCCTGGCTTTCAGTTCCACCAGCTCCTGGATGTAGTTCAATGATGGCGCTATTTTTATCATATTCATGACTCAATAAGATCTTTATTTCAAAATCTTCAAATTCTTTTAGTAACTTCTGATATTCCTCAGTACATAGTTCCATGATTTCATCATCAAAACTATCCTTCAATAATTGGACAGTTTCATCAACTTCTTTATTTATTAGTAGTAATTGTTGATATTGTTCAACAATAGCTCTAAGACCATTTAGTTCATTGATCGTTTTCTGAGCACCTTTTTGATCGCCCCAAAAACCATCTCTGGTCATCTCATCATTTAATTCATCAATCTTCTTTTGTTTTGTAGGTAAGTCAAAGAGAATCTCCAAGCTGTGTCAGCTTTTCTTTTATCTCATCGTTGCCTTGTCTAACTTCATATAATTCCATTAGGCTTTTTCCTCATACTTTATCTTTAAGCGGATACAGAAGTTTACTACTTCTTGAGCAATCTGGGCTAAGACTTCTTCAAACATCTCATAACCTTCTTGAACATAGGCTTGTAAAGGATTACTTTGAGCATAAGAACGTAGATGGATACCATCACGTAATTTACTCATGATATCAATATGATTTATCCAAGCACGATCCATGATCTTTAAGACCATTACTTTTTCAAGGGGTTTGATCTGATCTTTGATCGGCTCGATTTTTTCTTCATAAGCACTCCACACTTTATCCTTACAAATATCAACGACCTCATCAACTGATTTACCCGTTAACATTTCTTCTGTAATAATACCATCAGCTAATTCAAGTTTTTGTAAAGTAGTTAAAATACCTGCTATATCAATTTCCGTCTTTTTATCATGACCATTAGCGTGACCTTTGACTATTTTATTAACAACCCGATCAAACATATCAGAAACGATTGAATGAACATCTTCATTATCTAAGATGAAGTTACGTTGATCATAAATGATCTCACGTTGTTGACGTAAAACATCATCATATTCCAACAATGATTTACGAACATCAAAGTTATAACCTTCAACGCGCTTTTGGGCGCCACTGATTGATTTAGTAATGACTTTTGATTCAACCGGTACATCACCTAATTGACTAAACAAAGCTTCCATGCGCTCACCACCAAAACGAACCATTAACTCATCTTGAACTGAAACATAGAAACGAGAATATCCAGGGTCTCCTTGACGTCCACTACGACCTCTTAACTGATTATCGATACGCCGTGATTCGTGACGCTCACTGCCTAAAACAGCTAAACCGCCGATTTCACGAACACCTTCACCCAATTTAATATCCGTTCCTCGACCAGCCATGTTAGTCGCGATCGTAACTGAACCTTTTTGTCCTGCTTTAGTGATGATCTCAGCTTCACGAGCATGATTTTTAGCATTTAATACTTCATGACGAATTTTTCTTTGTGTTAACATCTTTGAAACAAATTCACTTGTTTCTACGGCAATTGTCCCTACCAGCACTGGTTGTCCTTTTTGATGACACTCAATGATCTCTTCGATCAAAGCTTGAAATTTAGCTTTCTTCGTTCCAAATACCGCATCAGGATAATCATTACGAATGATCGGCTTATTAGTTGGTATCTCTAACACTCTCATGTTATATAAAGATAAGAATTCTTCTTCTTCCGTTTTAGCAGTACCGGTCATACCACATAATTTCTTATAAAGTCTAAAGAAATTTTGATAAGTGATCGTCGCTAATGTCGATGTCTCTTCTTTGATCGGTACACCCTCTTTAGCTTCGATAGCTTGATGTAGACCATCTGAATACTGACGACCTTCCATCATTCGACCTGTAAACTGATCAACGATAACGATCTTACGATCTTTAACAACATACTCGAAGTCCTTAGCCATGCCATAGTTAGCCTTCAAAGCCATATTGATATGATGAACTAGGTTAGTATATTGAACATCAAAAAGATTATCAATCTTAAAAGCACGTTCCGCTTTTTCTACACCTGTTTCTTTTATCTGGACTGATTTAGTTTTAATGTCTATTTCATAATCAACATCTTCTTGGAAGCTCTTAACTAAGCGATCTGCCTGCATATATAAATTAGCCGTCTTTTTAGCTCCACCACTAATGATAAGTGGAGTTCTTGATTCATCGATCAAGATGGAGTCAACCTCATCCACTAAAGCATAATTCAAGTGTCTTAATACCCGATCTTTAACATCGGTAACCATGTTATCACGTAAATAATCAAACCCTATTTCAGCGTTAGTAGTGTAAGTTATATCGCACTCATAAGCCTTACGTTTACTAACTGGTAGTAATGTCCGTAAATTAAGCCCGACTGTTAAGCCTAAAAATTCATGGATCTTACCCATCCACTTAGAATCTCTTTCAGCTAGATATTCGTTAACTGTGACAATGTGTACACCATCACCTGTTAAAGCATTTAGATAAACAGGCATGATTGAAGTCAAGGTCTTACCTTCACCAGTCTTCATTTCCGCAATGTCACCATTATGTAAAACAATGCCACCCATTATCTGAACAAAGTAAGGATACTCCCCAATTACTCTTTTCGCTGCTTCTCTGATCGTCGCAAACGCTTCGGGTAATAGATCATCTAATGTTTCTCCATTTTTTATTCGATTACGAAATAAATCGGTCTGTTGTCTTAATTCCTCATCGCTTTTCTTACTCATTTCGCTCGCAAAAGAATCAACCTGCGTGGCGATCTTTTTTATCTCATTAAGTCTCTTTTGATCAAAATTCAGTAGATTACTTAAGAAGTTTGCCATATAATCTCTCCTTTATTACCAGTTTATTATAACACGATACACAATTAACGAGTAACTGTTCGATTAGTCATATCGATTTTATTAGTATATCATATTCTTATTGAATAGCGATAATTGCTCCACTTCTTGAAATCGCTTACATTTTCATCTATACTTTATTATATAAATCAAGGGGACAACATGCTAGAACAATTACGCGATATAAACATATATTCAATTATCGTAAGGATAATATTTGCTTTACTTATAGGTGGCATCTTAGGGATAGAGCGTGGTCACAAGAAGCGACCAGCTGGTTTTCGCACATATATGTTGGTCTGTGTTGGCGCCACCCTTGTAATGATGACCAACCAGTACGTCTTTCAAGTCTTTAACACTTCAGACCCTGTCCGGATGGGAGCACAAGTTGTTAGTGGCATTGGTTTTTTAGGCGCTGGAACGATACTAGTTACTGGTAGAAATCAAGTTAAAGGGATAACAACCGCTGCGGGTCTATGGACTGCGGCTTGTAGTGGTCTTGCGATCGGTATCGGCTTTTATGAAGGAGCTCTTGTTGGCGCCTTCGCAATAATCTTTATCATGGCCGCGATGCACAATATCGATTCTTATATTCATCTCCACTCACGCGTCATGGAATTCTATATAGAAATGGATAATACTCTTCCCTTTAGTGAGTTTCTAAAATACTCTCGTAGACAAGCTTTAAACGTAACGGATATTCAAATGAACGTCAACAAATACCAAGATACCGGACTTACAACTGCCTTTTTATCAATCAGTGGTCAAAAGAAAATGTCGCATAATGATATATTGACTATTTTGGAAAACGCACCAGGAATTCATTATATTGAAGAGATTTAAACAAATAAAGACAAACAAAAAAGGTTGTTATACAACCTTTTTTGTGTTCTTAAAGTCTAACTATATTATGTGCTTGCAAGCCACGGTCGCCTTCAATTAGATCAAATTCAACTTCTGCGCCTTCTTCGATCGTCTTGAAGCCCTCCATAACTAGTTGTGAGTAATGGAAGAATACGTCTCTATCATCTTCTAACTTGATGAATCCAAAACCCTTCTCTTTGTTAAACTTTTTAACTTTGCCTGTCATCTTAAACCTTATACCTTTCTTGAGCCAACTAACGTCAACTTCACCTTTATTATAAACGTTTTTTTAAATAAAGCAAATTATAATTTTGTGACGTTTCGGGCTTGTAAACCCTTGTCAGCCTCAACAATATCGAATGAAACGACTTCACCCTCAGACAGTGTTTTATAACCATCTAGCATGATATGAGTATAATGAACAAAAACGTCATTTCCATTTTCTTGACAAATAAAACCATATCCTTTATCTGAGTTAAACCACTTTACTTTACCCTTCATTATCGTTTCCTCTTTTCTTTAATGGTTGATGCGCTATCGCAAGTGCTTTAATACTTTCATATTCATTTTTTATTAATTGATAACACGATTGTATACTAGTTCCTGTAGTAAACAGATCATCAATAAGTAATATCTTTGATTTACTAGGTAATACAACATCATTTCTTCTTATAAAATTATGGACTTCTAAACGTTTTTGATATGAACTCTTCTTTTGATCTTGTTGAGCAGTGTTAATAAATAACTCAGCACTTGTAAAATGTAATTCCTTAAACATTTTATTAACATGATCAAATCCTCTTTTATCTCTTTTTTCTTGACGGCTAGGAACACTAACTAATATATGATCGCGGTATTTTCTTCTAAGATATCTAATATGTGTATGAATAAATATCGGTGCCAAGGCTTCATCATAAAGTTCCTTATATTGGATCAATTGTTGGCTAAAGAATTCGTTATAATCATACAAGAACTCAATTGCCAGGCCATTTTGATAAATTGTGTTTTTATGTCTAATGAATTTAGCACGACAATCCTGACAGATCAAATCATCTAGTAGAAAAAATTCTAACAAATCCGCTGATTGATACTTCTTTTTAAAACAAATTAGGCATTCATCATTTCTATCTGTTTGATACATTCTTGTGCTTTCTTGCTTTTACGAAAACAAAGCATTAAACCATCACCATATGGATAGTTGATGTCTCTACCAATCCTTCCCATGATTTGAATGAGTGAGGCAACACTAAAAACATGATGATCAGCATTAACAATACAAACATCAATCTCACTAAATGTTACTCCTCTTTCCAATATGGTTGTACAAATTAAATAAGGAAAATGTCTGTTACGGAAATTAGCTATAATGTCATCTTTATCTAAAGTCTGGGAATGAATGTTTGGGACTTTTAAGAAATAAGATAATCTTTTAGCCATCTTGATCGTTGGTACAAAGATCAAAGCTCGCTTATGATCATTTAACCACAACAATAGTTTAATATAGGCAACACTTTTTGGTAAGCACTTTACTATTGGGACTGGTAAATCTTTTCCGTGCGGCCTTTTAAAAAGCTTTAAAGTATATAGTTGTGACAATTCATGATCTGGTGTCGCTGTAAGATATATGATGTTTTTTCGACAACTAGTCTTAACAATACCTTTCAATACATCATTTCCATAATATGGGAAGGCATCTGGTTCATCAAGAATCAAAAGATCAAAATACTGATGATAACGATACAATTGATGAGTGGTACAAATAATAAGATCTCCCATAACATCTTCTGTAAATCCTTCACAAACAATAGCAACCTTAAGTTTACTAAAAGCTTCCGTCATTCGTTTACCAATTTCAATAACTACTTGTCGTCGAGGAGTCGCATAGCCGACAGTTAAGCCTTGCTTAAGATATTTTCTAATACTTTGCATAACTATTTCTGTCTTCCCACTACCGCATGCGGCGTAGACTAACACACTATTTTTTTCGATCATGATCGCTAGCTTATCACTGATCTCTTTCTGTTTAGGTGTTAGTTCAAAGCTTAACTGATAATCAGCATCAAGAAGCTCCTCACGCATTTCTTGAACTGGACTATCTAATGACTCATTAAGCAGCACTCGCTTAAATCCAATACATTTCCGGCAATAATAACCCTTACTTCCCAAATAGAAATACCGCGGATCTTCATTGAGACATCGTGGGCATTGCATTTTATCACCTATATATATATTTGTCGAAAATCATGATTATGTCCTAAATCATCTGCAATTATTTTATACGCACTTAAAAAAACTAACTGTAATAAAATATTAAGTTAGTTTTATACTTCTTCTGGTCAATTTATCAATTATTTTTTTAGTACAAACAAGTACTCACTTACATGAAT
>CAYNYC010000083.1:0-5990 GCA_964401415.1 uncultured Erysipelotrichaceae bacterium
ATATAAACAAGCAAGGATTTAATAGACGCTATTGTCCTGGTTGTATCATCAGAGGCAAAAACTGTACATTTATGAAAAAACATTGTGTGTACATTACCAAAGGTAAGTATCGGTTTTGTTATGAATGTGCTGAATTCCCATGCAAAAGATTAGTAGCGCTTGATAAAAGATATCGTTTGGGATATCACATGAGCATGATCGATAATCTAAGATATATCCAAGAAAAAGGTATGGATCATTTCTTACAAGATCAAGAAAAGAAGTGGAGATGTGATGTTTGTGGTGGAACGATTTGTTGTCATAATGGTTTATGTATGAGCTGTGAGCTTGAATTACTAAAGGCTAACAAAACATTGAAGAAACTGGAGAAAAAAGATGAAAGATCTAAATGAGTATGTAATCGCATACCAAAAACAATTACAAGAAGGTAAGATCCAAATTGCTTATAAGGGTATCATGAGTTTTATGGGTAACTTAAAATCGTATCTAAGTGATATGCATAGTGATTATCTTGTTGGAGCTCTTTATTTTGGTTATATGGATATGACTTATTTTGCGATCACCACTACCGAATTAAAGGATAAACAATTAAAGATAGCCGTAGTGTATCTTCATCAAGAAAACTGTTTTGAGTTATGGTTAAGTGCCACAAATAAAAAGATACAGGCTCAATATATCGATAAGCTTAAAGATAAAGACCTTAAAGGATACAAACTTTCAGTGTCACAGCCAGGTATTGATTCAATTATCGAATCACGGATCATTGATCATCCTAATTTTAATGAGCTAACAAGTTTAAAAGTAGAACTTGATATACTAACGCAAAAATTCATAAAAGACATCATGGAGATGATGATTGATCTTTAACTAGCTAATTGATTGACACAAACGTTAAAGCGTATTATGATTGACATATCAAAATAATTTGAAGTGAGGTGCAACATGAATTATAGTCATCAAGAATATATTAAAGTGTTCAAAGCTTTCTCTGATGTAAAGAGAATGGCGATCATTGACTTATTACAGATTGGTGAACACTGTGCTTGTGTTATCGCTGAAAAGATTGATATGAGTCAGTCAGCCCTTTCTTATCATATGAAGATCTTAGTAGAATCGGGTATTGTGGAAAGCCAAGAAATTGGGAAGTGGATTCATTATCGTCTAAGTAAAAAAGGCATAAGACATGCTGAAAGCCTTTTAACAGGACTAAATATCATTAGTGGTAATACAATAGCTGAGCAATGTAATGTTCGTAGATAAGATTTTATTTTATATTTCACATCAAAAATATTTGAACTAAGGAGCGATTCATGACGATTATCATTAACGTTTGGCAATTTATTCAAGATCAACTACTTAAAATGGTATGGCTTGATAAATTAGTAATAAAGCTATTACAACTTATAAACATCGATACATCTACCCCACTTGGTGGTAGTATTCAGTTTTTTATTTATGATGTCATAAAGATCACGATCTTGTTGTGTACTTTGATCTTTTCTATATCATATGTACAAAGCTTTTTTCCACCAGAAAGAAGTAAAAAGATATTGGGTAAATATAAGGGTATTAAAGCTAATATTATGGCAGCGCTTTTAGGCACAGTGACCCCATTTTGTTCATGTTCGTCGATTCCGTTATTTATTGGTTTTACCAGTGCAGGATTACCGGTTGGTGTTACTTTTTCGTTTTTAATATCTTCACCGATGGTTGATCTGGGGAGTCTTGTCTTATTGATGAGTATTTTCTCAACGAAAGTAGCTGTAGCTTATGTCATTGTCGGGTTGATCATTGCCGTAGTTGGTGGAACCTTGATTGAAAAACTCCACATGGAAAAATATGTTGAGGATTTTATCTTAAAGGCTGGTAATGTGGATATTGAATCACCTACACTAACTAAAAAAGATCGCTTACAATACGCCAAAGAACAAATGCTTGAAACATTTAAGAAAGTCTTTCCCTATATTCTTATTGGTGTCGGTATTGGGGCAACCATCCACAACTGGATCCCTGAGAGTTGGATTCAATCCGTCTTAGGTAGTGATAACCCGTTTGGTGTAATATTAGCGACATTGATTGGGATACCAATTTACGCTGATATCTTTGGGACAATCCCGATTGCCCAAGTTTTAATTGGTAAAGGCGCCCAATTAGGTACGATATTAGCCTTTATGATGGCTGTTACAACATTGAGCCTACCATCGATGATCATGTTGCGAAAGGCGATCAAGCCGAAGTTATTAGCTTTATTTATCGCAATCTGTACATTTGGGATCATCATTGTTGGCTATTTGTTTAACATATTTCAGTATTTATTTATTTAAATAAGGAGGATCACATATGAATCTATTTAAGAAACAAGTAGAAGGTAATGAAACATCATCAGCATCCGTTAAGGTCTTAGGATCGGGTTGCGCTAAGTGTAATCAACTGGAAAAAGCGACAGTTGAAGCTTTACAACAGTTAAACATGGATACAACAATTGATCATGTCAAAGATTACGCTAAGATCGCTATGTATGGGGTAATGTCAACACCAGCACTAGTGGTTGATGAGCAAGTAGTTTCTTACGGTAAAGTTTTAACAAAAGATGAAGTAGTTAAGATATTACAAGAGTTAAGAGGTTAGAAATTGAGTAAGAAACAATCTCAAAGTTTAGGCTTTTTTGAAAGATATTTATCTTTATGGGTCATTATGTGTATGATCATTGGTGTTTTGATCAGTCGATATCTGTCATTTATTCCGACTTTTCTTAGCCAATTTGAATACGCTAATATTTCATTACCGATCGCTATATTAATATGGCTAATGATCTATCCCATGATGTTAAAGGTTGATTTTAAAAGTATCAAAGATGTAGGTAAAAATCCAAAAGGTTTATTTGTGACATGGATAGTGAATTGGTTGATCAAACCATTTGCGATGTTTGTGATCGCTTGGCTATTTTTCAATGTTATCTTTAAATCATTGATAACTCCTGAATTAGCTAGATATTACTTGGCAGGAGCGGTCTTATTAGGAGCTGCTCCATGTACAGCGATGGTCTTTGTTTGGAGTCAAATGACCAACGGTGATTCATCTTATACGATCGTTCAAGTGGCGACTAATGATCTGATCATTCTTGTGGCGTTCTCACCTATCGTTGCACTTCTTTTAGGTATTGGTGGAGTGCAGATCCCGTGGGATACATTATTTTTATCGGTTGTTTTGTTTGTTGTCATACCACTTATCAGTGGTGTAGTAACGCGAAGTATGATCATTAGAAACAAGGGAACTGATTACTTCAATAAAGTATTCATTCATAAGTTTGATAATGTTACGATCGTTGGGTTATTATTAACATTAGTGATCATCTTTGCCTTCCAAGGACAGGTGATCATTAATAATCCTTTACATATCTTATTGATATCAGTGCCTTTGATCATCCAAACGCTATTGATCTTTACGATTGCCTATGGTGTTAGTCGCTTACTTAAGTTGCCACATAACATTGCAGCACCAGCTGGGATGATCGGAGCTTCTAATTTCTTTGAATTAGCTGTAGCGGTAGCTATTGCCTTATTTGGGGCAGATAGTCCCGTTGCTTTAGCAACAATCGTTGGCGTGTTAGTAGAGGTACCAGTAATGTTGTTGTTAGTCAGATTTGCCAATAAAACAAGGAGGTATTTTATATATGAATAAACCAAAAGTGGCCTTTGTCTGTGTCCACAATTCCTGCCGTAGTCAAATAGCTGAAGCTTTGAGTAAAAAGTTTGCGTCTGATGTTTACGTTAGCTTTTCAGCTGGTACAGAAACCAAACCACAAATCAATCAAGATGCTGTAAGACTTATGAAACAAGTATATGGTATTGATATGGAAAAAGATCAACACAGTAAATTACTAGATGATATCCCGATGATCGATGTTTTGATCACCATGGGGTGTAATGTTGAATGTCCATTTGTGCCTAATAAACATCGTGAAGACTGGGGTCTTGATGATCCAACAGGGATGGAAGATGCTGAGTTTTTAAAAACGATGGCTTTGATCGAAGAAAAAGTTAAACAATTACGTCAAAGAATCATTGATAACGAGTTTAATTTAGATTAATTAATATTGTTTAAAGATTATTACTATGATAGTATTGCTTGAGGGAATGAAGTTCTCCCAAAGCACTTTGCTTAAACCGCTTTAATAGCTGATGACTTCTATGATCTTTTCATAGAGCATCAGTTTTTTATTGGAAAGGAAGCTATTATGTTACTAAGTTTAGCGTTGATCTTACTTGTTGGTTTTAGCCTAAGCGGCGTTTTAAACAAGTTAAAAGTACCAGGATTACTAGGCATGATCATTACTGGTGTTGTGCTTGGTCCATACGTTTTAAATCTTATTGATCCAACTATCTTAGCGATCTCATCTGATCTACGAGAAATTGCCTTGATCGTTATCTTGCTTAGAGCAGGTCTATCAATGGATCTTAAAGATTTAAGAAAGATTGGTAAACCAGCGATTTTGATGTGTTTTATTCCAGCAAGTCTTGAAATATTAACGATAACTATTTTGGCACCATTACTACTTGGAGTATCTTACCTTGAAGCTTTGATCATGGGTAGTGTTTTAGCAGCGGTATCACCTGCGGTTGTTGTACCAAGAATGATAAGGTTAATGGATGAGGGTTATGGAAAAGATAAAAGCGTACCACAGCTAGTTATGGCTGGAGCATCAGTTGATGATATCTACGTTATCATCTTATTTACAGCGTTTATCGCAATGTATCAAGGTGCTGGTTTTCAAGCAACGACCTTGTTAAGTGTCCCAGTATCAATAATAAGTGGTATTTTACTTGGTGTAATGATCGGATATATATTAGTCAAGATCTTTAAGGCAATCCATATTCGCGATACGATCAAAGTATTGATCATTTTAAGCGTTGCCTTTTTGATCGTAGGCTTTGAAGACACGATCAATACAATATTACCAATATCAGGCTTACTAGCCGTTATGGCGATGGGAGGTTATGATCTTATTTAAGTATCCCATTCTAGCGAAAAGATTAACTGGTAAGTTTGCGAAGATTTGGGTAGGATCAGAATTGATCTTGTTTGTTTTAGTTGGGGCAGCTGTTGATATCAGTTATCTTAGTGATGCCGGGTTAAACTCTGTCTTGTTGATCTTAGTAGCGTTATGCTTTAGGATCTTTGGTGTTTATCTTAGCCTAATTATGACTAAACTTAATAATAAAGAGAAACTATTCAGTGCGATTGCTTATCTTCCTAAGGCGACTGTTCAAGCAGCGATCGGAGCACTACCGCTTGCGGCTGGCGTTGTTTCTGGCCACTTAATACTTACAGTAGCCGTATTAGCAATAATGATCACAGCGCCTTTAGGAGCGATAGGAATTGATCGTAGCTATAAATATTTACTCACAAAAAAAGAAAACTAAACCTTTACAAATATCGTTTATTGTTTTACATTGCTAATAAATAGTTTAGGAGATCAATATGAAAATCATTACTAAGCACTTTAATGAGTTATCACTAACAGAACTTTATGAAATATTAAAAGCTCGAATCAATGTCTTTGTGGTTGAACAAAACTGCCCATACCCTGAAATAGATGATAAAGATAAAGATGCATATCATATCTATATCAAAGAAGATCAGGAAATAGTTGCTTATTTAAGAGTATTAGCACCAGGCGTTAGTTATAAAGAAGCCTCAGTTGGTAGAGTCTTGACCACCAAAAGAGATAAAGGGTATGGTAATTTGATCATGAATGAGGGAATTAAGGTTGTTAATGAAAAGTATGGTTTAGTTGCCATAAGAATAGGTGCACAATTATACGCTAAAGGCTTTTATGAGCGCTTTGGCTTTTATCAAGTATCAGATGAGTATCTTGAAGATGGTATAGCCCACATTGAGATGGTGAAAGATACATTTAAAAGATAGTATGAATAACAATAAGCGAGCTTTAGCTCGCTTATACTTTAAATTGAGAATTATATAACTTA
>CAYNYC010000084.1:0-5955 GCA_964401415.1 uncultured Erysipelotrichaceae bacterium
TGGATTGTAAAAATCAAACCGAGTCATCCTGCTGACATAGATACTCTTCTTGATGCAGAAGCCTATAAAAAAATGATTGGCGAATAATTTTGTCTATTTTCAAATTATCTATACTTTGTTAAGGCATTCTTGAACGGAATGCCTTTTTTATTGGATTATTTTTTAATATTGGTGTCCGGTAAAAAATAAAAACAGAGATTTTCAATTTTCGCTCGCCAAAGGCAAGATATTTTTTCCTGACTTCGTCACGCTTTTTTTTCTAATTTTATATCTTACTGAAAATTATTATAATACGATTTTTGAGCCACCCTTTTTGGGTGTCCCATGTCCTTTTTTATATTTTTGCAAAAATATAATTATGTTTTTAAGGATTAAATCAAACAAATCAGGAAACAAGAGCATCCAAATTATTGAAAAGACTAATGGACAATCAAAAGTTCTGAAAACAATTGGTTGTACATCAGACGAAACTCAATTATTACAACTTATCAAAGAGGGGAAACAGTGGATTTCTGACGAAAAGAAGCGTCGCCATCCGGAATTTGATTTGTTAGGTGAAGAACATGCTAAACAAGAGCAGGAAAAAGCGGAAGTTGAGAACTTCATCGCTAACATAGACAACATCTTGCTTAACGGTGTGGATTTGATTTTGGATAAAGTGTTTGATTGTGTTGGATTTAACAGAATTAAAGATGATATATTCCGACAACTTGTAAAAAGCCGACTTTCCTTTCCTTCGAGCAAAGCAGCTACTGTTGAATATCTCAAAAACCATTTTGATGAAGATGTTAATTTGAGCAAAATCTATCGTTATTTAGACAAATTGAGCGACCATCAGCACGAGTTGGTTCAGGATATCAGTGTGAAGCATACCATGCAACTTTTTGGAGGAAAAATTGGCATTTTGTTTTACGATGTAACAACACTTTATTTTGAGGCCGATAAAGAAGATGAGCTTCGGAAAACGGGCTTTTCAAAAGAAGGAAGACATAGCAATCCACAAATAATATTAGGACTATTGGTAAGTTTAAATGGTTATCCATTGGCATATTGCATACACGAAGGCAATAAATATGAAGGACATACCATGTTGCCTGTGATAGAAGATTTTGTCAAAAAATATAATCTTGAAAATTTTATTGTGGTTGCAGATTCTGGTTTGATGAACAGCAGTAATATTGATGAATTAGAAAAATCAGGTTATCAGTATATTATCGGCGCAAAAATTAAGAGTGAAAACGCGGCCATAAAAAAATTAATACTCGCACAACCCAAAATAGACAAGCAGATGTTTGAAATTGACAAAAAAGACGGCAGACGATTGTTGGTAGGCTATACATCAGAGAGAGCAAAGAAAGATACCTATAATCGAGAGAAAGGTCTTCGTAGGCTTGAAAAGTCATACAAAAGTGGTACGTTGACAAAGGAAAACATTAACAAGCGTGGTTATAACAAGTTTTTGAATATCAGTAAAGATGTTGAAATTACCATTGATTACGAGAAGGTTATAGAAGATGCGGCATGGGACGGGCTAAAAGGATATCTAACCAATACAAACATCTCAACAGAAGATGTTTACGATGCGTACCATAATCTTTGGAATGTGGAAATGGCTTTCAGAATTGCGAAATCCAAGATAGAGATACGTCCGATGTTCCATTTTACGCGTAGGCGCATAGAGGCACACATCTGCATCTGTTTCGTGGCACTAAAAGTGTACAAAGAACTTGACCGTCGTCTCAAAATAGCAGATATCAGAATCAGTATAAATAAGGTATTGAATATGGCGGCAACTGTAACTACAATCAAAATAAAATTGCCGCTTAGCAAACAAATCATCTCAAAAACGATGCTCATGAAAAGACACTCTGTTATTGCTCCACTATTTGATGAAAATTTTTGGGTGGCTCAATGACGAAGTCAGGAGGCACTCGACTATTAATTGAATTTCTCGGGGATTTGGATTTTCGGGATAAATTTTAACCAGCATATCACATTATGGTATAAAAAGAGGGTAAGCTACTTATATCGCATCGCTACAACCAATGTACCCTTGCTACATTCCTGTCCTGGGGGAGTTAAAAGGGAGCTGATCGTATAAGACTTACCCGCTGCAAAGATACCATTTATTTTGATTTCTCAGGCTTCATTGTATAGAATTTAATTTTTTTTAATCTTTCTTCACTTATTTAAAAATTGAGTGATCGTTAAACCAATCTTATTTAATAAGTTAGATTTTTCTTTCTTCTTTTTTCTAATTTACGAAGCCAGATGGGAAGCACAAAAAGGCCAATAAGTAAGTATGGGTAATACGAAATCATTCTCCAAACCAGAGCAGTTGCCCCTTGTAAATTCAGTGGAATGAATTCCCTAAAGAAAGCGGGAAAACTAATTTCAGCTATTCCGCTTGCTCCCGGAGTAGGACTAATTAATAGAATTACCCACATAATCAATTGTTTCGCAAAAATGTTTACTTGCTCGGTCCAAGTGAATTCTTCGAGCGGATTAATGGCAACAATTAGACAATTCAGAACTAAATAACGAGCCGTCCAAGATAAAGCAGTTGCCGTAAATGCTGTTAACCAATACTTTAAAGACTTCCCTTTTAACTCCTTAGAAGTCAATATAATCTCTTCTCCGGTTTGAGCAGCGTCATTTCTCCATTTTCTTAAAAATCGAATAGAAAAAATCGTAATAAGCAACATTTTAAAACCTCTAGGAATAACAAAAATTGCTATTGAAATAATACTTGTCAACATGATGATGACTCCATAGCCAATGTAAAAAAAGAGCATCGGGTCATATCCAAAATCGCCTTGAACTTGAAGAATTGAGTTGCCGAAAACCAAAAGGATAACAGCTACAGCTACAATATAAAAGAGTTCATCTAAAAAGGAAGCAATCATAACAATAGCCGTACTTTTTCCCAGACTGAAACCTTCGGCTTTAAGAAAAAAAATGGCAAAAGGAGAACCGCCAACCATTGAAGGAGAAGCTGCAGAAGCAAATTCCCAAAGCATAATTACTTGAAAAGTGCTTTTCCATGACATATAGTGTCCTGTAAGGATTTGAAGCCTCCAGATATACATTAAGTCTCTGAGAAACATAAAAAAGAAAGCTATAACAACAAATAATAGACTCACTTCAATGCCACGTAAAAGAGAGAAGTTAAATTCATTGACCCAAATTGAGTAAGCAGAAAAACCGAAACCTATCAAAATGGGAATTACGATACGTTTGAAGCTGAAAAGTGATTTAAGTTTTTGATGTTGTTGAGCGGACATAATTATTAGGGGTGTATAAAAAATCACATTCCCGATATTTTGGAAATGTGATTTCTAGATTATCAATCGTGTATGATAGATTCATTACCATGAAATTCCATTAGAAGATAAATAAATTTGCGCTTCGCTTGATCCTAATTGTGCTGCTTTTTGAAGTGCAGCGATGGCTAAATCCTGATCCCCGTTTTCAAAATAAGCAATACCAAGATTGTAATGAATGGCAGATTCTTTAGGCGAAATCTCAATAGCTTTTTGATAAGCAATGATTGCTTGCGGAAAATCTTTTTGATCCAAATAAGCATTTCCCATATTATAATAGGCATCCGGATAATCGTTCTTTAGAGTAATTGCTTTTTGGTAACACTTTACAGCATCGTCATAATTCCCAATAGCATAATATGCATTTCCCATATTGAAAAAGGGTTGTGGCAAACTTGATTCAATGGCAATTCCTTTTTGATAATAATCAAGAGCCAATTCATTCAATCCCAATTCTTGTGATTCGAGTGCCTTAATGAAGAGATTTTCTGCTTCTTTTGATTCCTCCGGAGTTAATGGCTTGGTTTTCGGTTGCTCTAGCTGTGGTGATTGCACTTTCGGTGATTCAACTTGAATCCTTACTTTAGCTTTCCCTTCAGTTTGATTCGCGATTTCATTTTCAATTTTTTCTGCAAGGATTTCCAAATTAGCATTTAATTCTCCTTTTAAAGTACATTTCTTCTTATTCCAATCTTGTTCAATGGATGAAGTAATCTCTTTACGAATAAGCTCTTTAACTTTGGTTGAATTATCAGGCGTTAGAAAATCAGGGCTTGAAAAGAGTTGTTTGTAGGAGAGTTCATCATAGATTGCATTGACAAATTTGTCATGCAATTTTAGTTCTGCTCCGTTTCTGGCCACAATACTGTCACTGTTTTTTTCAGTAACGGAAAAGGAAAATTTGGTTTCCTGTGCCACCCCATAGTAAGTCGATATAATTAAAACGACAATCATGGAAAGAATTTTAACTGTTTTCATTGTTGTAAATTTAAATAATGTTTATTATTTTCTGCAAAGATAATGAAGAATTTTAATTATAAGAAGTTCCTATTGTAAAAAATTAAGAAATTACTATTTTTCTTACAACTTCTGCGGCTTTTTCAGCAGCTCCTCCCCCACCCAACATCTCTTTCAATTTTATGTATTCTTCTTTCATTTCATTGATATTATTTTGATTATGAAGGATTTGATTAAGCTCCACGTAGAGATTGCTTGAAGTTAAATCATTTTGAATTAATTCTGTGACAATTTTCCGATTTGCAACTAGATTGACCAACGATATATATTTTATCTCCTTAATAAGCCATTTTGCAATTAAATAGGAAAAAAAGTTTCCTTTATAACAGATGACTTGCGGAACGTTAAAAAGTGCTGTTTCCAGCGTGGCAGTTCCTGAAGTAACTAATGCAGCCTGGGCGTGGCGCAACAAAAGATGATTATCATAAACAATCGGGATATTTGTATTTTTAAGTATAGCGCGATATAGACTTTCGTGTTGCCACTTTACTCCGGAGATAATAAACTGATAATCAGGGAACCGCTGGGGCATTTGAAGCATAATGGGCAACATCATGTTGATTTCCTGTTTCCGACTCCCTGGCAAAAGTGCGACAATAGGCTTTTTGGAAAGATGATAAGTTGTTCTGAAATCAGTTGAATCATTGTTAATGGATGTCGTTTCAGATAATTCATCCAATAAAGGATGTCCCACATAATCAACTTCATAATCATATTTTGCATAAAATTCTTTTTCAAAAGGCAAAATGGTAATCATTCTATCCACATATTTTTTAATAAAATGGACTCTCCCCTTTTTCCAAGCCCATATTTGGGGAGAGATATAATAAACCACTTTAAAATTGTTTTCTTTGGCAAATTTGGCGATTTTTAGATTAAATCCCGGATAATCGACCAAAATAACCACATCAGGTTCATAAAGCAGAATATCAGTCTTACAGATGGCTAAATTACTGAGAATGGTTTTGAGATGAAGGACTACTTCAAGAAAGCCCATAAAAGCTAACTCTTTATAATGCTTTACGAGATCTCCGCCTTCATTTTCCATGAGATCTCCGCCCCAACAGCGAAAATCGGCTTCCGGATCTTGGAGTCGAATTGATTTCATTAAGTACGAAGCATGTAAGTCTCCGGAGGGTTCTCCTGCAATGATGTAATATTTCACGGGTTATAATTTTCTTTAGTGTTTATTAATAGAATTTTGAAGATTAAAATGATAGTGAATTCAGGAGTGAATCATCTGCAATATTAGGCATTGTAACTTTGAGTTGTGGGTTGAGTGCCATAGCTCGTTTTACGGTTGAGAGGGCAGGACTATTTCGCGCCCATGCCCGACGGGCGATGCCATTATTTACATCCCAAAAGAGCATATTTTTAAGCCGTCTGTCCGCCGCATCACTTCCATCGAGCACCATTCCAAAACCACCATTGATAACCTCTCCCCAGCCGACTCCCCCACCGTTATGAATGGATACCCACGTTGCTCCGCGGAACGAATCCCCGATCACATTCTGAATGGCCATATCTGCGGTAAATGAAGACCCATCGTATATATTTGACGTTTCACGATATGGGGAATCTGTTCCCGACACATCATGGTGGTCACGACCTAAAA
>CAYNYC010000085.1:0-5907 GCA_964401415.1 uncultured Erysipelotrichaceae bacterium
ACCTAAATAACCAGTGAAGATATCAGCTGTTACGACATCTTCTATTTCTTCTGCTAATGTCACAATCTCTTTGGTATCTTTGATCCAGTATTCAACATCAGTTTTTAAAGCCTTTACTGCATCATCTGAAGAGATAGCCTTAGCTTCTAATTCTTTAACAGCTCCTATTTCTAAAGCCGCTTTTAAGCTGGCGATTGGTTTATCACCAAGTGCTAAGATCCTTTCAGCCACAACATCAATAATCTCGGCTGTTTGATCATAGAGTTCTTCAAATTTAGCATGAAGATTAAAGAAACCCTTTCCTTCTACATACCAATGCAGGTTATGTAGTTTTATATACATCAACATCTGATTAGCAAGATAATTATTCAATTTTTGATTTAGTTCCATATTTTGTTCTCCTATCATTTATTCTTTCTTGTTTATTGTTACTTAATTACTCGTTGGTAATTTTCCGCCACAACATCCCAATCTATGACATTAAAGAACTCTTTAACGTAATCTGCTCTTAAGTTTTTATACTTAAGATAATAAGCGTGTTCCCAAACATCAATACCAAGGATTGGTGTTATCCCTTTGTTTTCCATCAATGGATTATCTTGATTTGGTGATGATGAAAGGTATAATTTCCCTGTTTCATCAGCTGATAACCATGCCCAACCTGAGCCAAATTGACCTAAAGCTAATTTTGTAAGTTGTTCCTTGAATGTTTGAAAGTCTTCAAAATGTTCATTGATAGCTAAAGCTAATTTACCATCTGGTACACGTTTACCTTCTGGGCTCATTAATGCGAAATAGAGATTATGATTGTAATATCCACCTCCATTATTCCTAATAGCTGTACGTAGTGCTTCATCTTCGATCGTATCAAGTGCTTTTAGTAACTCCTCGATCGGTAAATGATCAACTTGTGCTTTTAAAGCTGCTTCGTTTAAGTTTTTTGTATACCCTGCGTGATGCTTAGTATAATGGGTTTCCATTGTTAATGCATCAATATGCTGTTGTAAAGCATCGAATTCATAATTTAATTTGATTTGGTTATACATAATTAGTCCTCCTTATTGATATTATATGTAATAACTTAACTATTGTTAGTTACTGCTAACTTAATTAAATCTTATCATATATGGATATCTTCGCAAGAAAAGTGCTCATAAAAAAAGTACATTACTGTACTTTATCTAAATGGAGGAATGTAATTAGTAACCCTAATCAACTTAAACGCTTTCTTATAAAGATATAGTCCATAAACAATGAAGACCAACATGCCCCAATCAAAAGCCATAAAGATAATAAAATCGTATAAGCCATGCAAGATGATTGGAAAAACAAGGGCTAATAATTGATATAGGGCTCTTTTAGTAGGATAAGCTTTACTTAAACCCAGATAGTAGCCCATCGTGATCGCAAAGATCGTATGTGCTGGTACAGCCGTAACCGCTCTTAAAAGGGCCGTTGACGTCCCATAAGCACTTACATACAAAATGTTCTCCACTGTCGCAAAGCCCAGTGAAACCATGACACAATAGATAATACCATCATAGATTTCATCAAATGCTTTATCTTGGTAAGCAACTACCTTAGTTGAAACAAACTTTACACCCTCTTCAATCAAACCGATGCCTAAAACACTATAAATCAAGATACCCACAACTGTATAGATTCGATCAGTACTAGGTAATAGATTCTCTAGTAAGATAGCTGGTATGACTGAAAGACAACCAATAATAAACAACTTAACTAATAAAGAAACCGGTTCTCGATTAAAGCGATCAAACCACAGAATGTAAGTGATGATCAATACTGTTGGTAATACAGCCAAAAACATATTTAACATAACTCTACCCTATTCTTTCTTTATTATCATATCATCACCCACTAAAAAAAACAGTACTGATTAAGTACTGTTTAACTATCTTTATACAAACAAATCAATCAAAGTTTTGGTATTAACATCCACAAGTCCAAGATCACTCATCTTAACATTGGGAATGACGGGAAGTGCTAAGGTAACGATCCTTAACAAAGGATTTTCTAACATCGTTAATCCTAACTGATAATTAGCTTGTTTCATCATATTGGCATCTTTTGCCAATTCTTCAGCTGGTTTCAACGATAAAAGTCCACCAATAGGTAAGGCTAAAGCATGGATGATCTTACCATCTTCCACCGCTACCATTCCTCCAGCTATCTCTTTGATCTTTAAAGCCGCAACTAAAGCGTTTTCTGCTTGATCAAAGACGATCGTTAGATTATGCGAATCATGAGACACAGTCGAAGCCAAAGCCCCATGAGTAGTCCCAAATCCTCTGACAACATGTAATGCCAAATGATCACGACCATAACGATTGATAACCGCCACAAACTTTAGATCAGGATCAGATAGTACAAGGTACCCATCAACTACCTCAAGTTCTTCAATCTTTGCATCAGTTGTTGATAATGTATGATCAGCGAAAGTCATCACGTTAACTTTGACTTTACCATTTCTGATTGGAGCTTTGATCTTGAAATCTTCTACTGTCAACTCTTTAAAGTTGATCGAATTACGACTTTCAAGTTCATAGCTTTTCTCAGCGATATCAACCAATAAACGATGGTCTTCTACAACATGTATTCCTTCATAAAATACCGCTGTTGGTTTCATTTCTTCAAGATCAGGTAGTAAAACAATATCAGCGACATATCCTGGAGCTAAAGCCCCTAGATTATCCATCTTGATCTCTCGAGCTGTATTAAGGGTAGCGCTTTTAATCGCATCGATAGGATTCATTCCACAGCGAATGGCTTCCTTAACAACATCATTAATGTGTCCTACTTTTAAGATATCTTCTGATTCACGATCATCAGTACAAAGACACAAGGTATCAAAGTAGCGACTATGTTTGAGCCCTTCCCATATCTCAGGAATGTTTTTACACATACTACTATCACGCATATCAATATACATGCCACTACGATATTTCTGATATGCCTCATCACTTACTCTACTTTCATGGCACGTATTAGGACCACCGCATAAATAAGCACTAAGTGCTCTTGATTTCAGAAAGGGAGCATGACCTTGAATGTATAATCCTTTATCTTCAGCAACTTTTAAGATATCCATCATCCGCTTCTCACCATTGATCACGGCTAAAAAATCCATGACTTCTGCAAGACCAATTACACGAGGAAGCTCAGCAAGCTCAGCAATCTGCTCAGCCAAGAAATCAGCTCCAGCATATTCTAAATTTGGTACAGCGGGAACACATGATGGAATATTAACATACTGCCGCATTGGTAGATCATCACCATCATCATGCATATAAACAACGCCTTCAACTCCCCACACATTTCCAATTTCATGCGGATCGGTTACGACAGTCGTTGTTCCCCAAGGTAACACCGCTTTGGCAAAATTACGTGGAGTCATCATTGAACTTTCAATGTGAACATGGGCATCGATCAACCCGGGTATAGCATATTGTCCTTTACCATCATAAACAACTTTGGCATTGATATCACTTAAATCCTCATATTCAATATGACTAATAAAACCCTGAGAGATAAAGATATTACCGAACAATATTTCACCAGTAAACAAATTAACAACTTTGACGTTTTTTATGACTAGATCATTTTGAATCTCATTCATAGCCGCTTTGATTAAGGCAATTCTATCTTTAACTTTTATTTTCATTATTTCCCCTTTCTTGATAATTATTACTTAAGCATAAACAAAATATAATAATAGTGGTATAGCCAAAACATACATTCCAGGATGTACATCTTTAAACTTACCAGTTAAGACCTTAATAAAGATAAACGCCAAGATACCAGCAGCGATACCAGCCGCAATTGAACCCATGAAAGCGCCAAACATGATCATCACAAATGGTCCAAAAGCTTCGGTAAAATCGTTAAAATCGATATCTTTAAATCCTTGGATCATTAAGAAACCAACAAAGATCAAAGCAGGTCCTGTAGCCGCATCGGGAATCATTAATACCAGCGGAGCAAAAAACATCATCACAAAGAATAATACACCAGTAACTAAAGCTGTAAAACCAGTACGACCCCCAGCTTCAACACCAGCTGATGATTCAACATATGTCGTTACAGTTGTACAACCCATTGCCGCTCCTGCACAAGTGCCAATAGCATCAACCAAGAATGGCTTTTCAATACCAGGTAAGTTACCATCTTCATCCAACATACCAGCTTTACCAGCAACACCTAAGACTGTCCCTAAGGTAGAGAAGAAATCACCAAAGAAAGCGATAAACATTAATACAAATCCTTGCGCTGTCCATATAGTTGAAAAATCCAGTTTTCCTACAACATTACTAACTGTTGAAAAAGAAGGAACACTCATAAGAGTGCTTGGAACAGTTGTGATCCCTAATGGAATACCAATGATCGTTGTTAAAACAATACCGATCAACATCGCCCCTTTTATCTTATAAGCAGTTAAAGCTGCGATAACTAATAAGCCAAATAAAGCTAATAATACCGAAGGATTTGTAAAATCCCCCATGCCTAATCCATTACTAAAAACAGCGATACCAGTACTCTTTAACCCAAGATAGGCAATAAAGAAACCAATACAAGCCCCAATTGAAACTTTGATATTTTTAGGGATCATCCTAACGATCAGATCACGAATACCAAACACTGATAATACAACAAATACAATTCCACTGACCATAACCATTCCCATTATCTGGGCAAAGGAGATGGATCCTGCTTGTAATAAACCACCAAACATAAAGTTTGAACCCATACCACAAGCTAGAGCAAATGGTAGATTAGCGTAAAACGCCATTAACAGAGTGATCAAACAAGAGATTAATGCTGTTGTGATCATGATCGCTTCTTTAGTGATCAATACTCCATTAACATCGATCATGTCAGGAACACCAAATCCGACGATCGCATTTGGTTGTAAGACTAATACATAAGCCATTGTCATAAACGTTGTTAAGCCGGCAATAAGTTCAACACTAAAAGAAGTTTTCCTTTCAGAGAACTTAAAAAACTGAGAAAGCTTTTCCATATTATCTTTTTCCTCCTATAAATATGTTCAATAGTTCATCACTGACAAAACATAATCATAGGTTTTGCCATAGTATCTTATTTTCGGTAAGATGTAGAAACTGTCCACCATATTAGGACATTATATGACCATTGATGTTTACATTCTAACATGAATATCATATTTGAAAAGACATAAAATTATGAAATCGTTTTCAGAACACAAAATAAAAAAACCTGTGAGTAATCACAGATCTATCTAAAGTTGGTCCCCGAGGTCGGACTTGAACCGACACAGTATTTCTACCGGTGGATTTTGAGTCCACTGCGTCTACCAATTTCACCACCCGGGGATGTGCGTCTAATAGGTATTTTAAACTATCCAAAGCTAAAAGTAAACTACTCTTTTGGACTTTCTTGCACTTCTTCTTCACTAACCGGTTCTTCAACCTCGGTTAATTCTGGTTCTTTTTTACTAAAGAAATTCTTAACATCATTTTTTGTTGAAATGTATTTATCACTGACATACTGTTTTGTATTCTTAGCTGTTTTTTTGATGCCATTTATGATGCCAGAAATAAGCACGATCAAATAGATAATACCAACAAAAGCGATACTGATGTTAATACCCAATACAAGCTTAGCAAGCATTTCATTATTTGTTATACCGTCAATTAAATAAGTAAGTTCAGCTAAGTAACTATTAAAGTTATTAGGATCAAATCCTTGATAAAAGACCCAGGTTAACACCAGTCCAGTCGATGCAAATAGTAACCATATGATCGCCAACAACATACGAAACGTTCTTTTTTTGGCAGCCGATACTAATATTGATAGCACACAGATAGTGACGGTAGCGATCATCATCATCATGTAAACAGTTGTGATAAA
>CAYNYC010000086.1:0-5875 GCA_964401415.1 uncultured Erysipelotrichaceae bacterium
TGTCACCAATGGTGACAATGAGAAACCGTGCAGCGAACGTGTCAGAAGCTGCACCCAACAGCAATCCGATAACGCCTGATAGAAACGAATAAAAGATTACTATGCTTGCCAGTCGAATACTTCCAGCCCGAAGGATTCGGCAATATGTTTTGGGCGCATTTTTTCCAATCACGGTAAATAGTCCCAACGCGGGTGAGTTGCGACGGCATCTATAAAACCTGTTTGTCTGCACCAGACTGCCCCTTGATATGAGGCGCCTTTCTATGAAAACTGCGAAAGCAGGCCCGTCCCGAAAAAGCGGACGTAACACCGACAGACAAACCGAGCCTCTCAGTCGCACAAATCAGACAGAAAGAGCAAAAAACAATCCACAGCACCAAAAAAACTGGAACCATTTAATTTAACAATATAAATAACCGTACGCAAAAAAAATGAGCGTGGCGCCATGGCACCAGCCACTCATTTTGAATACATTTCCTTTCCACATTACGTCAAACTGATAAAAAACCAAGAACTATTCCCGAATTTGATAGAGCGTGAATACTCAGGCAGTAAATCCGGGCTATCCTCTTCCCTGTAATAGACAAGGAACCGTGGCATATCTCCCGACCCCGGCGTTGATCCCGGTTTCCAGAAGTACCTGGTGGTCCGGGGTCAAATCCGGCCGCTATCCACAGCGTCACCCCGATGTCACAGCCGGTGTCACATGACAGTCACGCATCCCAGTCACATGACGTCACGCAGGAGAACAGACAAGAGAAGAACAGAGTAGAGAAGACAACAACAAACAGTGTTCGTTTGTTGTTGTCAGAAACACCGTTGGCAAACATCTCGGACCAGGAAGTCGGTGTGCTGTTGCAGCGGCACAGTGCGGAACGGATGTTGCTCGCCGCCGATGTCGCGGCGCAGACCTGGCGGCGTGACCATGCGGAAATCCGCAATCCTGGTGGCTACCTCAACAGGCTCTGCGAAACGCTAGTCGTTCCCGACTGGTACGTGCCGCTGGAGGAACGGCACAGGCAGGAGCAGGCGGCCAAACGTCGGTGCGAAATGCAGACTGCCGAGCAGGCCGCTCGGAAGGCCGCCGAAGAGATCGAGAACCTGGCCTGTGACCGGCTGTGGCAGAGCCTGTCCGACGAGGAGCGACAGCCGTTCTGCGCCGCGGCCCGACGGGAAGGTCCCGTCGGGGTAGAGACGTCCGAGGAGGTGGTGGCGACCATGGCCAAACTCAAGGCCTGGGAGGCTCGGCAGGTCAGGTTGATGGCCAATACGGTAGACCGGCGCATCCTGCGTCGACCTGGCCGAGTGGCTGCGGATGCGTACTGCCGAATACCCAGGGGAAATTAGGTTGAGATGTGCGTCCTGATCGATGTACCCGGCGACCATCAGCCATCCATAACCTCACGCAGTTTAGTTCTTAAATCTTTAAACGAGAACGGCTTCTGGATGAAATGCTCACCCTCCCCCAGCACTCCGTGGCCGGCAATGATATTGGCAGTATAGCCGGACATGAACAGGAGTTTGATGCCGGGATACCGGGGCAGCAGATTGTTGGCCAAGTCACTGCCGTTCATCCCGGGCATGACCACATCAGTCAGCAGCAGATCGATGCGGTCGGCGTGTTCCCCGGCCAGGTGGATGGCCTCCTCCGGAGAAGCAGCCGCCAGCACGGTGTACCCCTGAAGTTCGAGCATGATCTTCGTCATTTCCAGGACCGACGGTTCATCTTCCACCAACAATATGGTTTCGTGGCCGCGGGCCGCGGCCACAACCGAATTCTGAATCGGCAGAAGTTCACTTGGGGGTGCACACTGCGGCAGGTAGATCTTGAAGGTCGTTCCCTGTCCTGGCTCACTGTCCACGGTAATGAAGCCGTTATTCTGCTGAACCGCGCCGTACACCGAGGCCAGCCCGAGACCGGTGCCCTTGCCCTGCTCCTTGGTGGTGAAGAAAGGCTCGAACAGATGGCTGATGGTCTCCCGGTCCATGCCGCAGCCGTTGTCACTGACCGCCAACAGCACATACTCGCCGGGCACTACCCCGGTGTGCACAGTACGCCATGATGCGTCAAGCGAAGTCGTTCCTGTCTCAATCGTGACCTTGCCCGGACTATCGATGGCATCCCGTGCGTTGACGCACAGGTTGGCAAGAATCTGGTCGATCTGGGCGGGATCCATGTTGACCGGGTGCAGGTTGCGGCCGGGCAACCAGATCAGGTTGATGTCTTCGCCGATGAGTCGGCGCAGCATAGTGAGCATCCCTTCCACGGTCTCGTTGAGATCGATGATTCTGGGGGCAATGGTCTGCTTGCGGGCGAAAGCCAGCAGTTGACGGGTCAGGTCGGCGGAGCGCTGGGCAGCCTGCTGGATACCGTGCAGAGCCTGATGCAATGGGTGTTCGATTGCCACCTGCTCCAGGGCTATTTCTGAATACCCAAGGATCACGTTCAGCATATTGTTGAAATCGTGGGCTACTCCGCCGGCCAGCCGGCCGACTGTTTCCATCTTCTGCGCTTGGGCGAGTTGGTCCTCCAATGCTGTACGATCGCTGACATCCAGGTTGACGACAACGGCGCCATCCAACCGACCGTTGCCATCCAGCACCGGTGCGGAATAATTGAGGATCGTCTTGCGCTTGCCGTCAAAGGATTCGATTTCAAGCAGTTCATCGACAATGGTCTCGCGGTTACAGATCGTTTTTGCCAAGGCCCATTGGTCGGCCTCAACCGGCTCGCGGGATGGCAGCCGCCAGGCCTTGAACACCCCGTATTCTGAAAGCGGTACCATGGGCTCGGCGCCCCAAATCTCGATTCCTTTAGGATTGCCGCGCAACAGGGTACCATCCTTGTCAGCAAACCACAAACCGATGGGCAAGATCTCAAAGATCCTTTGCAACTGATTCTCCCGCCGGCGCAACGCCTCCTCGATCTGCTTGCGTTCGGTGATATCCGTGGAGATTCCAGCCAAGGCAACAATGACTCCTTGCTCGTCCAGCACGACTTGGGTTCGACAATCTATGAGGAGTTCTTGACCATCAGCAGTTCTGTTGACCACTTCTCCCCGCCAAGCCCCATATTTGAGGGTATTTTCGAGAAGTTGCTGCTGAGTGGCGCCCCGATCGGGGTTATCACCAAATTTTTCGATCGAGGCACCAATGAGTTCCTCACACGGGTAGCCCAGTGCCTGTCCTTCAGCGGCATTGACATAGGTTATGATACCGTTGAGGTCGGTCACCGTCACCCGGTCATGGATCTGATTGAGGACCAACGATTGAAGTCGCAGTTGCGAATCGGTTTTCCGTTGTCGTTCGAGTGCTCGAGCCAACTTGACAGAGCTGAAACTCAGCGAAGAAATCATAGCGGCCAGCCTGGAGTAAAAGGCCATGGCATCCCGGGTTTTTTCCCGGTCATAGCGTGGCCTCATGTCGAGAGCGGCGAGGTATTCTGTCTCGTCCAAGCCGAAACTAGGGACCTGCTCGCGAAAACTCTCCACATCCGGTTCCTCATCGATAAAAAGGAACTGCCCCAAGCAAATGTTACCCAGATGGCGGCCGGAGACCTCGATGGGTGAGGCCATAGCGTTCATGTCGTTCTTGCACGGGCAGACTTTGACGGTTCCCGTGGCTACATCGCTGGACGGAACGATGTCGTTCTTCAGGCAGGTCTGCGGCAATTGATGGCAACAGTTGAACTTTGTGCAGAGATCCTGCCAGCCGACGCCAACCAGCACCTTCCCGTTGGTGTCCACGATGACACTCCCCAAACCGGTGAGACGATGAAATGCCTCAAGCAGGGCTTGAACAGCGGGTACATCGAGAATGTCGGCCAATTCCAGAGAGCCCGGATCGCTTTCCGGTTCAAGAATGGCCTTGAGCCTGTTGCGGATGGAGGCTTCACTTTCCCGCAGCGCATTCTCCATCCACTTGCGCTCGGTGATGTCCCTGAATTCAACCGTACGAACCATCTTGCCTTTGTAAGGAACGTTTCTAGCCTCGAGTTGGACCGGGTACTCTTCCCCATTCTTGCGGACCCCGAATACTTCGTAGGGCTGCTCATAGCCCGACCGGATATAATTGATGACTGCTTCGCGGGATTGTTCGGCTATCAGGAGAAGCCCATCCATGCCAATGAGTTCATCATAGCCAAACCCGGTCATTGCAGACAGGCCCTGGTTGCATTCCAGGATAACCCCCTGGTCGTGGATGGCGATACCGCCAAATGAGGCATTGTGGAGAGCCTTAAAACGCTCCTCGCTCTCCCGCAATGCTTCTTCGGCCATCTTGCGCTCGGTTACATTACGGCTGTTGAAAAACAGAGAGGAGGGGGATCCACTGTCATCGAACAGAACCTTCCCTATGGTTTCCAGCCAGAGATAAGATCCATCCTTGCAGCGCTGACGAAATTCGACAGTCGCAATCCTCTCAGGGGAAGGATGGGACACAAGTTCGGTGAACCTATCCATGACATATCCGGCATCGTCGGGATGAACATAGTCAAAGGCTCTCGTCCCGATAAGCTGCTCCCGCTCAAACCCAAGAATACGATGGGAAGGGCCGATATATGTAAAGACACCTTCAAGGTCGGTCATGGAAACCATATCAAACATATGGTTGGTAATGTTTTGCAAAAGATCTGTTTTTTCGAGAAGTTGTTCTTCCGCTTGTTTCCTCTCGGTGATGTCTCTTGATACCCCAACGAAATACAAACACCTGCCGTCATCCCCAAAGACAGGCGCGATGTTGCCTTCATGCCACCGCCACGTTCCATTGGCGTGTTTGACCCGGTATTGAGGGCCGGGCAATGATTCTCCGGCATCAAGAACCTCCGACATGTACCGTTCACACGCGAGCACATCATCTGGATGCACGAAAAGCTGAAAGGGCTTGTCTTCCATGGATGACGGATCATAGCCAAGAGTCTTTTTCCACGAGGGGGCGACATAGGAAAAGATGCCATCCGGTTTCAGCTTCCAGATTAAGTCACTGGAATTATCTACAAGAAACCGGAAACGCTCCTCGCTCTCCCGCAACGCTTCTTCGGCTATCTTGCGTTCAGTAATATCGACGAACATACAGGCAAACCTGCCCGCAAAAGGGCGGAACGCCCTTACCTCGAAATGCTTGCCGAGTTCGGTGGCGTAGTTTTCGAACAGGACCGGTTCGCCCGAGAGTGCCACCTTGCCGAAGGTGTCAATCCAGTGTTGTTCCGTGCCGGGGATCACCTCGAGAACGGTATGGCCCACGATGGCCTCGGCCTTTAGGCCGGTCATGCGCTCAAAGGCCGGATTGACAGCCAGGAAGCGATAATCCACGGGCTCCCCCTCTGCATTGCAAATTATCTCGTGCAGGGCGAAGCCTTCCAACATCTCGGTGAACAAGGTCTCGTATTCCTGCTCAACGTGGCGATGGGCAGTGATATCGGAAGAGGCCGTGGGGACGGCAGACACCGATCCCGACCCATCTCGTTCAGGGTTTAGCAGCTGAATTTCTTCAGCGGTTTGCGTGGGCAGAGAGATCGGCTCCATCGTTCGAACTTGCTCATCGACTTGTTTGCACAGGGCTTCTGAATCGATGGGTGACTTGCCGGAATATTTTTGCTTGTCGCTCAAGGCTCTTATTTCCCTTGGTTGCTTTCCCCAGGGTGTTTCCTGGCCGGGGTTGACGGGTTGTGGAACACGCCTGGCCACAAAGCCTTGCCCGGTGGGCGTTGGCAGGCGGGGTCATTTTTGGCGTGTGCTCACGTGATGACAGCTGTTTTTCTGTCGGGTCAATACTGAAAACCTTTGTGGGAGGTGGGGACGAATTTTTCTCAGCGGTTTCCGGCAATCTTTCGGGGGTGAATTAATCTGAAAAAAACTGTGTTGACCGCTCCTGTACC
>CAYNYC010000087.1:0-4056 GCA_964401415.1 uncultured Erysipelotrichaceae bacterium
GACTTATAGTCGAAAACTAACCTATGGATTTCCAATCCATAGTGGTTCAGTTTTAACCTACTCGCCACTTTAGACCCCATTCTCTCGGAGTTAAGAGGATGATTAAATGATACGTTCTGAAGTTTAACTCTTAACGGATCCCAAAAATAATAGTTTCGCCGACCCTATTCCTTAAAATAATGACATAAACACTGCACTATTCGCGTGTGAATCATTTTTTTCTCTGAGCATGCGCGCACGTGTACCTGTTATATAAACTACATTACAGCTGTTAAAGAGGGGCATTCGAAAAGGATTCCACAATCGAAGGTTCCGGGAACCTCCCAGCCAACATTCATACTCGAGATAGCGAGGTCATTGAAGTGGCTGCCGTCCATGTATCCATTTTTTTTACAGGTTTCGAACGCGTTTTTTATGAAAGGGTAGATGTCTTCTTGCACGGTTATCCATCCAAAATGATGCATGGAGGTATCAAAAATCTGACTAGCCGCTACGGTATAGATAAATTTTCTAGTCGCGTCTTCTTTCCCTAAATCCTGCGCGGCGTACTCGGGAATATCTTCATAACGGTAGTCGTAGAGTGGCAATCCAAACCAAAAAAAGTCGCCGTAAGCGGTGGATTGTTCGTTTCTATTTTGTATGGTCAAGAAGAGAGTCACCTGTGCCGTATGGAGGCCGGGAGTATACTCTTCTCCCGTCTTGTTTTCACAGAAAAGCAGCTTTGACTTTATCGCGTACGTTAATTTTTCAACATCTTTTAAAAAGGGCGCTTCTGTAAAGTTTCTTTCGAGTAACAGGTGCACCCAATCTTCCCCATCCTCACGGGGGGCGGGGTACTCTTTGGATGCAAATACTTCCAGCCCAATCAGCGTGTTTTTCGTCTCTTTGTTTTTTATAAAGTACATCCTTTTTGCTTCGTTCTGGTAAAAGGTGGTGTCTCCCGCAATTCGTGGAGCGATATCTTTCATTACATGATTGCTCCCCCACTGGGCGATGGCCCATTCGGGTTTCGTTTTTTCTCTGGCAGGTATCTCCCATCGAGTACCCGACCATGGGAAGATCGTCGCGATAGGTTCGGGGTAGGACGATGAGTTTCCTCGCAGGTGAATTCCGTTATCGAACGACCTGTCATTGATGATTTCCATTGAGCTGTTGCCTTTACATCCTGTGGTTACCACGAATAGGATAAGCAGTAGGCGATAGATTTTTAACTGTTGCATGATGTAGTTTTAAATAAAAGATAAGTGTGCTGGAGCTAGTCCGGCACACTTATCCCATGCAATAAAAGAATTATTGTTTGATTATCAAAAAAATGTTTTACTTCTTAGTGAATTTTAACGATCGGAAGTTATGTCCTTCTTCAAAGAAGTACTTTATTTTATGCCTTCCTTCCGTCAAGTGGATCGTTAGGTTGTCTTCCGGAGTTGATACCCATGTATACGCTCCCCATCCTCCGGTGTTAGGTACACCAATGGTGCCGGTAACATTCACATCGTTCACTTCAATACGATAGCTGCTGGTGCCGGGTACAGCCACTTGGGCTTCTACCAAATAATCGCCCGCGTCCACTACCTCCACCGTGTACAATAGCCATTCCCCGGGAGAAGTCCATCCCACGTTGAGTCCGAATCCTTCGATATCTACCGCGGTGCTATTTTCGTCGCCGTTGCTGCGACGGTTATTGCCATTCTGACCGGAAGAGTCGCCCGTATCGCTATCGTGGAACGCGTTCCCTTGACCCCCCAAGTCGAAGTCTGCCGCCATGAGCTCGTAAGGGGCTGCTGCTGAAAGAGTGTGAGGCCCTTTGAATGGACGGGTGAAAGCCGCGTCCACTTCAATTTTCCTCTCCATATCACCAATCCTGTAAACGATATAGGTTACACCTTCACCCACGGCAGTGATTTCTCCACTTAAATCGACGGTTGCAATGGAAGGGTCTTCTGAACTCCACGAGTAGGTGGGGATGTCATTCACATTTTCGGGTACCCAAGTAGCTTGAACGGTTCTTTTGTTCCCGACATACAGTTCTATTGAACTTTCACTGATCACTACGTCTTCAAGAGGAATTCGAGTGGTGGACGTGAGAGATACATTCGTAGAAAGTTCCCCGGACTTGACAATAATATTGGCATATCCTTCACCCACCACATCCACCAGCCCGTTGGAGGAGACGGTAGCTACTTCCGTATTGTCACTTGACCAAGTGTACTGGCGGGTACCATCGGTTGGACTTGCCGTGAGTTGAACGCTTTCTCCTACAAATAGCTTGAGGTCCATTTGGTTCACGTAGATGTTCTCTGGGATTGTTTTCTCCGCGTAATCATCGCATCCCACTAAAAACGCGATGAGCAGGAGGCCAAGAGAATATTTTAAATATTTCGTTTTCATTGTAATGGCATCATTAAGTTTGTTTTTTACAAGATAATTATTGTTCATTTTCTTCTTCATCTTCATCGAATTCCATCCGAAGCTCCTCTTTCATTTCGTATATCGTGTTTCCACTCTTGTAATTATACCGGAGCAAGAATGTTTTATAGGTTTTGAAACCGTCGTTCTCGATTAAGAAGGTATTTGGGAACTCGCTGTCACCATCCACTTGCGTTACTTCAATATTGGCATAAGGTAAAATAGATACCTTATTATCTTCGCCTATTTCCAGCACGATCGCGAACCTGTTAAACACGTTTATATTTGACTCGTAGGTTTCGTTTCCTGCCATTATACGAACGCTGTTCTCCGTGAGGGGATGCATCACCTTGGTGCCTGGCATCTCGAGTTCACTCGCGGAACCTTGTATCCTGAGTTTTGCCCGCATCGAGTAGTTGGTATTTCCATCGGCCTGTGCCCAGTAGTTTTTTGTTCTTATTCGGTAAAGAACGTAGCTTTTATCTGGATTCACTTCATACGACGAATGCGACTCCACCCGCATCGAAATGAAGTAGGCGGTGTCGGGCGAGAGGCCGTCGGGGCGTATCCTGATAGGTAGTCTGCCGGAAATCCCACCCGCGGGAATAGTGAACTGGTATGAGTCGATGTCATATTTGCTTTCGGGCATGGGTTTGCCATATTTCGATACGTCGGTGTCGTAGTTGATTCGGTTAAAGTCGTCCAACAGCGACTGGTCCTCGACCAGGTTCACCACAATATCTTTTTCGTTAGGGCTGGTGCCTCCCATTGAGGCTGCCACGTAGCCAATCGATTCTTCACCGAGCTTATGAAACTTGCGAGCCACATTGTCGCTTTCACTAATCAAGGCGAACACGTTTTTATACTGCTCCCGTTCAAAAACCTCGTCCCTGTCGCAAGTGATGAAGATAAAGAGAAGGAGCATCGACAGAGCCGTTCCTAGACGCTTCATACGGTTTCTTGTTTTTATATATTCTTGTTTCATATTTTCTGAAATTACGAGTTAATCTTCCCAACCTGGATTTTGATCTAGGGAAGGCAGTAGCCTTACTTCGTTGAGCGGAATCGGCAGCCAGTTTAACCTTCTGTTCACGATGCGTGATCCTATCCGAGCGGTATTGGGGATTACGCGCGTGTAGAACACCTCTTTGGTTCCTTCCACGTTCATGCCCCTGATAGGGACGCTTTCCACCTCTTCATAAATGCCCCATCTGCGCACGTCGTAGTAGCGACGATTTTCGAAAAGGAACTCTACGAATCTTTCATCAACAATCATCTGTTGTACTTCTGAAACATCTTCTGTACCGTTCATTCCTGGTAACCCGGCACGGTAACGCACTTGGTTGTATGCATTTTTAATCTCATCCATATCCCGCGACACGGTAATCGTTTGCTCTCCTAACTCCACGGTATGGCTTGTGGTGAGGTTGTTCAACGCCTCGGCATAGGAAAGAAGTATCTCAGCATAACGGATAATGGGGAATCCCTTGTCCATTCTTCTGGCATTGGTGCCACCCCATGAGTCGGAGGGGTGGATGAATTTTTTGATCACATACCCTGTGATCGGGTAATCCTGTGCTGTTGTCACACCTCCTTTGCCGTTGGGTGAATTAAAATAGTAGGTGACGGTTTGGTTGTAATAGCCCGACG
>CAYNYC010000087.1:4066-5853 GCA_964401415.1 uncultured Erysipelotrichaceae bacterium
GTGGAGGAGGACATGGGCCAGAAACACTCGCTAAAACCGACCGATGCGTAAAAACGGGCCTCACGGTTCACGTACATGTTATGAACCCCCGCGTTTAAACGGTATCCTGAGAATGATTGCACGTTGGTGGAGAAGCCCGTTTCGCTGTAGGGGTACTCCTGGCTTGAGTTGTTGATAGAGCGTCCATCGACCATGGAGTATGCGTCTACCACTTTTTGCGTGACACACATACCGTTCCAGCCATCCAGCCTTTGCGGGAAAGACATTCTGGTTTGTTCTGTTATAGAGCCGCTTTTCCTTCCCCATACATATTCCGGATTAACCGGAATAACGGCCTCTCCGTTGAACATCTCCGCATAGGAGCGGTAGTGATCGATCCCCGCGGCGCCTTCAGGCCAATTCTTGTAATAGTCGGGGTCGGAGGTTACTCCTGTGGGCAGTTCCGGGGTCTCGGAGTCGGACTGGATTGTGTGCAGCCTATACATGGGCGCTCCGGATACTTGCAGATCCATAACCCTTTTTGCGGCGGCGGCCAATGCCCAGCGTCTCTCGTCGTAAGTCTGCGAGACATACTGCTCCCCGTCGGTCGATCGTTTCCAGTTGCCGAAATAGGTGCGGGCTACACTGCCTCCGTTGTAGAGGGGGCTGGCATGAATTAATCGCAAGCGGGCGATCAATCCATATGCCGCCCCTTTGGTGGGGAGACCAAATTCCATTAGTGGAAACGTGTAATCTAATAGTTCCGCCGCGGCTTCCAGTTCGCTGCAAATGTACTCCACCGCCTCGTCATAGGTGCTTCTATGACGGTCGTATTCCGGCAATGAAGCGTTCGATTCGATGATCTCGTCGCCTAAGATAATGGGCGGTCCGAAATCGACCAATAGGTTATAATAGGCGTAAGCCCTCATGAACCGTGTGTAGCCGATGATGTCGAACCGTTCCCTGGTGGTCATGTCGGTGGCCTCATCGATACGTGCCAGTATGGTGTTGCATTTGCGGATTATTTTATACATGTTGCCCCAAACGCCGTTGAAGGAGTGCATGCTGCTGGCGGTGATCTCGCCTAACACGAATCGCATGCCGTTATAACCGCTCGAGGTGAAGAAGCTGGTGAATGCCTCGTCGGTGGCTAAAGGCCCAGGGGTATGCTGGTTTTGCATCACATTCCCCTCGTCGGGGAACAGGCTGGAAGCACCCCACATGTATGCTTCCACGTATCGAGTTTGCGCGAAAACTGAATCCAACTTCAACTCGTCGCTAAAGTAGTTGTCCACGCTGAGCAGATCCTTGCAGGAGGAGAAAAGAACTATGAGGGACAATAGTGCCCCGAGTAATTTAAAATATTTTTTCTTAAATAATTTCATAAAGCGGTATGTTTACAGGTTGATATACATTTGTAAAGTGTATGTGGTGGGAATCGGGTAAACTTCTCCGTTTCGGTGAGCCTGTTCTGGATCGAACAGCTTTACTTTATCCCATAACAGCAAATTGTTGCCGACCAATTGGAAATCGATGGACTGTACATTAATCTTTTGCAAGAACGAGGTTCTCAGATTGTAGTTGATGGTAACCTCCTGCAGTCTTAAATACCTGGCATCTCCTTTCCAGAAATCGGAGAGTTGTGAGTTGTTCTCGTTATAGCCGTAGGTGAGCCTGGGGAAACGAGCGTCCGGGTTTTCCGCCAATGAGGGGTCAATGCCGTTCGCTATGGCGTAATCCATTGGTATCCACCTGTTTTTCGGGTCGTTGGCGATGGTGAGCACATTGCCGTTCACGCCATTGTAAAA
>CAYNYC010000088.1:0-5845 GCA_964401415.1 uncultured Erysipelotrichaceae bacterium
ACATTTTATCAAGTCTTCTCAATAAAAAGCTTAGTCTATTATAAAGAAGAAACACTCACGTTGTGGTTGTTTCAAAAACTATAATTAGCTTTTTGAATCTTTATCATCAAAAGAGCCTTAGCTACTGCTAAAGCTCTTTCTTTAATTACTAATTGGTTACTGTTTGCCGCCTGTAGATCCACCACTTTGGCTTTGATCAGCGCTACCTTGATCACTTCCCGCTTCATTGCCTTTGTCTTCAGGTTGGTTTGAATTATCTTGATCATTCTGTCCATTATCTTGCGGATCTTGAGAGTTGTTTTGATCATCTTGTTTCCCTTCATTTCCAGAGCCACCACGATAATCTTCCATTAACTCTTTCACAGGAACATCAACATAATTAGCCGCCTCTTCTGGAGCAATACCTAGTAGGTTAACGATCATGTTGTATTTGCCTGGCGTCATTCCTTCAATGGCTTTTGCGGCTTCAACCATTTCATAGCCTATACCCTGAGCCATTACTTCAGCATTAATGCCTTTCGCCTCCACTTGTAATTTTACAACATTTTGTAATCTTTCTGTTAATTTCTGGGCATCGCCGTGGTTTCGAGCAGCGGTTGCGATCATGATATTATTACCATTTTCTTGATCTAAGTAACCCATTTCTTGCACTCTTTCAACAGCCGCGAACATTGCATCTTCAACATTTTGATTATTCAAATTTAAATCTTGTAATACTTCTTCAGCATCTTCATTGACGGCTTCCGCTTTGATTACTCTTTCAAACATGTTCACTTCCATCACGATGCCTGGATTAACATCCAAACTAACATAATATGATGGCGTGAAATATGCGTAAGCTCCACTACCCAACAATACGACAAACATTGCGGTTATTGCCAAGGCAATACCAAATCTACTCTTTCGTTGTTTATTGACCTCTTTCATGTCTAACACCTTTCCGATCATTAGATTACGGTCTTTGGTCTTTGTTTTGATAATAGTACCATCATCAAGCAATATTACCGCATACCCATCTTCGATCTGTAACACAGTTGCTTTCATCTTATTACCTCTTTTTTGATATAGCTCAAATAATCTGAGAGATACGGATAATCCCCGCTAAGTATTTCAGCTACTGCTATTAAGTACTTACGATAACGTTCTATTATTTTTCGGGGTATGTCCGTATTTTGTTCAATTATTTTAATTGGTAACTGTTTTGATAAGCGCATTTGATCAACTAACTCTTGATGGTTGATCAAATATCTAGCTGCGATACCACAAGCGTTTTTGGTCTTGCTCGCCTTAGGTGAATTATCAACTAAATCCATAAAACTAAAACCATACTTTTTCAATACATCAGTTAAGATCATGATCTCAGCTTGTAGATCATGATCATGATGATCTACAGCAGGTCTTTCATTTAACCATTCAACTTCTACTTCTACTTCATATTTTTTCATTTGGCGATAATGGTCTATCAAACTTTGCGAGATCAATAGTTTAGCAAACGCTAAAAAACTGCCACGATCATAATTATACTTCTTTACTGCATCGTAAAAAGCAAGTAAAGCAATGGAGTACTCATCATCACTTTTCGTGATGTAACGCTTTGCCGTTGAAACAGCAACTTTCAAAATGAAAAACTCTTTGCTTTTAATAAACAAAGCCAATTCATCATTATCATTAGCCGCCTTAATAGCTTGTTGGTCGATATCTCGCATTCATGTCACCTTTTATAAATACATTTTAGCACATGCTTTGGGTTTAAATTTGTTATCTAATCGATATGCTCTATTGTTTTAGAAACCATTATCATCTACAATAATATTAACAATGTCTTACATATAATACTATGATCATAAAGGAGGTTTACATGAACAATTCTAAGAAAGCTTTACTTAATGCTTTGTTTTTAGTAATTACATTAGGAGTGAACGCTTTAGGTGCTTTAGGATATATTAATGGTTTATCACAAAAAGCAATATCCGATATGTATGTAACCCTAATCACGCCAAGTCCTTCAACCTTTAGTATTTGGGGCATTATCTATTCACTACTGATCATTTCTATCATCGCCATGATAATTAAAGTAAACGATACATACTATCAAAAAGTTGTTGATAAGATTTCCCCCTTATTTTGGTTTTCATGCTTACTAAACATGGCTTGGATTGTCTCTTTCTCATATGTATTGCTTGAGTTATCACTTCTATTTATCTTATTGTTTGTAATAACCCTTGCCTTAATCTGTACTCAATTATTACAAATCCAAGAAAGAAACATTCTATTACCACTTACTTTTGGTCTCTATACTGGATGGTTATTTATTGCTAGCGTTGTTAATACAGCGGCCGTTTTAGTTAAACTAAATTGGAATGGTTTTGGTATTAGTATAGAAATATTAGCAATTATTACACTAGCAATATCAGTCATATTAATATTCTTAGTTAATACTCAACTTAAAAACGCCGTATTTCCATTACCGATCGCCTGGGCTTTTTTTGGTATTCGCGAATTCTTAGCTTCACCAAATGGCTTTAATGGTGAATATGGTCTATTACAAATTGTTGCGTTAATTGGTATGGCTGTCTTGATTGGTCTTGCGGCTATTCAGCTTTATGTAAATAGATTTTCACTTATCCCAAACCCAACAATTCACTAATCGCATATATAAACATTATTAAAAAACACTTCATCCGAAGTGTTTTTTTAACCATATACTGTATTACGTTTTTGTTTAGCAAAATACATACAGTTATCAACTTTTGATATCAATGAATCTAAATTTTCATCTATATTACTATTATAAGTTGCTAAACCGATGCTGGCTGTTATTTTGATCTTTTCTTTATTGCACTGAATTTCACAATTCTCGATCGTTTTCCTGATTCTTTCCGCTATTTCATGTGCTGTTTCATGCGAAGTGTTTGGTAAACAAACGATAAACTCATCGCCTCCGTATCTACCAACAGTATCATATTTTCTTATATTTTCACTCAAACATCTTGCGAATTTCTTTAAAACAAAATCACCACATAAATGCCCCATTCTATCATTGATATCTTTAAAGTGATCAATATCAACCATTAATAAGCTTAATGATGTATTTTCTCTAGCAGTTCTTGCCATTTCATTTTGTAGGTTATCAATTAATGCTCTTCTATTATATATTTCTGTCAGATAATCTATATAGGCAAATGATTTTTCTTTATCCTCTAACATTTTATGAGCACTTATATCTCTTATGATTAAAACAGTCCATGCTCTACCTTCATCATCCATAAAAATCGCAGAGGATACATCTGCTGGAAATACTTCTTTGTTTTTTTTGATAAAGTTAAGCTCACTTCTTAACTTGCCTTTTTCTGCACGTTCTTTCAAAGCTGGTAATAAGCGTGGATCTTTTGTGTCTACAACCCCCATGCGTCCTGCTTTACATATTTCTTCTTCACTCATCTGAAATAAATCACAGGCAGCTGGATTAGCACGATAAATCTTACCATCAGGAGCGGTAAGCAAAATGGCATCCATGCTATTTTCAAAGATAAAACGATAACACTCTTCTTTACTAAATTTCTTCATATCCAACTCCGTTTCTGATAGTAGTTATTGACTACCTTGTACGTTGATACATTAATTTAGCTTATCGCAAATAAAGACACAAAATGATCTACTAAAAATCCATCATATTGTTTATTAGCACACATAATTATCTCATTTATCGCATACGAATGGGTTTGAGCTTTACGATAAGGTCTCTCATTTATCATAGCATCATAACTATCACAAATAGATATAATTCGTGACATTAATGGAATATCTTCTCCCTTTAAGTTATCTGGATATCCAAAGCCATCGAAACGTTCGTGATGGTGTAAGATAGCTTGTTCTATTTCATGCATTTCTTTGATCTCTGATAAAGCATTAGCTCCAATGATTGGATGTGTTTTAATTTGATCAAACTCTTCCTCAGTTAGTTTGCTAGGCTTATTCAAAATCTCCTTTGGTATCAGTGTCTTACCAATATCATGAACAAGCGCAGCGTAGTACAGTTTTGCCTTGAATTCCTCCGTTGCATTAATACTATCAGCTAGCCTTAAAGCTAAAGCAGAAACATTATTACAATGATCCTTTGTATAAGTGTCATGGGTCTCTAGAATCTTCAATAACGCCACCATTACACCATTTGTCATATCCTTATGTAACTGACGAATTTGTTCTTCATTGTTCTCTATGATAACTCTAAAACGATCTTTAGTAGAGGTAAAGCTATAGATGTTTTCAAGCCATGTTTCTACTTGATATTTAGCAATGACGTTATCTTTAAAACCAAGTGGTGGTATATAGTAAGGATTTTCATGAATGCGATTACGCCAAACGATGATTGGATGTAACTGAATGATGTTTTTGATCATCTCATCAGAAAACTTATTTATATTATAACGACACAAAGCCGATACTGGATAAGTATTGAAAATATATTCATTTAGTTTCCACTCATATTCGATTATTAAACGCTCGCCATCCTCATAGTCAAGTACCCAACTTATTTCCCCGGTAATAGCCAATCCCGAATAACCATCCGCTATGGCTTCATTAGCCAGTTTTTTGATCATCGTAATCAACTTATCTGGATTAAATTTACCATTTTTAGAATAAGTCTCTGCTTTGGTTAAGATCCTTAAATCTTCATCCTTTTTTAGACTATTAGTTAAAGCATGTAGTTTTTCTAAGACTAATGATGTATCAAAATCATCAGTAATATAAATACATCTTTCATTTCTTAATAGAGCAGAATGAATATAAGTGCTCACATAATCTGCTATTTCATTTTCAGATTGGTAAAGAGCCACCAAATGGTCTCCTGGCCTTAGTTTCTTAGCTTGTTTAAGTAATTCATCAGTTGGCATAAAATCCTCCTATTAATGGTTATTAATTGCCTGAACCTCCATCCGTTTACTTAAACAAGTATTAGCAAATTGAATTTGGTAGGAACATTTATTCGTAATCTTAAGCATAGGGTAAACAACTGTAAACAATTCTATAAGACCAATCTACACTATTACATCTAATTTTACAATGAAGATAGTTTCACGATCACTGCAAGTGTTTTCTATCTATCATATTATATAAACCATTACTGATACCAAGACCGACACCAAAAGCTATTGAGATACTTAAAAAATTTAAATCAAAATACGCAAAGATACCACCAATCTTAATTAACACCATTTGTATGTCGCTACTTGTGTTTAATAAGGCCACTAAAAATCCAAATGGTGTCGCCACAACAGCAAAGATTAACGCAAACAACCACATTGCTTTTTTACCATAACCAGCTAACCCAACAAGCAAACCATAAATCAGCGCAATTAAAGCTATCGCCGCAATATCTGGAATTATTGACCCTTCAAAAAAGATACCCACTTTAGGTAAAATGAAAACAATCCCTTCAATTATCCCAAAACTCAAAAACAAGCCAAATAGCATTGCGAAAAGACCAGCGATTGTCATTTTAATTATTTTATCTTTGAGCATCAATAAAACACTAAACAACAAAGCACCTAAACCACCTGTGATCAGTGTTGCGATAATATAATTATTGATTTTCCAAATCGCATAACAAGCAGTAAGACCACTAATAGTAAAAGCTAATAGTCCTATTATTAGCGATAGTAGTAAATAACTTACCTTATTGTTTTTCATAAGTGTTACCGGGTATTTTCCTTTCTAAATAGTATCCCGCAACTAAACAATATAGTCATAACTAAATATGATATTTTGATAATGCTTTCTATATATTAATCATAACCTTTATATCCGTATTTTTCTATAGTCTTATTTCTTATTTTCAGTTTCC
>CAYNYC010000089.1:0-5807 GCA_964401415.1 uncultured Erysipelotrichaceae bacterium
TTGTGAAAATAGATACCGTTTCGTGAATTCTTGACAAATTCATTAATGGGCTTGTGCAGTATGATTTATTCCACACAATTTCCTCTTTAAACGTAAATCCAAAATCATCTAAAATTGTGTTCCAACGATAAAATGAAGTTCCACGCCCAAACATTACTATAAATCCATTTTTTGTCAACACCCTTTTGCATTCAGAAAAGAATTTATGCTCATCAAACGGACGCTCTAATTTCTGATTTTTCAAGTATAGGTACGGCGGGTCAATACATATTATATCAATACTTTCATCTTTCATCTTAGCCATCAACTCCGAGTTGTCACAATTGAACAACTGAATGTCGGGTGAACTGTTTTTATTTGTTTTTTGTTCTATGTTCATTTTATATAGTGTTATTTGTTTAATTTAATATTTTCCGAATAATAGTTGTTAATAGTTTAAATTTTGTTTAAAAATAATAATTGCAAATGGTGCTGTATTAACATCTACTTTATTTTTGTACATTTCTCTAAACATCTTTAACGAGGTTTCCTTATCATATCCCGTGTCCGTGAATAAAGTATATTCAGGAATATCTGCAAGCCGTATAGGTGTGATATGCACGCATTCAACCTCTGTTTTTTTTCCTTTAAAGTCAAGTTCGTACAGACTTCCAACCTGATATTTTTTAGAAAATAGGCGAATAGTTGTAAAATATTTGGTAAATAATTTATAATTCCAATTTGTACTCATTTTTAGTGTTTCCATAATTTTATTTGTTAAAAATTAATAATTGTATCTATAAATTGTATAACCTCCACTAAGCCAAAGCTCTCTGTGTTTTGAATTTGGGAAAATAGTGCTTTGTTTGAAATCGCTCACCCATCCACAACCCGCCACAAACACTTGGATATGTCCGTGAATGGTAGATTTGTTTTCAAACCACACAACAACATCGCCGTTTTTCGGCTTATATCCATCATTTATAAATTCGTTAACAATGTTAAAATCGTTGTCTGTTAATACTCTTCCGTAGTCTTTTGCCGATACCGGGCGGGGGTTAACAACGCCGCCGGCGGCTTCGAGTGCCTGTCTAATAAATCTCGCACAATAGCCTATCGATTGTGCTTTTGCCTGTTTTCTTGCTGTTTCTGTAAATTTTTCAATGTCCATAATTTTTGTTTTTAATTTGTTAATAATTTAATAACATTTATTTTTTTACCTTAATTCAACACTTGCAAAGAAGCATTTATCAATTTTTTGAAGGCTATACCATCGTTGATAATATTGGTCAATGTATTCTTCCTTAATCCACGTTATTCCGCAATGTTTTGTTTCAAATTGTGAATAATAGTTTTTCCACTTTTTCAAAATTCGATTAAATCGTCTTACATAAGAGATTGCTTTTGTTTTGTATGTTGTGGCAAATATTATTTTTTCGTAGTAATCCTCATAATCACCACCACGATATTTTATTATGTATATTTTATTTTTCATAATTTGTTAATAATTTAATAAAATCCTTATTTTCGTATGTTTGCGGTTCCTCAATAGCGTATTCTTTTTTTACAAATGCTTCAAAATCTGATATTTGCAAAGCTACATTTGCGACCTTTCCGTCTTTCCTTCTCTTTGTGTTAAATTTTAAAAGATTGTTAAATTTTAATACAATAGCTTTCTTTACGGTTTCAGATGAAAATTTTCCTAAACACAAAAACCTTGCAAGTTCTCTAATCGAGTAAATATATACAGTATTTTCGTTTAGCTCAATATTTGGATTATAATTACCAACTTCTAATCTCTTAATTTTTTCATAAAAATCATCGCAAATAACCTCATCGTCATTTGAGACATACGTCATTTCCGATTTCTTTTTTAACATATAATTATAAGTGTTTAAATATAAGCCTTGTAATAATTCTTTGTTATTTAACAACGTGTTAATAAAATAAAACCACCCTGCGAAAAAATCATTTGCCGCCTCTTTATTCTCAACAAAATACATTGTTAAATTTTTGTAGCTTTCAATTGTTGCCGTTTTGCTTAGTTCAAGCAACAGAAAGCGGCGGGCAAAGGCGTTATCGTTATCATCTTTTGAAAATAGGCACCCTTTTTTATTAGTTGTTGCAACTGTAAGGAACCTCCGGGCAACTTGTTTTATATCAACACCCTTATTTTCAATCTTATACATCTCATTCGTAATGTTGTCGAGTTTAACAGATTTGTTTAGCCCGTCAATGTTATCTGAAATAATATTAATTAAAATTTTGTTAGCTTTCTCAGGCGTCAAAGTGCTAAAGTCTGTAGCTCCTTTCTCGCTACCGTCATAATAAAGTTTTGAGTACTTGCGAAATTCGCCCAAAATAAAGGAAGTTATTATGTAATCCTTCCCGATACCGCCCTCGCCAACAACCACAAGAGCTCTCATAAATTCAGGGTCGCCGTATAACTTCAACTTTTGAGCTGCACAGCAAAAAAACACAAAGCATTCATAATCAATATTTTCAAGCCCGTAAAGTTGTGTCAAAAAATTGATATAAAACTGGTCTGATTTTGCAACCTCATCAAAGAACTTTTTCCCCCTTGTTAAAATTTCGTCAAAATATCCCAAAGATTTGTTTGGAAAATTAACAAGTAGTGTTTCAAGGTGTTGATTGTGTGAAGAATTAACAATCTCTTTAAGAAATTCAAAATCTAACTTCCCGCTAAACAGGTTCGTTTTAGTGAAATTCAAAATCCGATTTTTAACATTTTCTTTGAAATCAATGTTGTTAAAAGTGTGATTATCTGCACGGTAAACCATATCGCCGAAAAAGCTATTTGAGTAGCAAATACGTTCAACTATCCTGCTGCTTACATCTTTCATTGTGAACTTTTCAGCAATAAGATAATTGTAGTTAATTATCTGATAATCAACGCAAAATTCTGTTAAATAGTCTCCCATTACTTCGGTAAACATTATACTTTCTTTTTGATTGTTATAAAACCGAAGTTTGCGGATTTTCTTTTTTTCATCGTCGCCTTCAATCTCAAATTTAACAATTATTTCATTAATTCCGTACCGGTCAAGCATTAATTCAATATCTCTTGCGGTCCAGTCTTTCAAAATTTGCATGTAATAGGAATTCTCTGCAATGTTAATTTTTTTTCCAAATAATTCGTTAATATTTTCGCGTATTTTTTCGGCAAATTCAGAATTCACAAAAAGAACGTCCGCAATGTCTTGTTTATTTGTTAATCGTTTGCAAATATCAGCAAATTTCCAATTTTCAGGGAAACCCCAATCTTTGCTAATTTTTAACCATTCTTTATACCCGTCTGCATCCGGAAACAAAATAACCTTTTTCTTTTTTAAACTGCTCAATAAAATCAAGTTTGAAAGTGTTGATTTACTGCCTGTTGCGATAAAAAGAATATCAGGAAAAAATAAAGAGGATATAATGGCCGTTTTTTCACTCTCAACAACACCAACATACTTGTAATTGTTAAGTGATATTAAATTTTCTCCAAAAAAACAGTATTTAAAATATTCATTTTCGGCGGTTTTGCCGCTGTGGTACCAAGAAATTGAGAACTTATTCTCCTTATTTCTGTGCAGGTCGTCATTATATTCAATTTTCTTTATACTCCTAACTTCATTGTTTTCAGAAATATACGGAAAGCCTATAATATTATCCGAAAAAGAAACAACATTATATTTTTTCAATATTTTAACATATCCTGTATCCTTTTTTAGGAGTCCATTTATAAAATTATTGTTAAAATTTCTTGAATGTTCCTTAATTCCTAAAAATTCAACTTCGTTTAATTGATACGGTGTTTGTTCCTTTTCAAACCTATATATATATTCCTCTTTTTGTTTTTTTGGCGGGAAAAACTGCCCGCAAGAGAAGCATTTTCCGTAGATTTCTGAAACATTTCCGTTTTCAATTAATCCGTAAAAAGCGTCGGAGCTGCTACATCGGGGACATTTTGCCCCTTTTTTAGCAAACTTTAATTTATCCAAAGCCATGAGCCTGAACGTTTTATTGGATTTCCAAAAAAGTGGCGAGCCTGCATGCAATAGTAATCATAATTACCGCCGTATTTTTTTTCAATCAATTTGCAGTAATTTTCACAACCTTGATGATCAGCTTCCCACTCTTTTTTTACGTTTTCGAGCCAAATTTTCATTTCTTTTTTACCAATTTCTCTATATTTATTATTATTCATTTTTCTAATTTTTAGTTAATAAAACCCTAATTTTTAACATTAGGGCTTTATTGAGTTAATAATTTATTTTAACAATTCTTTCACTTTGTTTGCAACCTCATCACTCATCCGGTAATGAAGCTCAACTTGTTTGAATGTTATCTTTTTGCCTGAGATTATAGAAGTCAAAAAACGCTTCCATTCTTCGCTACCTTCTACCAATTCGGGCTTTTCTGGTTGGTCCGGTTCCGGTTCTGGTTGTTTGTCGCTAAATTCGTCCGCAATTTCTTTTTCTTTTTCTGTTAATTGTAGCTTAATTTCTTCCTTTTCCTTTTCATTAACAATCGGTTGAACGTCAATGTATTCAGTTATTTTTTCGTAGTCTGGAGACTGCTGCAGGTTTGTTGGTAACAATTTTTTAAGTTTTCTAAAAATTGCTTTGTAGTACATATAATCCGCCGAGCTTGCATTCTTGTAAAATGGAGAATTTGCCGTATTGCAAAGAGCCTCAATATTTTCCGTGCTATCAACAATTGAATATTGTTCATTTTCAGTCTTAATCACACAAGCGTAATGTGTAGGGAGCGATGTTGTCGTCTGCTTATACGAATAACCGCTTTTTGAAGTTTTTTGTTCGCTTGTTAATTTTTCGGTAAAATTTTCCTTTTTTTGGATGTTAATTTCATATGAAGTCTCGCCCATTTTATAAAACTTATCTCCGAAATTTGTGTAAATTTTAACAAAATAGACACTACAATTATTTAACTCCTCATATTGTTTTTTTTCAAATTCCCAGTGCGGCGTAAAAATGGCAGCCCCTTCCTGCTCCGCCTTATTGTCGCGAAAAATCAAATAACCCTCTTTCTTTGCGAGGTTACACCCACAATCCGAAGCCTTAACCATCGCCGTAAAGAATGACAAAGAGTTAATATTCATAACCTTATCGCCTTGCTTAATTTGAATTGTTTGCGTTTTTTCGTCAAATCCCTTGCAGTTTTGTAAGAGGTAAAAATTACAATTTCTTAGGAATTTTTGAAAATCCGGAACGTCTGCGAAGTTCTCCAATGTTGCGAGTTGGTCGCTTGCTTTCTTAATTATTGCTAAATCTGCCATGTTTTTAATTTGTTAAAGTGTTATTAAAAAATATAATCCCATTATAATTGCAATTATGGCAATTATCAACTGAATAGCCCCGATGCCTCCCTGAATGTTATCAGGTGCATCATTTTCTTTTTTTTGTTCGGTTTTTTTGATTTCTTTTTCCATGATTTTTATAAATTAATTGTTAATAATTGAACGATTAAGGAGATTAGAGCTGCAAGGACAACCGCTATTATAATACCAATTGACGTAACAATTGCAATCTCTTTAATCTCTGTTGTTTTTTGTTTGTTTAATTTTTTCATAATTTTTCGATTAATAAATTATTAATAACGGTTTTGTCGGCAACACACAAAATTACATTTCCAAAATTATTAATATTTCCCGTGAAAACGTTAAATTCATCTACGCAAATAGGGATATCAATAATTCCTAATGTTTTGTGAAGAAATTGTAAAAATGGTATAAATTGTTCCATTTCTTCCGAAGTGCTAAAATCCAATTTATTGTTAAAATTCAATTCAAAATCAAATTTAAA
>CAYNYC010000090.1:0-5800 GCA_964401415.1 uncultured Erysipelotrichaceae bacterium
CTAATTAGATCATTCACTTTAAAACCTCAGCTAGTGTTTCGATCATTTCTAATAAATTAGGTATATAGTCAATAGCTAATGGTTCAAGTTCAACAGTCACTCCATCAATTTCTTCCGCAAAAGCTTTTGATTGACTACTATCTATCTCTGATTGATAAAAGACAGCTTTGATATTTTCCCTTATCGCAAGATCAACCATATCTTGTAGATGCTGAGGAGTTGCCTCTTTACCTTCTTCTTCTAATACATACATGGTCAAATCATAATCATCTGCTAAATAACCAAAAGCGGGATGATAAGCAATAAACTTTCTACTACTAACATCGCTTAAGCTTTCTTTGATCGTTTCATCAAGTTTATCTAATTCAATTTTGTATTGCTTAGCATTAGCTAAATATAAGTCTTCATTGTCAGGATCAAGGTTACTAACTTCTTGAGCAATAACATCGATCATTACTTTAACTCTTTTAGGAGATAACCAAATATGAGGATCTCTAAAGCCTGGTTCAAACTCACGATCAGGGTAATATAATGCCGCTTCGCTATGTAAAGCAACTACTTTTGTATCATCTATATAAGGTAAGATATTAACATCTTCGGTTGGAACACCAATAGCGAAATAGATCGATGCTTTTTCAAGTTTAGCCATCGTTTCCGCTTTAGGTTCATGATTTTCAGGACTATATCCTGGTGGAATAAGAGTCACTATATCAAAATGATCGCCAACAACGGCTTTTACAAACGTTTCTTGGGGAACAATCGATACTGCTATGATCATTTTATCATCAGCGACACTATCTACTTTTGCTGGACTACAAGCTACTATACTCATCGTTAATACCATTACGATCAGTATCATCAATTTCTTCATATTTATTCCTCTTTCATTTATCTCTAAATGCAAATGATTTGCGTTTACAATATAATTGTAGTTAATAAGTGAATTTGTGTCAATGAATTAGACTGATAATCATCATGTGCTATAATAAGCAAAAAGGACCGTTACATGTATTATATCTATCCTGAAAAAGCCATTGAATATCTAAAAGCTAAAGATCCTCAATTAAAAAAAGCTATCGATACGATTGGTGTGATCCAAAGAGAAGTGAATCCTGATCTTTACTTTTCGATAGTATCCTCAATCATTGGTCAGCAAATATCAAGTGTTGCTCACAAAACTATATTAGCTCGTTTAAACGCTAAAGTGCACACAATCAAACCAATGACCATCTTTGAGCTAAGCGATCAAGAGCTCCAATCTATCGGCATCAGCAATCGTAAGGTAACTTACATAAAAGAATTAACATATATGGTCATAAATGATCCTACATACTTTGATGATCTTCATACCCTTGATGATCAAAAGATCATTGATAAATTGATTAAAATCAAAGGAGTAGGTAAATGGACAGCTGAAATGTTAATGATTTTTTCTTTACAAAGGCCTAACATCCTAAGTTATGATGATCTAGCTATCATACGCGGCCTACGCATGTTATATCATCATCGTCAAATTACCCCAAAACTATTCAAGAAATACCAAAGAAGATTCTCTCCATTTAATACAACAGCTAGTTTGTATCTATGGGCAATCTCCGCCGGTGCAATCCCTGAACTTAAAGATCTAAAATCTAGAAGAAACAAACAAAAAACTTTTACCCCAATTTAGATAAAAGTTTTTATTTTATAATCAATCAATAAGTTATCTTCTTCTTAAACAATTTATAGTAAACCATCAATAAGATAATATTGACAATGATCCCACCAAGCATATATCCCCAAAATGGTAGATTAGCGGTATTACTGTTTGGATAAAATTCCAGTAAGATCGCTTTAATCGCCCAGAAATTAGGAAAGATGCCCAATAGATATTGCATATAGCCACTAAATGAATCTAAAACCATTATCATTGGGGCAAGAGCAGCCATACTTGTTAACTTCATGACCGCAAATCCTTCAACCTTATTATGAGCCAAAGATGCTTGAAGTAATGACAAAGTAGGCGCAAACATCGCTGCCACTAAAGCATGTTCAACGATTAACAGATACGATATATTATCAAATATCTTTACCCCATTGATCAAATATACATCCGTACCTAAGGCCTTCAAGCCAACTAGGACGATCGTGATACTAATAAACGCAAACACATAAATATAGACAAGTTTAAAACGTAAATAACCACCTAATTCCATCGGAGTAACTGAGATCGTATTGATCGTCTTCTCATCTTTATGTTCCAGTAAAAGAAATGAGCCCATAGCTCCAATAATAAAGACTCCAAAGGAGATTAACATGATCACTAATAAGATAGTTACATAAAACAGCACTGTGGTATTTCCTGACATTGAATTCAAAATACTTGGAGCTGCATAAATCGCAAACAATAAGATCAGAAAAGGAAAAGCCAACATGATCAATTGTAACAAATCACGATAGATCGTCTTTAATTCATAATTCAGTAAATTAAGATATTTTTTCATGATCAACCCCTCGTTACGTTGTGTTTAAATCTTGGATATACAAAGAACTTAAACAAGCCTAACGCTAATATCGCTTGATAGGCGATAATCACGACCGTCTTTAAGTCAAATGTCAATGAATTGATCACCGCAATCATAAGATGCATAACTCCATATGATGGAGAAATAAGTAAAATGTTCTCAAACTCGCTGGGAATTATCCCAAAAGCATATAATAATGGTGCAACAGAGAAAAGGATCAAATATACCATGAGCATTCCCATTAATGAATTAAAGTCTCGAGCAACAAGTGAGAAAACAAAACCAATAGCCACACTAGCTGTTACCGTTAAAATAACATAAATCAATAGTAGTAGATAATTCAAGACTACTCCATAGATAAAGTACAAGCCAAGAGCTACCGCAACAGCTGATAATAAACCCATTATGATCGAAGCGACCGTTTTGGCGATTAGGATGTCACCAATATTAACTGGTAACATCATTACTGAATTGAGCGTCCCCTCTTGTTTTTCAAGATAAAACGAAGCTCCCATCAATATGATGGACATGATCGCCATATCCGCAAATAAGAAGATAGGAGCTAACTCAAGCGCCTCTTCTTGTTTGATCAAAGCAAAGATGATCAACCAGATAACTGATGTTAACAGGCCAATAGTCATGATTTGGTATTTGCCTAAACGAACGATCTCTCCTTTTATTAGATTTAAAAGATTATTCATAGAGGTTTTGTCCTGTTACCTTAATAAAGATATCTTCCATGCTTGTTTCTCCACTATGGATCGTTTCTAAACCTGGATGGTGAAGCAGTTTTTGGAACTCTTGATTATTACCAATATCTTTCATATTAAAATTACTCAAATGTAATTCATCATTTTCACGATACTCGATCATTACTTCACGTTTACCATATTTCAGTTTAAGATTACGAACAGTAGCGATCTCGTGCAAACTACCATCAATACAGAAAGCCACCCGATCACATAACTGTTCAACATCGTTCATTAAATGAGTTGTTAAAAACACGGTTCTCCCTTGTTGTTTAAACTCCAAGATCATATCCTTGATGATCTTAGCATTTTTTGGATCTAAACCATTTGTGACCTCATCAAGAAACAACACTTTCGGATCATTTAGCATAGCTCTGACAAAGTTTAGTCTTACTTTCATACCCTTTGAGTATTCGGTTACTTTTATATCACGATAGTCCCATAAACCCACTCTTTTCATTAAGTATTCGATATCAGCTTTATTCTTATAAAACGATGAGAAGTATCTCATGTTTTCTAAGCCAGTCAGCTTACCAAAATGAACAGGCATTTCAAAGCCTACACCAATCTCTTCATAAAAAGACGAAGTGTAATCTTTCAAGTTCTTATTGAAATACTGAATATTTCCACGATAATCACTCAATAAACGAGTCATTACTTTCTGTGTTGTGGACTTACCAGCACCTGATGGTCCAAGTAGTCCAAATATTTCACCTTGATTGACAGTAAAAGAAATTCCTTTAAGGACATCTTCTTTTTTTGAGTTATACGCATAACGTAAATCTTCTATTACAAATGCTTGTTCCATAATTACTCCTTAATACCGTTTTCCAGTATATCAAATACTAACGTTAATACTTCATAAGCTTCTTCTGGTTTTGTTTTTTCATCTATTAATTTATCAAAACTACTTAAGATAACTGACAATATCCGATTAACAAATTCTAACGGATATTTTTGATCAATCTGATGCTCAGCGTATGCTTTCTCAAGCAGTGGACCAAATGATGATTTAATATCATAAGGGAAATACTTGATCGCTACCGTTAGCAATTCATGATCTTCATACATAAGCATATTCGAGAATTGGTACATACGTTTATCTAAAAACATAAAATCCATGGTTTCCTTCGACAATTGACGAAGGACAGTAAAGAAATCAGCTGTCATATCGACATTATTAACTCTTTCATTAAAAAACGTCAATTTACGCTGAACAATGACATCCATCATCGTTAGATACAAACCCAACTTATCTCCATATTGATAATAAAACGAACTCTTTGGCATCTTAGCATTCTTCAAGATGTCATTTAGTGATGCATTCTGATAATTGCTTTTAACAAACTCATTAAGTGCCGCATCATATAATGTCGTATTGGTCAATAAGGGATTGTTTTTACCAAAATTACTTTGATAATTAAACCGTAGGTTTTCTTTAATCTTAGTACTAATCATTCTCTTCGTTTATCTTGGTTTTAGCTTTCTTTTTAGCTACTATCTTGTTAAAAACATAAAGCTTCAAAGCCCCGATAACGATAATTACTACAACCAATAATACGATTTGCCAAGTTTCCATTGTAAGCCTCCTTGTACTATATAGTTTGTACTATATAGTTTGTACTATATAGTACAAGTATATATCTGCTGTAGTTACTTGTCAATATTTATCGATAAATTGTACATAACACATAAATACCGATTTCTCGGTATTTCAATGAAGTTAAGACATAAAAAAAAGCACATTGCTGAGCAATGTACTTTTAAGGTTAGATTAGTCTAATGTAACAACAGCTTTATTAGCAGCATCAACAGCAGCAATAATGTCTGTCATATTGATTGTTGTACCAGTTACAAGATCAGCATCAGTAGGATAACCATCAGCTAATTCTGTACCAACAACTGCATCAACTGATTTGCCAACAGCCCATGCTTCGAAAGCAGCAGCTTGTTCAAACCATTCTTTGCTAATTGGTGATACGCCCTTCATGTTGTAAGCGTCTCCTAGGACTTTCTTACTATTTGAAACAGCAGTAGTTACAACGCCAGTAGCATCGAACTCAATTTTACTTTGAACAGCATCGATGTTTGCATATAGAACAACGCCATCAGCATCTAGTGCAACTAAAGCTGCATTAGTGTTGAATTGGATTTTGCCATCAGCAAAGCTTGCTGAAGTATAAGTATCACTACCTACACTAACGATGTTTTTAACTTCAACTAATTTGGTGCTTGCATCAGCAACAGCCGCAACGAAATCAGTGATATGAATTGTTGTACCAGTTACTAAATCTGCATCTACAGGATAGCCTTCAGCCATTTCTGTGTTAGCAACTTCATCAAGAGTCTTACCGATCATCCAAGCTTCCATATGATCGATTTGCTCATACCATTCTTTACTGATTGGTGATGCACCCTTCATGTTATATTCTTCTAATAATTGACCTTTACTTACTTTAACAATTTGATCAACAACAACACCAGTGTTGTCAAAAGTTGACTTATTGTTTTGAACTGTATCTAAATGAGCGTAAACGATTACGCCTT
>CAYNYC010000091.1:0-5678 GCA_964401415.1 uncultured Erysipelotrichaceae bacterium
CAACACATTTTTGCAATTCGCGTGTGCAAGAGCAACGAGGCAAAAGCTGTATCATTCTCCAAGCCCCGCGCTGAGCAGACAAATACACTCGGCTGCAACAATAAGAATCTGCACGATGTGATTGCTGCGCTCATCCCGGATTACCAGCCCAAGAAACGCTATAAGGTCGTGGGCGAGTACGATGCCGAAAACCGTGTGATATACTATGATATGTCCGCGGCAGAGGTTTCTGAATTCCGCGCAGTCAAAGAATAATTATAAGGGCGGCTGTTCCCAAAAAACAGTAAGACCACACTAAAGGTTTTATCCTTTGGTGTGGTCTTTACTGTTTTGGCTCCGCTTGAAGAGTGTCGGTCAAAAATTTACTTGTTTCCGTAAATCCCTTTGACGAACGCTCTTTGACCGCCTTTGTTTTATTGTTTACCTAATAGTTTAAACATATTCTTCTTATATACTTCAACTCCTGGCTGATCAAAAGGATTGATATCCAATAAATAAGCACTCATAGAACATGCTTTAAAGAAAAAATAAGTTAGATAACCATAGGAATAAGGAGAAGCTTCCTCGATCGTCATGATAATATTTGGGACATCTCCTACCAATGTATGAGCATCATAAGTACCTTCAGCAGCCTTCTTATTTACATAATCAAGCGTCTTTCCAGCAAGATAATTCATATTGTCTAAATTTGCAGTTGATGATGGGAAGACTTTGTCAGATAATGGTTGTTTAACCAATAAGATGGTCTCAAACAAGCATTTAGTCCCCTCTTGAATAAATTGTCCCATCGAATGAAGATCGGTCGTGAAACAACAACTAGTTGGTAGAAGTCCTTTACCCTCTTTACCTTCAGATTCTCCAAAGAGTTGTTTCCACCATTCTGCTAGCATCACCATTTGTGGCTCATATGTTACTAACATCTCTGCCGTTTTACCTTTAGCTTCAATGATACGACGCGCTACCGCATATTGATAAGCAACGTTTTTATCAAGATCATTTTCAAAAAGATCACTCATTGCCTGTTTTGCTCCTGCCATAACTTGATCAATATCAATCCCGGCAGCGGCGATTGGTAAAAGACCAACTGATGTTAATACTGAGTAACGGCCACCAATATCATCAGGAATCGTTAGTGTCCGATATTGTTTTTGAGAAGCTAAAACTTTTAATGTCCCTTTATTTCCATCAGTGGTAGCGATAATCCTTTTTTGACATTCCATTTCACCATAGCGATCTTCCATTAATTGTTGAAGAATTCTAAAGGCTAAAGCTGTTTCAGTTGTCGTACCTGATTTAGATATTACATTGAGATAAACGCTTTTATCGGCGATATATTCAATAACTTGATTAAGGTAATTAGCTGAGAAAGTATTGCCTACAAATATAATCTTTAATCTTTCATTACTATATAAGCCATTTAACCATTCTATGGCACTACGACTGCCAAGGTATGAACCACCAATGCCACAAACTAATAACACCTCAGCATTAGCTCGAATCTCTTGGGCAAGTTTTTTTACTTGCACAAATTCAGCTAAGTCATAATCATTTGGCCAATTGACCCAACCTAAGTAATCACTTCCTCTACCTGTTTTATCATGAATTGCTTGATGTATTTTTTTTACAGTTTCTTTATACTTCTCTAACTCTGCTTGTTGTACAGCTCTTTCTAAATTAAGACTTATCATGTTTGATCTCCTTTGTGGCTTCTTCAATCCATATCGGTAAAGCTTCTTCGATTGTTTTAAAACCAATCTTCATAACTAATGGTCTTCTTTGGCGTTTGATACGTTCTTTACGATTGTCATTTTGTAAAGCTTTTAAAGATAATCGTATCTGGTCAGTGGATTCATCAATGTCAATGATCTTAACTTCTAAGCGATCACCAATCTTGATGAAATCACTGATTTCATTGATATAGTTATGTGATATCTCTGAGATATGGATCAATCCCGTTTTATTGTCATCAATTAAAATGAAGGCTCCATAAGGTTGGATCCCCGTAACCATTCCTTCAATGACCATCCCAATAGTTAGCTCTTTCATACGATACTTCTTTCCTTGATCATTATACCACACACATTTATTTTTCTGTGCTATAATGTCTAGGCAGGTAAAAAAACTATGGAAAAAGAAATTATTAAAGTATTAGAAAAAATCCGTCCTTACATCCAACGTGATGGAGGCGACGTAGAATTTGTCAGAGTAGACCAAGACGGTGTCGTAACAGTAAGAATGTTAGGCGCTTGTATGGACTGTATGGCTTTAGATACAACCTTAAAAGAGGGTATCGAAGCTACTTTGATCGAAGAAGTAGAAGGCGTCACAGCTGTTATTCTAGACATATTCTAACCAAAGAACTGACGACGTCAGTTCTTATTTTTTCATTCGATTTCAATATTCTTATGTAATAAGCGACGCTCAGTTGCTTTTTTAATATACAGATAAATAACCGCAAATACTGGTACCCCAAAAAACATACCTAAGATACCAAAGAAACCCCCACCAACTACAATCGCAAACATGATCCATAATGTAGGCAGTCCCAAACTATCACCCAAGATAGCTGGGCCGATGATGTTGCCATCTATCTGTTGGATTACTAAAACGAAGAGCACAAACCAAACAACCATGATTGGATCAATAATAAACAAGATAAAGATTCCTGGTACTGCTCCGATAAATGGTCCAAATACAGGAATCATATTTGTAACACCGATGATCAAACTTAAAAGTAGCGCAAATGGAACATTAATGATCGACAACACGATATAAGTAATGACACCAATAATCAGGGAATCTAATGCTTTACCTAGAATAAATCGATTAAAGACATTAGCACTGATTCGTGAAAAATCAACTAATTCATCAGCTTGTTTTTTATTCATAAACGCATAACTTAACTTCGTAAACTGTTTCGCAAAACGATCCTTATCAATCATGATATATAAAGCAATGATCAAACTGATCAAAAACTTCAAAACGGTTGTCCCAAAGATGATCGAATAATTAACAATTTCTGGCAAATATTTACTAGCTAAATCGATAAATCCACTAAATAGATTATCACTATATGTAGCTATAACATCAGCTAATGTTTGATCAATATTTAGTCTTACAAGTAGCTCGTCTGAGATATTTTCGGCCATTTCTAAATAATTCGGTAAGATATCCATTAACCGTAAAATACTATTTATTAACTGAGGTAAAGCAATCACCACAAAAGTCGTAAAAAGCGTTACTCCAATCAAAAGGCTAATCATTGATGATACTATCCGACAGGCTTTAACACTTCGCTTAAAGACTTTATTGAGTTTGTCGTAAATAAATTCATTTAAAGGACTTAAGACAAAAGCAATAAAGAAACCCAAGATAAAAGACACTAAAATTGATGATGTCTTGTTTAAAAAGCCTTTTATAATTTCGATATTATCAATAAAGAGGAAAAATAATATCAAAATAGCTCCTGATATAGTTAAAGCGAAAATATTTTGTCTTGTGGTTTCTTCTATCTTTATCTTAATCATAAACCCTCATTTCTCTTTAATTATAACAGAAAAGTTGATTAAATATCAGCATTCTTCCTTAAGATTGTATTAGGAAAACATTAGTTAATCTGTTATAATGTTGTAGTTTTAAGGAATTGAAAATATGATACAAACACTGAAAGAAAAATACATTGCTCCGAAAGATTTTTACATACAAACTCTAAAAGTAACATTACCGATTGCTTTACAAAATATGTTGACCGGAACGATGCAAATAATAGATAGTATCATGGTCTCATGGATCAATATGATGACTGCGGTGGGTACTGCATCACAACTTGATATGTTAGGCGGTATGATCAACTATGGAGCCATTGGTGGTACAGCCATGTTTTCAGCACAGTTCTTTGGTGCTAAAAACTACGATAAACTTAAAAAATCATTTGGATTAAGCGTGATGTTTGGTTTAGGTAATGGTTTGCTTTGGCTTACCATCGCCATTTTGTTTGGTAAAGACATCTTAGGTTTTTATATGGATGATGTAACAACTGTCAATATGGCGATGAAGTACCTATCCGTCGCTATGTTTTCTATGCCATTAAATGGATTGAACTTTGCCTTTGGTTCAATTTATCGTTGTATTCAAAGACAAGATGTTTCTCTTAAAGTTTCAGTATCTGCTGGATTATTAAACATTTTTTTGAACTACGTCCTGATTTTTGGTGTCTGGTTTTTCCCAGAACTTGGTGTGGTTGGTGCAGCTGTGGCAACCGTTATTGCTCACAGTTTTTCTATTACTATTTATTTCATTCATGCCTATATAACTAAACAACCCTTTCTTGGATCAGCTAAAGAAATGTTTATTCTTGATAAACAATTCATAACGACTATCTTTAAGAAAACCTATCCTCTTATTTTTAATGAAGCATTTTTTGGATTTGGAATGACGATGTTTATCAAGGCATTTGGTCAATTAGGGACAGATTCGATGGAAGCTTATTATGTTGGTAACCAGATTAATAATATGTTTCAATTTGTGATCTATGGGTATGGCGCGGCTGTTTCAGTATTATTGGGTTCAACTTTAGGGCAAGGCAAAATTGAACAAGCTAGAAAAGACTGCGACTACTTTATCGGGCTCTCCTTTTTTATCGCTTTGTTTATGGTTACGATCATGATCCTCTTTACCAAACCAATGATTGCCCTTTTTGATCTTCAAGACCCATTTATCTATCAAACAGCTGTTTGGATCGTCCGCGTCTTTTCGATTAGATTATCGATGCGTTTATTCAACTTCATGATCTTTTCAATTCTGCGTTCTGGTGGTGATTCCAAGATCATAACCCTTTTAGATTGTGGTATTATGTGGGTGATAGGAATTCCTTTAGCTTTTGTTTCTGTAAACATTTTTGGAATACAAAATATCGCCATTGTCTTATTGATCGTTCAAGCAGAGCAACTAATCAGAATGCTGATTGGCTTAAAGCGAGTTGGTAGCGGCTTATGGGCTAATAATCTCAACGTGAGCGTATAGGAGAAAACTATGATCATCATCTTTGGATATATCGTCGGCTTTGTGATAATCGCTTCGCAATTTTATCGCTTAAGAAAATTTAATGCGACCATCAAAGAAATCGAAAGCGATGAAAAACAACTTGAGTACAAAGAAAGCTCTTGGCTTTGGTATGGATCACAGGCTAGTTTAGCAATCATATCTTTGATCATCAATATTATCAGTACTGATAGTACAAACAAGGCTGTTTTTATTGTATTAACGGCCATGTTTTTAGCCAATGTTATCCTTGGTGTAACTTTTAAAAGAATATACTATAATGATTCAGGGTTTGTTTATCAACAACGTTTTATACATTTTAATCAAATCATAAGCATTGAAAAGCTAAACACTTCTAACAGAACATATGCGATCAGTATTGATAATGATGAAGTCTTGTACATGGAAAAAAGTAGAGCCTTGTTTATTGATAATATTTACCAAATGTATAAAAAATAAGAAGTTGAACTTCTTATTTTATTTTTGAATAACTAGAAAAGTAGACTCTACCAATTTGTACATCAATTCCTTTGTATTCAAGTAATTCTGAAACCGTTACTAATTGATAGCCCATTTCGACAAGTTTTGGTACTATCGCTTTTGTGGCATCGGCTGTGCTTTGAAATAGATCATGCATT
>CAYNYC010000092.1:0-5547 GCA_964401415.1 uncultured Erysipelotrichaceae bacterium
TTTTTACCGCACTTGATTGTAAGCTTTTAGGCACCTTTTTATTACCAAAGATCAAATACATGACTCCACCCACTAACGGAATACCCAAGATGATAACTAACCAAGCAATCTTAAAAGAAGGGTTGGAATTAGAATTGATCACATAAACAGCGATAATCATACTTAAGATTGTAAAGATGGTATATATTTCCCAAAAACCTTCACTTAAACGTACAATAACGGCGATGATCAACCATAATTGCAGAATAATAGGTACCGCAATACGAAATGTTCGGCTAAATATAAATCTGATCAAACTTTTCATTACTAATTACCCGCCTATTGTATCTATATGCTTTAAATTTAGACCCTTTAAGATCTCATTTACTGTATCAATGCGCCATGTCTGAGTCAAAGTAAAAGGATCATGAGCATCATAACCGTAGATCACTTTACATCCATAACGCTCAGCGATCTGCCAAAACGGTAAATAAGGATAAGGATAAACTTCTATATTATCAATCAATTTTTTACCATAACGTAAACCATTGAGATTGATCTCAAGCGGAACATTGTATTTAGAAGCAGTCTCACAGATCATTTCACTAGCCTTTATACATGAGGTAGACCACTTTGATCTTCCTAACATAAAATAATCAGGATGAGCCAAGACATCAGGCACACCAGCTTGAATCGCTTCACAGATCTGCTCAGCATAGACCAATACATCATTATCATTATTATAGATACCATAATCATGGGCTAACGGAAAGCGATAATGCTGACCCAAGACCAATATATCAACCTGGGTCTTTAACCACTTATAATAATCTAGGTATTCTGGATAGTATTCCATCTCAAAACCCGTTAAGATCTTAATCTTAGATCGATATTTTTCACGCATGGAAGTGATCGATGCTAAGTATTCATCATACTGAGAATAAAGCATTCTTCCTTGTTGATCTTCTTGATATTTGATCTTCGGATATGGTACATGATCAGTAAATGCTAAAACATCAAAACCAGCATTTATCGCCTGAATGACATACTGTTGATCTTCTATATCAGTCGCATGTAAGCAACGGTAAGTGTGAGTGTGATAATTAGCCTTCATTAGATCTTCCTTTTGATTATTATATCACAAAGACCATATGTATTTGACACTAATAATGATAGATACTAGAATAAGATTAAGGAGAATTGATCTAATGAAATTTGCGATAATAGGTACTAATTTTGTCTCAGACACCCTAATGGAAGGTGCTAAGGATATTCCTGATTTTGAATTATCCGTGGTATGTAGTAGAACTTTAGAAAATGCTGAAGCTTTTGCGCGTAAATACGGTTGTACGACCGTTGTGACAGACTATAAAGATATTACCCCGGAAATGGCTGATGCTGTTTATGTGGCTACTCCTAATTCTTTACATTGTGAACAATCAATCTATTTTTTAAATAAGAAAATGCATGTCCTTTGTGAGAAACCACTAGCCAGTAATATTGATGAAGTAAACCAGATGTTTGAAGCCGCTGATAAAAACGGAGTCATGTTGTTAGAAGCGATCGTTCCGCTTTTCACTCCTAATTTTTTAGCTTTAAAACAAGCATCAACGATGGTAGGTCAAGTACGTAGAGCTGTCTTTAGCTTTGGTAAATACTCAAGCCGTTACGATGCTTATCGCGCTGGAAATGTCATGAATGCCTTTAAAAATGATCTATCAAATGGTTCATTAATGGATCTTGGAGTTTATAGTCTATCTAATTGTATTGCCATCTTTGGTAAACCACTTAAGGTTCAAGCCAGTGCTTATATGTTAGAAAGTGGTGTCGACGGTTTAGGAACGATGTTGTTGACTTATCCTGATAAAGAAGTGATCATCATGCACTCTAAGATAACTGATTCTCATTTTGATAGTGAGATTCAAGGGGAAGATGGAACGGTCATCGTCAAAGCGATCAGCTCACCACAAGCAGTTAAGATCGTATCACGAAAAAATGAAATAACTGATCTAACCACTCAACAAAAACCAACGACCAAATACTATGAACTAGTCGAATTCATTAAATGTGTTAAAAGTGGTAACTATCGCTCTGAGTTAGTACCACGTCAATTAACGATCGATGTACATACGATCATGACTGATGTCCGTAAACAGATTGGACTTATCTATCCAGCTGATTCTAAAGCATAAACAAACACCTCGCATAAAGCGGGGTGTTTTTAATAGTTATAGTTTAACCGTAAAGATACATTTTCTGATCTCATTACGGCGATATAGATCATGTTCTTTAGGTACATCCACCGTATATAGATATTCAGCTGGTATCTGTAAGATCGTCTTATAGGAAGCGATATTTTCTGGACTACAAGTAATGACTAACTCGTCCATTCCTTCATCTTTGGCCAACTGTAATAATAAACGGCTTGCCTTAGTCGCATAATGGTGACCACGATATGGAACATACACGGTATAACCAATATTACCTAGATAATAAAGATACCAACTCTTTCCCAAACGCAGATCACATTGTCCAACTATTTCATCATTTTCAACTAAGACAATATCAAAAACATAGGTCTTAGTAATGCCGCGACTTTTTTCAGCTCCATAACGGCGTTGCATTACTAGTTTGATCTCGTTATCCGTTAGTGTTTTAAAACGAGCATTAAATAAGATCATTGTAAATCACAAGCTCAACAATTTATCTAAGATCATCTTGACATCATCATAACTAACCGCTCCTTCAGCTAGTTTCACTTTATCTACGTAAAATGATGGTACATAGTAATAGTCATAACTATTAGCTAAATCTTTTTCGATATTTTCTTCAATGATATCAAGTTTGATATCCTGATATTCATCAAGGATGATCAACTCTTGTAAATAGGAAAGTGCTTTTTTACAATAAAAACAATTCTTTAAGATAAAAACACGTAGTTCTTTCATGATTATCCCTTTTAACCTAGTCTTTCATTAATTCAATTATAACAAGACCACCACTAAATGTCATGTGAGAAACATTTACACATTTCACCTGTTAATATGTCCGATACGTATTTGATTATGATATTATTAAGATAAAGAATGGAGATAATAGATGCTTAAAAATGCTTTTTTTATCGAAACAGACAACATCAATCCATATCATAATCTTGCTTTAGAAGAGCGTCTTTTTAATGATCATCAACCACATTCAATTATTTTTTATCTTTGGCAAAATCATCATACCGTTGTCATTGGTAAAAACCAAAACGCTTATAAGGAATGTAACCTCAAACAAATGGAATTAGATCATTGTTATCTAGCTCGAAGAAGCACCGGTGGAGGTGCGGTATATCATGATCTAGGTAATCTAAATTTCACCTTTATCACCAGTGATGATGATTATGATATTGAAAGACAATCCTCAGTCATTATTAGGGCTTTAAAACAATTTGGTATAGAAGCTAAATTAAGTGGACGTAATGATATTGAAGTCGATCATAAAAAAATCTCTGGTAATGCTTTTATGGCCGCTGATAATAAAAAACTACAACATGGTACCCTGCTTGTTAATATTGATAAGGATTCATTGGGTAAATATCTCAAAGTCTCGTTAGGCAAGATGCAAGCTAAAGGAGTTGATTCGGTTAAAAGTCGCGTGGAAAATATCACGTTCTTTAATCCATCAGTAACGATCGACTCTTTAAAACAAGCCTTAAAACAAGCTTTTGAAACTATCTATGAGCTACCCCTTCAACCACTATTACCAAGTCACAGTCTAAATGAATTGATCGAGAAATATCATTCTTATAATTATCTTTATAATAAGATACCTGATTACGCTTTGATCATTAATGAGCGATTAAGCTTTGGTGAGATCCAAGCCTATGTTAATGTTGTCAATAATTACATCATGGATATCACGATCTTTACCGATGCGATCCCATTAGGCTTTATTGAACGCTTAAAGCAGAATCTTAAATTAACCTATATCGATCATGAAGCTTTTCAATTGCGACTAACACAATTTTTACCTGAAGATCAGCCTTATCTAGATGATGTGTCTTTTCTACTTAAGCGGATCAAGGAGGCAAATGATGGACTATGATGTATTGATCATTGGTGGTGGACCCGCTGGCTATACAGCCGCTATCCAAAGCGCGAAACAACAACTTAAAGTAGCCCTGATTGAAAAAGATAAACTTGGAGGTACTTGTTTAAACAAAGGCTGTATTCCAACTAAAGCCCTACTACATAGTGCCAAGACTTATCAAAAGTTTCTAAACAGTCAAGATGAAGGCCTTAACTTTACTGATCTTCGTTTTGATCCTTATGTTGCATATCAAAGAAAAGATCAGATCGTAGAAAAATTCGTTAATGGGATAGATCAACTTATTAAAGCTAATAAGATTGATCTCTTTACTGATCAAGCAACCCTTGTTGATGATCATCATGTCCGTTTGATTCAACATGATAGACTGATAAGCGCTGATAAGATCATCATCGCTACTGGCGCTCGTCCGATCGTTTTACCAATTGTTGGAAGTGAATTAGATAATGTCTTTACTAGTGATGGTTTTTTAGCATCACCAATACTCTTGAACGAGATACTCATTGTTGGTGGTGGCGTTATTGGTTGTGAACTAGCAACTTATTTTTATCAATTAGGACATCAGGTTACGATCATTGAACTCGCTAATCGGATCTTAAGTACGATCGAGCGCGAATTGGCGAGTAATCTTCAGATGATCTTGAAGAAAAACAAGGTGAATATCATCAACAACGCAAAAATAAGTCAGATCAGTCAAGATCAAAAGCGACTAGTATGTACCTACATCCAAGATGATGAAGAAAGACAACTTAGTACTGAAGCCATTATCTTCTCGATAGGTAGAAAACCCAATACTGAAGATCTAAACTTAGATAAGCTTCAGATCACTACTGAGCGTGGCTATATCAAGGTCAATGAAAACTATCAAACAAATATCCCCAATATCTATGCGATTGGTGATGTTAATGGTGGTGTTCAATTAGCCCACGTGGCATCTAGTCAGGGAATCGATTGTATCATGCATATTGTCGATAAACCTCTGCACTATCAAGGTAAAAGTGTTCCTTATTGTATTTACACTAATCCTGAGATTGCCTACGTTGGACTTAGTGAAGACAAGGCTAAAGAATTAAAGCTTGATTATCAAGTAAGTAAATTCATTACTAGTAATAATGGTCGTTATCTAATTGAAAACAATGATCGTGGTTTTGTGAAAGTTATCTTTGTGGATGATGTGATCAAAGGGGCGTCACTTTTTATGGATCAAGCTACGGAATATATCGTATACTTCGCCAATGCGATCGATAATAAGCTAACCTACAAACAACTTACTGAAGTGATCTTTCCTCATCCAACGATCAGTGAAAGCATCAAGGAAGCCCTTGAGAATATTCATGATCAAGCGATCCATGTTGCGCCACTTAAGCGTTGAATATTAACTTAGTATTACCTATAATTTAAGTAGTAAGTAAAAATTAAAATAAGGAGTCATATGGAAAAGAAAACACCGCTTTACCAACAACACCTCAAAGC
>CAYNYC010000093.1:0-5396 GCA_964401415.1 uncultured Erysipelotrichaceae bacterium
TGAAGGTTTTAGTGGTGGTGAGAAGAAACGCAATGAGATCGTTCAACTTAAACTGTTAAGACCAAGCTTAGCGATGTTAGACGAAATTGATTCAGGACTTGATGTAGATGCTTTACAGATTGTGGCTGAGGCGATCATTAAACAAAAAGAAGCGACAGGCATGAGTATGATGATCATCTCTCATTATGGACGTTTTTATCAATTACTAAAACCAACAAAGACCCATGTCTTGATCGATGGTAAGATCATTATTGATGGTGATGAAACCTTGATCGATAAGATCGATAAGGATGGTTATGATTGGATAAGTGAAGAATTTGATGTTGCGATCAGAAAAGATGAAGATAAAAGAATGGTCTATCGTTTAGGCACTTGTGCCATGAGTGAAAGAACGAAATACCATGGATAATAAACAAATGATCATTGATGATACAACAATCAATGTCGTTGATCAAGCCTTTATCAAACTGGTTGTTGATGTAAAGAAAGAGCTAAAACTTGTGATCAATGTCAAACAAGCAGCTTCAGCTGTGATGATCGTTGACCTTTTAGGTCAAGATCAACAATTAAATATAGAAACAGTTTTGGCTGATCATAGTACATTGACTGTCTTATATTTAAACGCTGGACATAACTTAATGATCAATGAAGAAGTATATATTGATCAACGAGCTAAGTATAAGGTTGCTTATAGCGAAATGGATGAGGATAAAGTCAAACGCATCGCTAATTATTATTTACGAGGCTTTCAAGCTGAGGTTGAACTAGTCAGTGTCGCTTTGATCAAAGATCAGATTCATCAAGAGTTCAATTGTCATCACCAACAAAAAGAAACCGTTTCTTTTATACAGACCTATGGGGTTCTTTTACAACAAGGGGACTATTATATTAAAGCCAATGGCCAGATCATTAAAGGCGCCAGTAAGAGTAAGTCTCATCAAGTATCACGGGTATTAACGTTGGGTGATAAAGAAAAGGCTAAGATCATACCACTTCTTTTGATCGATGAAAATGATGTTGAAGCTTCACACGCTATGAGTATTGGACAGCTAGATGAGAATCAATTGTATTATATGCAAAGTCGGGGTTTATCTAAAAATGATGCTCTACGGTTGATCGCTATAGGTTATCTATCACCGATCACATCGATCATTGATGATGAGAAACTAAAGACTTATCTAACAGATATCATATATAAGAAGGTACAAGACACATGTTTGATGTAAATAAAGTAAGGAAAGATTTTTCAATCTTAAATAAGGCTGATCAGAAGTTGATCTATCTTGATAGTGGAGCGACCAGTTTAAAGCCTCAATGTGTGATCGATGTAGTCAGTGATTACTATACTAATTATCCAGCTAATATCCATCGTGGTGATTATGATATCTCACTCAAGGCTAGTGAACTTTATGATAAAGCACGTTTGAATATCGCTGATTTTATTAATGCTAGTGCAGCTGAAACGGTCTTTACTTCAGGAGCGACAGCGGCTTTGAATTTAGTGGCTTATCAGTTTGGTATGAAGTATGTGATTGAAGGCGATGTAATCCTTACAACAGAAAGTGAACATGCTAGTTCTATCCTTCCTTGGTTTTTAGTAGCTAAAGCCAAGAAAGCAACGATTGAATATATCCCACTGACAAGTGAGGGGGCTGTTTCAATAAGCGAATTTAAGAAAGCCATGCATGAGCGCGTTAAGGTAGTCGTTACAACCCATGTTTCTAATGTGGTCGGCTATATTAGTCCAATCAAAGAAATGGCTAAGATTGCTCATGAACATGGGGCTTATATCGTTGTGGATGGTGCTCAATCGGTACCACACATGCCTGTTGATGTTAAAGAGTTAGATGTTGATTTCTTGGCTTTTAGTGGTCATAAGATGTTAGGACCAACTGGGGTTGGGGTTTTATATGGTAAAAAAGCATTACTAAATGAGATGGATCCATTATTTTATGGTGGTGGTAGTAACGCTCGCTTTGATCGTTGTGGTAACTTAACACTTAAACAAACACCAGATAAGTTTGAGGCAGGAACACCAGCAATTGAAGGAATCTTAGGATTAAGCGCTGCCATTGATTACTTAAAGCAATTAGGTATGAAAAATGTGATGCGTCATGAAGAAGAACTACGAATCTATTTACTTGAAAGATTAGCTGAGATTGATAATGTGATCGTTTATAATCCTCATACTGAAGGTGGCATAATCGCATTGAATGTAAAGGATATCTTTTCACAAGATACAGCAGCTTATCTAAATCATCATCATATTGCGGTTAGAGCTGGTAATCATTGTGCTAAGATCTTAAAAGATGTTTTAGAGACAACTGATACGATACGTTGTAGTTTTTATATTTATAATACGAAAGAAGAGATTGATGAGTTTGTCAGCGTACTTCAAGAAGTAACGATTGAAAACTGTGTTAATCTGATCATATAGAGGTGTTAAGATGAGTGACATGATGAAAGACCCAATGGTATTAAGACAACTGATCATGGATCATTATCAATATCCACGAAACAAAGGGTTAAGTACTGATCAAGGTTATCAACAAGTACATATGGATAGTGAGTCTTGTATCGATGATATCATGGTACAAGCAAAGATCGAGAATGGTGTACTAGTTGATATTCGTTTTGACGGTATCGCTTGTACTATCTCAACGGCTTCAACATCCATGATGAGTGAATTACTCAAGGGTAAAAAGATAAGTGAAGCTAAGATGATCATTGATGAGTATTTTAAGATGATCGAAAATGAAAGTCATGATGAAGAGCTTTTAGCTGAAGCTATCGCTTTTAGTAATGTCTATAAACAACCTAATCGGATCAAGTGTGCGACAATTGGTTGGAATGCGATAAAGACATTGATCGATAAAGGAGATTCAAATGAAAAACGATGATATCCTCAAAAATCAAGATGAATACAAGTATGGTTTTAATGATAAAGATGTAAGTGTCTTTAAAACAGAAATGGGCCTTGATGAAGAGATTGTTAAAGCAATAAGTAATAAAAAAGACGAACCTGACTGGATGAGAGAGTATCGTTTAAAAGCGTATAAGCATTTTGTAAGTACCCCAATGCCTAGTTTTGGTCCTGATCTTAGTTCGCTAAATTTTGATGAATATATCTACTATATAAAATCTAGTTTAGGGGTTAAAAATGATTGGGAAGATGTCCCTGATACGATCAAGAATACTTTTGATCGATTAGGTATTCCCCAAGCTGAAAGAGATTTCTTGGCTGGTGTTACCACTCAATATGAATCTGAAGCTGTCTATCACAATATGTTGAAAGAAGTTGAGGATGCAGGGGTAGTCTTTTTAGATACCGATACAGCATTAAAGACTTATCCAGATTTATTCAAAAAATATTTTGGTACGATCGTTCCATATACTGATAATAAGTTTGCGGCTTTAAATTGTGCCGTATGGTCTGGAGGTTCATTTATCTATGTGCCTAAAGGCGTTAAGCTTGATAAACCATTACAATCATATTTTAGGATCAATACCGAAAGTAGTGGTCAGTTTGAAAGAACTTTGATCATCGTTGATGATGAAGCTGATATCCATTATGTGGAAGGGTGTACAGCACCAATCTATAGTAAAGATTCACTGCATGCGGCGATCGTAGAGATCGTAGTTGGTAAAAATGCTCGTTGTCGATATTCAACGATTCAAAACTGGTCAACTAATATCTTAAATCTTGTTACTAAAAGAGCGTATGTTCATGAACATGGTTCAATGGAATGGATAGATGGCAATATTGGCTCACACATTAATATGAAATATCCAGCTTGTATCTTAGCTGGTGAATATGCGAAAGGATCTTGTATCTCAATCGCCGTTGCTGGTAAAGATCAAATTCAAGATGCAGGTGCTAAGATGATCCATCTAGCTCCTCATACCAGTAGTAATATCATTTCTAAGTCAATATCACGTAATGGTGGTCATGTTAATTATCGGGGTTTAGTAAGTCATGGAGCAAAAGCTGATTTTGCTAAAACTAAGGTTGAATGTGACACCTTGATCCTTGATGATCTATCTTATAGTGATACGATCCCGACTAATCAATCATTTAATAAAACGGCGACCATTGAACATGAAGCTACCGTCTCAAAGATTAGTGAAGATCAATTGTTTTATCTTATGTCACGCGGTTTAAGTAAAGCACAGGCTACCGAAATGATCGTTATGGGCTTTATTGAACCATTTACCAGAGAATTACCAATGGAATATGCGGTTGAACTAAATCAGTTATTAAAGATGGAAATGGAAGGATCTGTTGGATGAATAAACAAGAACTTCGTCAACTCATTAAACAGCGTCAAGCTCATTTTGATCCTGATATGAAACAGAAAGCTGATATTGTAATACAAGATCGTTTATGGACCCTGATCAGTGGTTTCAAATCAATTGGTATTTACCAAAGCATGAGTGATGAAGTAGATACTTCAAGGATCACTAAAATGATATTGGCTAATAATATGACTTTAAGTAGTGGACGTTGTCTTGACTTGCAAAACATGGAATTTGCCAAAGTGTCATCGCTAGATAACCTAAAGCCTGGGGTATTAAATATCCTGGAGCCAACCGAAGAAATGATCGCTATCGATGATATTGAAGTGTTGGTGATCCCGATGGTTGCCTATGATCAAGATCGTAATCGATTAGGCCATGGTAAAGGTTACTATGATCGATATCTTAAGGACTTCAAAGGATTAAAGATTGGTATTGCTTATCAATATCAAGAAGTTACTAAGATCATTAAAGAAAAACATGATATACCAATGGACATCATCGTTAATGAAAATAAGATTATATAAACAGTGATCAAGAAAATTATCACTGTTTTTAATTGATCTTATGATAATGTTTAGATAGAAATGAGGCGTGGAATATACCCGGTATCCTTGAAAAGAATAGTGGACTGGATAGAATAGCCGCAACTAATGTAAGAAGAGACTATACAGAAGTAGCTAAGATAATCAAAGAGTCTCACAAACCAGTAGAAATAACCGTAAATGGAAAAACTGATCTAATAATCATGAATCAAAAGCTATATGACGGATTAATGGACTTGCTAGAAGAATACAGTGATTTGTTGGCTGTTTTAAAACAGCGAGCAGATAGCGCTAAAGATGAGTTTATCTCAACAAAAGATTTCTTAGAAAATATTGAACTTGGAGAATATCAGAATATGTCGATAGATAAACTGTTAGAGCTTTGATATGCGAAAAATTATGATTAGTATCAAGACAATCAAAGAAATAGACAAATTTGAAAATTGTGAAAAATAATGGATAAAAGCGATCATTGGCTATCTTGAAGATGAGTCACATTCGTTAGAGACAATCAAATTGAAATTCAGACCTTTGAGTAATGAATTAAAAGGATAC
>CAYNYC010000094.1:0-5331 GCA_964401415.1 uncultured Erysipelotrichaceae bacterium
AGTGGCTTACCAAAAACGATCATGATCACAAAATCAAGACCATCTAACTGCTCATCTTCTTTAGCTAAGCCATACCAACAAGTACCAATACCCATTCTATTTAGTAATAAATCAAACTGTTGTAAAAGATACCCTATATTCAATAGATAATTAGACTTATTTTCACTGTAAGCGACAAGACTATATTCCCCAAATTTAGCTTTAGTCATTGTTCTTTGTTTGATCACAAATTTTGTTTTGATTGAACTATCAAGTGGTACTAGTTGCGTCAATGTTTCCTTTACTGCTTTAAGTTCACTATCACTTAATCCTGTTTCAGCATATTTTCTCGTCGATCTTCGCTTAAAGATCACATCATAATACTCTTGCATAATACCTCCACTTATTTACTGATATCTAAGTTTATCTTTCCATCTTTGATCTCAATGATCCGATCCGCTTTCTCAGCGATACGCTGATCATGAGTGATGATGATAAAGGTTGTCTTCAATTCCTGATTGATCTTTCTTAATAGCTCATAGATCATCTCCGTTGAATCAGAATCTAGATTACCAGTTGGTTCATCAGCCAAGATCATTTTTGGTTGATTGATCAAAGCTCTAGCGATAGCTGTTCTTTGTTGTTGACCACCTGACATCTTAGTCGCTAGATTGTTTTTCACATTACTTAGCCCAACAAGATCCATCAACTCTTCCGCTCTTTGTTGTGTTTGTTTATCTACTTTACCATGACTAATCCGATAAGGAATCAATACATTTTCTAATGCCGTAAATTCAGGCAAGAGATAATGAAATTGGAAAACAAAACCAATCATTGAATTGCGATAATCCGCTAATTGATCTGTTTTCATATCTTTTACATTTTGACCATTTATGATCACATCACCCGTTGTTGGTTTATCAAGAGTACCGATGATATTCAACAATGTTGATTTACCACTGCCAGATTGACCAATGATCGAGTTAAAACTACCCGCTTCAATGTTAAAACTTACATCATATAATACCTGATTCTTTATTTCCGTCCCATATATCTTATTGATATTTTTGACTTCTAGTATATTGTTCATTAAGGTCTCCTTTAATTGTTTCTGATAATATCGATCGGATTAAGTCTACTTGATCTAACCGCAGGAAAAGCAGCTGCCAATGTTGAAGCCACCATCGCGATTACCCCGGAAATAACAATAAATTTCCAATCAATATAAAGGTTAACGATTGGGGTATTATCCGGATTGACCGCAAAGATCGTAAAGCTATAAGCTAAACCCAACCCCAAGATTATACCAAGCACTGCCCCAAAGAAGCCAAGGATCAAACCTTCAAACAAGAAAATAAAGCCAGCTGAGCGATTTTTGATACCCATTGCTTTTAGTATTCCAACTTGACGTGATTTCTGTAAGACTGTTATTGCTAAAACACTAGCGATACCTAAGATAACCGAGATCATCACAAACACTTGGATCATATAGCTTGAAACACTTTGACCTTGAAGTCCACTTAATAACTGTTGATTAGCATCTTTCCAATTATCAATCTTTAAATTATTATCATCGAAACTATCAATCAATTTATTGGCGATCAAATCAGCATCAAATACAGCACTTTCTGCTATCTGCATTTCAATAGCGGTTGCTTTTTGATTATCAAAGATTAACTGATTGGTCGCGATGGTCGTGATTCCCCAATTCAAGTTCAAACTAGTCACTTTAAAATCAAAGAAACCAACTACTTTAAATGTTTCCGATACTCTTTCAACCGTCACGATCGTTACTTCATTATTTAAACTAAGATCATATTTTTCTTGCAGTTGTTTTCCCAAGATGATCTCACGATCGTTTTTGGGAGCTCTACCTTCATAAATGCGATCATAGATATCATATATCTGATCAGCTTGATCAATCTCTAATCCTCTTAATAAAAGTGATTGTGATTCGTCATCTATACTAATAAATGTTGCACTATCATAAACAGCGATCGTATTAATTATATTATCATCTACTTTATTTATGTCCGCGATCAACGTTTCATAATCAGCGATCATCTTATCACTAGCTGTTTCAGAAGTGATCGTAATCTGCGATGAGTTTCCAATCGTGGTTTCAACAAGACTTTTTTGTAATCCTTGAATTAATGATCCGATGAATATTTGAACAGAAACGCCAATCGCAATACCGACAATGATCAATATTGTTTGTCCTTTACCTGATCGTAAAAAACGCAAAGCCATTTGTAATCCAAATTTCATGATAGATCACCACACTTACTCATTTCTAAAATGTCATTAACACTTTTAACATAGATATCCGCGTTGATTGATTGCGCTTTTTGCTGACCATCTTGACTAAACGCGTTACCACCAACGATAACCTTCATTGGATGTTCCACTTTACTCTTAATCTCTTCAATCATGCGTTTCGCACCTACAAGATTAAAATAGTTACTAATACTGATCGCGATCAAACAAGGTTTGATCGTTGTAATAGCGTTATAGAAATCTTGATAAGGTGTCCCACTACCAACAAAAATCGTATCAAATCCACTAATCGTAAAGAAATCAGCGATCATGCGTGCCCCAATATCATGCCACTCATTAGGTGGACAAACAACAGCTACGATACCCTTTTTTGTATTCTGTAATTCATCTCTTTTTTCAAGCACATACGGATAACAACTCTCAACTATTGTCCTAACAATAGCTGTTTTAACATGTTCCTTCCAAATACAGATTCTTTGATCTTCAAGATCGCAAGTTAGTTCGTTTAATACCGGTGTTAGTACTTGCGTGTAAAGTTCAATAACATCGATTTCTTTTTTCTTCAATTTATCCAAAATTAACAATACTGCCTTTTCTTTGTCTTCTTCATCAAAATACTTTTGAAATTGTTCACGTATTTCTTTCATAAAGTCCCTTTCATATAATTATTTTATATTACTTCATCATTCATTATATAAACTCAAAATATCCTTACGACTATTATGTCATGGTAAGCTATTTCTTGCCAATAAAATGACTCTTTAATCAATCCCCGTTTAAACAAAATGTTGTCATCGCTAACTTTTTAAGACTATCAAGTTAGACACTCCTCTTTCTTGTTTTTTCTTGATACAAAAGGTCATCCGCATAGGACAACGCTTCCTTGATATCGTCATATTCACCAAATGAGATTACACTTGTAGTAAAACCAGCTTTTTCGCAGTACTCATTTATATATTCATGAAATTCAGTTCTAACTTTTTCTAATCTATTGTCTAGATCGTTTTTCTCTCCATAGAAAATGATCGAGAACTCGTCTCCACCCCATCTTGAAACGACATGTTTTTGGATATTAAAGTTTTTAATCAATATCTTAGCCATATGTTTTAATACTTCATCACCAATCAGGTGCCCATGTTTATCATTAATGAGTTTAAAATAATCCATATCCAATAGCGCTAAATGCGTATTATCGATATTACCTGAAGCAGCTTTTTCAATCTCATTATTGAATCGTCGTCGATTATACAAACCCGTCAAATAATCTCTATCAACTAAAACATTGAGATGATGGTTGATCTGTTCATAATTTAGTGAAAATTTTTGGATGATAAAAAAAGATACAATTAAGATAAAGGGTATTTGAATAATACGATCCAAGAATTTATTTATCGCTGGATATTCACGAATCAATTGTGGATAAACATACTCTAAGGAGTTCATTAATATAAACACTAAGATCAATAAGCCAACTAAATAAAGACGCGCTTGTTGATTAAATAGATAGGTGATAACGATCATCAATAAGAAAGTATAACCAATCGCATTATTACCACTTCCACCTGAATCTATATACGCTAAAGGCACAAAGATCAAAATGATAAATACAAATAAACTGACTAGAGTTAAATGATTGATTTTTTTATTCTTTAGTAAGATAAATGATAATACACACAATAAAAACATTATGATCCACTTGATATTAGACACATACGAAACATTGGTCAAAATATTCCCCATCACACTTAATAAAGAAATGATCATACCGATTTTAGTAAATGTATTGAATAATTGTTTTTGAACAGGATTTAATTGTCGACTTGTCTTTTCATTCATCTTATTTCTTCCCAACTATGATCTATTTTCCTTTTTTATCTTTTAATAACGGCTTGATTAATTTATAGATCTCACTAGCCTGTTTGTGATCTTTGCTAGGGAAGTTTTTGATAAGAGCATTATTAATGCCTTGTTTTGTTTTATACTGAACAATGATGTCTGTTACTTTTTGAGTGTTTTCTTTATCTAATAATAGCTGATAAACATCATTATACAGATCATCTTTTTCTTGTTTTAGATTACGACCACTTAAATCGGCTACGATTGATACATTAACATTTCGTTTAGCCCAATAAAGACATACGCTATTAAAACCATTGTCTTTAGTAACGATATAGAAGTTTTTGTCTTCTTTTAAAGCAATGATATAACCAAGATAAGTCACAAGTTGAAAATCTAAAGCATTCTTAGTCCCGACTTCAACTTTCTGGAAACTGATATCTGCCAAAGATTCATTGATCCTACGATGTAAGCCAAAAGTCATTGATTCCGCATTTTGACTATAAAAAATGCATACTTTATCTCTTTCAGTAAGCTTGTTGATGGCATTAAGACCATCTTTTTTTACGTTTTCATAATCTACTAAGTAATATCCCATAATTATCTCCTCTTGCTTAAAAGATTAAATGACCAGTTTGATCATACTTAAAGTTAGGACCCCAAGCGACTTCCCAGTAATAACCATCCAAATCCATAAAGTAGGCATGATACCCACCCCAGAAGACCGCTTGTGGTTCTTTTACGATCTTAGCTCCCGCTTTTCTTGCAAGTTCAATGATCGTGTCTACTTCTTCCTTTATAGCGACGTTGTATGCTAAAGTGATGCCTGCAAAGCCATTAGCAATTTGCGGTGGCATGTCACTACTAATATCCTGAGCTAAAAGTGCTAATGGATATAGTTCAAATTTAGTTCCTGGTGTATCAAAAAAGACGACATCAGCATTATCATCCCTCACGTCCGTTTTAAAGCCTAAAAGATCACGATAGAAACTAAGTGATCTATTCATGTCTTTGACACCTAAGCAAATTATATTTATCCTATTCATTTGATCTCCCCATTAACTCTATTATAGCCGTTAATAAGAAAAACGGAAAGAATTTATTTTTATTACCTGTTTTATATTAAAGCTTCAATATGACCCAATTTATTTGCGCTAATCAACAAAATGAACCAATTGATCAACAAACAATAAAATACGACAAAGATAAAGGCTAGCGTAGAATTAACCTCTAAGAAAA
>CAYNYC010000095.1:0-5302 GCA_964401415.1 uncultured Erysipelotrichaceae bacterium
GGTCATTAACGATTGAGAAACACCCGGTAGCGTGGTAAAATAATCTGGAGGTTGAGATATGAAAAAAGTGGTCGTAATTGGGGGCGGAACTGGTCAATCAGTCATGCTCCGTGGATTAAAGGAAATACCGGATATTCAATTAGCGACGATCGTAACGGTCGCCGATGATGGTGGCAGTACGGGGCGTTTACGTCGTTCTTTTCATTTACCAGCTATGGGAGATATTCGTAATGTTTTGATCGCTTTAAGTGAATCAGAACCATTACTTACTAAAATGATGGATTTTCGTTTTGAAGGTGATGAAGACAATGAAATAGCTGGTCATAATCTTGGAAATTTGATGTTGACGGCGTTAACCAAATCATCTGGTAGTTTTATGAATGCGATCGCTGATCTATCTAAAGTACTAAAGATCAAGGGTGAGATCATCCCAGCTTCATCCCAAGCGATCACTTTATGTGCCCGTATGAGTGACAATACGATCGTTAGAGGTGAATCCAATATTCCTAAATACGCTAATCGTATACAAGAAGTCTTTTATCAAGAAGAAGTCAAAGCTACAGATGAGGCGCTAAGAGCTATTTTAGAGGCCGATGTGATCATTTTTGGGATAGGTAGTCTTTATACTAGCATCCTTCCTAATGTTGTCATACGTGAACTTAAAGAGGCTTTGTTGAAGACTCAAGCTACTAAAGTTTATTTATGTAACGCGATGACTCAACCTGGTGAAACTGATGATTATTACTTAGAAGATCATGTTAAAGCCATTGAAGATCATCTTAGTGGGAATGTTGATGTTGTGATTTACGCCAACGATCTATTACCGCCTGAGGTACTAGAAAGATATATTTTGGAGGGAGCTTTTCCTGTCTTACATAAAGAATGTGAACATCACTATCTAATCGAGGAATACCCATTACTAAGTTTTAATGATCAACTAATCCGTCATGATTCACAAAAGATCAAAGAGATATTTAGTGATGTATTAGCAAGGTATGGTCATAAATAATGTCATTTACTACAGAAGTTAAAAGTGAAATAGGTCAAAACATTCTTAAGCCTTGTTGTAAGAAGGCGCAGTTATCCGCTTTAATCCAATTATGTAGTTCGATCAATATTAATAATCAAGGACTATCGTTAGCGATCAAGACCGAAAATGCGACAACAGCGAAACGAATATGGTTATTATTGAAGGAAAGCTATGATCCTAAAATGGAGTTATCAGTCATCAAAAAGATGAAGCTTAAGAAGAATAATATCTACATGATAAAAGTTATCAATAAAAGTGAAGAGATCTTGATCGAATTAGATCTTTTTTCAAAGGGTATGATCAGAAGTCATCCAAGTTATGAAACAGTTCGTAAAGAGTGTTGTGCCCGTGCTTACTTAGCAGGTGCTTTTATGGCTAGTGGTAGTGTAAACTCTCCATCTAAAAGCAATTATCATCTTGAAATAGCGACACTCGCTGAAGATCATGCGATCTTTATCCAAAAGATCATGAAAAGATTTGAACTACCAGCTAAATATATCAAACGACGTAATCAACATGTGATCTATCTCAAGGCTAGTGAGAAGATATCTGATTTTATGCGCTTTGTTGGAGCCCATGATTCAGTTATGGCTTTTGAAGATTTAAGGATCCAACGTGATTTCCGTAATAGCCTTACGCGTCTTGATAATTGTGAAGTAGCTAATGAAGTAAAGACGCTTGAAGCTGGACGTCGCCAATTGGCGGACATCGCTATCTTAGAAGAACAGGATCGCATTCGTTATCTTGATAAGAAGCTCCAAGAAGTGATAGAATTACGGAAAGACTTACCAGAAGCAAGTCTTAATGAGTTGTGTGATGAATATGAAAGCAGAACTCAAAATACGATCAGTAAATCAGGTATGAAACATCGTTTAGCTAAGATATCGGAATTAGCGGCTAAACTGAGTGAATAGAAATCGCTTTTTTATCATAATAAAGTTATAATATTGGAGGTGATGTTATCGTGAGAGGCTTTTCAGGAATATTTATATTTATTATCGTAATCGTATTACTACAAGCAGCGTGGCCACTATTGGTCCTTTTTGGTATATATATGGCTGTCCGTTATTTCTTGTCGATGATCAGATATCAAAAAGATGTTGAACAACAAGAAACACAAGAAAGACAACAAGTAAATGAAGATTGGGTAAAACGTAGTTTTCAACAATCGGCGACACCAAAAGACATCATAGATGTCGAGTATACCGAAAGAGACGTTGACAAATGATATGGATGATCACTGCCTAAAACCAATTGAAATCAATGATGCTGAGCTGATCAATACTTACTTAAAGAAAGCTCAATATGAAGAAAGTAACCACAATATTGTTAATATGATGTTATGGTTAGATTTTTTTAAGCTTTATCAGTGGCATGATGATAACATAATGATCTTGATCTGTGAGTTTAAAGATATCACCTTTGCGTATATGCCACTTTGTGAGAAAGACTATTTTCTACAAGGGATAGCGATCATAGAAAAGATCTTTAATAAGTTAAAGAAACAACTAGTGTTTAATTGTTACGTGGAAGAATATGTGAAACTAATTGAAAACAGTGGGAAAGATTATCAATTTAGTGAATATCGTGATATTTTCGATTATGTCTATGAAACAGAAAAACTACGCACATTTAGTGGAAAGAAACTGCAAAAGAAAAGAAATAATTTAAATGCTTTTTATCGTCTTTATCAAGACGTGTATAAATATGAACCTTTAAGCAAGGCCAATATTGAAGAATGTCGCGATTTTTTAGATGATTGGCGGGATGAGCTATGTGATGAGTTTTTACTACACGAAAGTGTTGGAATTGAACGAATTTTTGATAATTGGGAAGCGTTACCAGTGACTGGTGGCCTTATTAGAATTAAAGGATGCGTTCGGGCTTTTATAATCGGAAGCGAACTGTCTTCACAAATGGGTCAGATCAATGTAGAAAAAGCAGATGAAGAGATCCGAGGTTTATATCAAGCTATTTTAAAGGAGTATTTATTAAATAATATGTTGGATAAACTCTATTTAAATCGCGAAGATGATATGGGAAAACCTAATCTTCAACAGGCAAAACAAGCATATAATCCCCTTTTTATGATCAAAAAATACATTGGGAAAGGGTAAGACATGATTAAAAGAGCTTTAGAATCAGATGCTGATAAGCTTAAAGAGATATATGATCGATTATATGATCCAGGCTATGTTTCATTCTATTTTGAGCATGTATATAAACCATTTAATACTTATGTGGTCAAACAGAAAAATGAGATTGTCGCAAGTGTTAGTGTCAATCGTCATGGAACAATGATCAATGGTAAGAAGTTAAATGTTAGTTACTTAACAGGACTATATATTAGTAATGATGTTGATAGTCAAGACTTATATAAAACGATGTTAGCTGAAGTAGTTGAAGAAATGACTTATAATGATCTGATTACGATCATCAAAGCTGAAGATAAAGATTATTACGAAGATTTAGGATTTGAAGCTATATACCAAAGGAAAAACTATCGAATTACTCGTGATCAATTACCTTTTTATTCAGATATTGGGATTGTTGATCAGTTAAGCAGTATTGATATGAAAGAAGTCTATCACCACTTTACACAGCACTTTGATGGTTATTTTCATCGTGATATAGATTATTATGATCTTAAACAAGCGTGGATTGATAACAGTGATTATACGCTTATTGGTTATGTTAATAAAGAAAACATTCCAGAGGGTTACATGATCCTGGATGAAAGAAAGAGCACAGTTATAATTAAAGAGATTGTCTATCTAAATTCGGTTGCGTTTGTAAAATTACTTAATCGGGCTTTAAGTATTCGTGGAGCGATCAAATTATCGTTGCCTAAAGAACTAAATATGGATAAGATTATACCGCAATTGGCTTATGAAATTGAAGATCATGTTTATGCCAGGATAAATGATATAGAACTATTTAATCGTTTATATAACACAGAGATAAATGACGTCAAACAAGTATTCAAACTAAGTAAAAAACCGTTGTTTATAAATGAGATATTCTAATTATTGAATAATTGTTAATATTTTCACAATTGACTTTTAACATGATAGTACGTATAATGAAGAGTGTCAAGAGGAGGACTTTTTTATGACAGTAAAAGTTGCTATTAATGGATTTGGACGCATTGGTCGTCTTGCATTCAGACAAATGTTTGGTGCTGAAGGATATGAAGTTGTTGCGATTAATGATTTAACAGCTCCAGATATGCTTGCCCACTTATTAAAATATGACTCAGCTCAAGGAAGATATGGTCATGAAGTGGTCGCAAAAGAAGATTCTATCGTTGTTGATGGAAAAGAGATTAAGATTTATAAGGAAGCTGACGCAAGTAAATTACCTTGGGGTAGTTTAGATGTTGATGTTGTATTAGAGTGTACTGGTTTTTATACATCAAAAGAAAAATCACAAGCACACATTAATGCTGGCGCAAAGAAAGTCGTTATTTCAGCACCTGCTGGTAATGATCTTCCAACAGTTGTATACAATGTTAACCATAACATTATCAAAGCTGAAGACAATATCGTATCAGCTGCTAGTTGTACAACTAACTGCTTAGCTCCAATGGCTAAAGTATTGAACGATATGGCACCAATTCAATCAGGTATCATGACCACCGTTCATGCTTATACTGGTGATCAGATGACTCAAGATGGACCTCATCGTAAAGGTGATTTCCGTCGTGCTCGTGCTGCTGCTGCTAATATCGTTCCTAACTCAACTGGAGCTGCTAAAGCTATCGGTTTGGTAATCCCGGAATTAAATGGCAAATTGATTGGTTCAGCACAACGTATTCCTGTAATAACTGGTTCAGTAACGATCCTTGTTGCGGTTGTTAAAGCTAAAGATCTAACAGTTGATAGTGTAAATGCGGCGATGAAAGCTGCTGCTAATGAATCATATGGGTATAATGAAGAACTTATCGTATCAAGTGATGTTATTGGCACAACAGTTGGTTCGTTATTTGATGCTACTCAAACAATGGTAGCTAAACTAGATGACGAAACATATCAAGTACAAGTCGTTGCATGGTATGATAACGAAAATGGTTATACAAGCCAAATGGTTCGTACGATCAAGTACTTAGCTGAAAACTTCAAGTAAGCGAAAACACAAAAGGATACCTCTTAAAAAGGTATCCTTTTTTACTAATTGCTTGAAGTATAATTTTGGTTGGGTTAAAATATCAATGCACGTGCCCGTGGCGCAACGGATAGCGTATTTGATTCCGATTCAAAGGGTTGCAGGTTC
>CAYNYC010000096.1:0-5113 GCA_964401415.1 uncultured Erysipelotrichaceae bacterium
CGTGAAGAATTAGGTCTTGATACAGTGGAGATCAATCTATCGGCGGCTGAATTCATAAATCAAGGATTCTATGATCGCTTTATGAGTGTTTATAATAAATATGAAATAGATCCGAACTTATTGATCTTTGAAGTAACGGAAACCGTTGCGACAATATCATATGAAATAATGATCGAGTACATGCAATTATTGATGAAGATGGGTATAAAATTTGCGATCGATGATTTTGGTAAAGGCTATGCGAACCTTACCCAAGTGCTAAATCTACCATTTAATATTATCAAGCTTGACCGTAGTATCTTAGTCAGTGACAATGATGAACAAAGCGCAACCATATTTGAAGATATATTAATGATGTTTAAGAAGCTTGGTAAAGCTATCGTTGTTGAAGGTGTAGAAACAAGCGAAGAAGTGGAGCAGATCATTGATCTTGATCCTGATTTTATCCAAGGGTTTTATTATTGTAAACCTTTACCTGAAAAAGAAGTTATTGAATTCTTGAAAAAAGCGAATTCATCAATCATCAAATAAAGGGCTAAGCCCTTTGTTTTTTTAATTGAGTGTTTGGATAAAGATATCCACGATCGTTGGATCTAATTCAATATCCTTTAAGCTCTTCAGCTTTGCGATCGCTTCAGGTTGAGTAAGGTTACTTTCAAATATGTTAGGTGAGGTAAAAGAATCATAAGTATTGGCAACGGCTATGATCTTTGAAAATAGTGGGATATCATCGTCAACTAAACCAATTGGTAAACCATTTCCATCGACTTGTTCATGATGATAATGAACATAATCGGCGATAACTTGATAGCGCTCAAAGAAATTTAAGATCTTATAACCGACCTCACAATGTTGGATTATCGATTCATAAGTATTTTGTTCATGGACGATGTTGCGAGCTAATAATTGATAATTAAATGTTATCTTGCCAATATCATGAAGAAAAGCAGCTAAACTTAAGACATTAATATCGTCGTCTGATAATTTCATAGCTTTAGCTATGGCTATACAGTAGTGTGTTGTCATCTCGGCATGGCGAAGTTCTACTGGATTACTGTAGAAATAATCATAAAGGCTTCGACTTAATGATGCCTCGAAGTTTTGTCTATCTAAGAGTTTATTGTGATACATTAGGTTATCAGCTTTTACTATTAGCTGTTCTAAGTGCTGTTCACTATGAGATTTTGTCGCATAACCAAAAGATACTGATAGAATAAGTCTTTCTGTCTTAACTTTTGTGATGTGTCTTTCAAGGTCCATAATGATCTCTTTAAGCTTGTTACTTGAGGTATTGGGTAAAAGGATACCAAACTCATCTCCACCTAAACGAGCTATTACGTTAGGCTCTTTTAATCTGTTTTTTAAAATAGTAGTTAAATGCTTGATCAAGGTATCTCCTTCGACATGACCAAAGATATCATTAGTAAACTTCAAACCATTTACATCAGCGATGATGATCGATAAGGGATAGTATTCTGTATTATCAAGATCAAGTTTTGCTTGATTAAAATATCGTCTGTTATGTAGACCCGTTAATTCATCAGTATTACTTAGTAAACGACTTTGTTGTTCAGCTTCTACTAAGCTGGTAATATTGATCGCAAAACAAGAGGCTCCAACAATATTATGATCTTTATCAAGTAAAGGTGCGTAATAGTTTTGCCAATGAGTAAGCTCAGCTTGAGACCTTCCAAATTCTTCAATTATTTTGAAAGTCTCTCCGCCAAAGGCCTTATCTAAGCTTTTCTTACTCTTGATACGATCGTCTTGATAGTCAAAGATGTCCATAAGTGAATCATTCATATTTATTTGCTTGTTCCATACTTCAGAAATAGACTTATAACACATTTTATTAAAATAGGTTAAGCGATAATCTTTATCAACCGCAAATATGACTATTTCATTAGAGCTATCCGCGACCGATGATAAAAGACTATTGATGTCTTTCATTTTATAAAGAATATCTATAAAGCGTCTAATAAGTGATACTGATAAGATGATCAAAATTAATAAGAATGTGATATTTATCAAATAAAAAGACAATCGCTCTTGACCTATTTCATCAAGATGAAGGATCATAAGTTGATCAGAAATGATCAACCATATCATAAAGCACACGAATATCAAGGTGATATAAACGATTGATAAACGGATGTTTTTTTCATTGATGTTTAAAAAAACGTTTAAACGATCCCAACTGCTTTTTGAATTCTTCATTTGTACCTCTATCTATCTTGATTATAGAGTATAAAAAACATGTTTACAATTATTAGACAGCATCGATCAGTTAAGATAAAAATGATAATCATAATGTTTGTCAGTTATTACTGAATATGGTAAGTTTAACTTATAAAGAGGATAAAGATTATGACATCTAATATTAAATCAAAACTCATCAGTGGTGAAGAGATGTATGGATGGTTTTCAATGGGGCTATCAGAGGTTCAAACAAACCGTAAGTATCTCAATTCGATCAACCTATTTCCCATAGCTGATGGAGATACTGGTTCTAACATGGCGATGACGATTAAGGCTATGGTTGAGACCACTTCAAAGAAACTATCTTTTAGTGAAATGATCAAAACATTCGCTAAGGCCGGCTTAGCTAATGCACGAGGGAATTCCGGAATATTGTTTGTATCATACTTTAATGGTATGGCGAGTGAAACTAGTGATAGTGAAAGCATTTCAATCGAAGAATTCGCTGAAATAGCTCACAAAGCTGTAAGCTATATGTACAAGGCTATTGAAACTCCTACTGAGGGAACAATGATCACTGTCATTCGCGAGTGGGCTGATTTTATGCATCAAAATCGCTTGAAATATGACAATTTTTTAGATTTTTTTAATGATGCTTATAGTGTGGCTAAGCAAGCTTTAGCTAATACTGCGAAACAACTGCAAATTCATAGAAAGAATAATCAAGTTGATGCTGGAGCACAAGGTTTTGTGCATTTTCTTCATGGTATTAATCTATATTACACAAATGAAGATATCGAAGTATCAAAGCCATTGCTTACCCCGCTTGTTGATGATCATGGCGACTCATATAAGTATCGTTATTGTACAGAAGTGTATCTACGTCTTAATGAAAAATATGAAAATAAGTCAAATGATGAACTAACAGAAATGATCAAAACAACTTTGAATCATTTAGGAAATTCTTTGATCATATCAGTTAATGACAAACGTGTTAGAGTTCATACACACGTTAATGATCCACAAGAATTGATCAAGCTGATGAAAGAATATGGAATATTTATTGAACAAAAAGCAGATGATATGTTTTTGCAGTTAAGTATTCAAAATAACCGAAGAGCCAAAATTGGATTGATCACTGATTCAATCGCCGATATTCCAGATGAATACAAATCAGAGTATCAGATAGTCACCTTACCCTTAGGTATGATCGTTGAAGATGAAGTTTATCTTGATAAGCTGACGATTAAGCCTAATGATGTTTTTAAGTTAATCGATGCTGGTATTCATCCAAGTAGCACTCAGCCAGAACCGATCAGAGTTAGAACCTTACTTGAGGATCTAGTGGATAAATATGACTCATTGATCGTTATCACTGTCGCCGCTAAGTTAAGTGGTACTAACAGTGTTATCAATAAAGAAGCGCAAGCTTTAAGCAAAGAAGGATACAAGATCAGCGTTATAGATAGTTGTTTAAACTCAGGAGCTCAAGGTTTGATCGTAAAAAAAGCGGCGGAATTGATCAATCAAGACTTAACACATGACGCAATCGTAGAAGCATTGATTGACATGAGTAAAAGATCAAAGATCTACGTTTGTTTGAATACTCTTGACTACGCTGTAGCTGGAGGTAGAGTACCCGATACGGTTGGAAAGATAGGTAAATTATTAAATATGCGTCCCATCATGAGTTTAGATGAAGAAGGAAAAGGTATTGCTTTTGGAGTTGGCTTTAGTCAAAAAGGAATGACAAAGAAGATATATAAATTAGTAAGCAAAACCTTAAAAGATAAAGGTATTATGAGTTATAGTATTGTTCATAGTAATAATGATGAATTGGCTAGTCAATACATCAAAGACTTGAGTGTTATGGTAGGTAAAGCACCAGAATTTGTGTCAGAAATATCATCGATAGTTGCGATGCATAGTGGACCTGGATGTGTGGCTGTATCATTTATAAGTGAAAAGAGGTAGATATGGGACAATTACCAACGATCTTTATGATCTTTAGTTATTTCTTAGCTTTTTTTGTGGTGGGAACACTTATCAAAAATAATTCAATCGTGGATATTGGATGGGGTTTAGGCTTTGTGGTGGTTAGTTATTTTTTACTTTTTATTGATAAATCACTTAACTTTGGTCAAGTATTATTAACAATATTGGTCAGTTTATGGGGGTTAAGATTGTTTTATTACATCTTAAAAAGAAACTTTGGTAAACCAGAAGATTTTCGTTATCAGAAATTTAGAGAAGACTGGGGGAAACATGTGATCATTCGTGCTTTCTTCCAAGTATATATGTTACAGGGATTTTTCATGTACATCATATCCCAACCATTGATCATGATGAGTGATGTTGATGGTTCATCGATATTACCATTGGTTGTAGTTGGGACACTTGTGTGGCTGATCGGTTACTACTTTGAGGTAGTAGGAGATGCACAGCTAAGACGTTTTAAAGCTGACAGTAAGAATAAAGGCAAGATCATGAAAGAAGGCTTATGGGCTTATACTCGTCACCCTAACTACTTTGGTGAGGCTACCATGTGGTGGGGCATTGCGCTAGTTGCTTTGGCATATAAAGTTCCATTATTAAGTTTGATTAGTCCATTAACGATCACAATCTTATTAGTATTTGTATCAGGAGTTCCGCTTTTGGAAAGAGCGATGAAAGGTAGACCAGGATTTGAAGAATACGCTAAAGAAACAAGCATCTTTATTCCATGGTTTAAAAGAAAATAAAGGAGTATATATGGAAAACATTCGTAATTATTTAGTAGCTTTCACTGTTTTTTTAGTCATTGATATGATTTGGTTGGGTTTTATCGCAAAGTCTTTATACAGCAAATATTTGGGTTACATTATGGCACCTAAACCAAATTTAGTGGTTGCTTTGATCTTCTATGCTTTGTTTA
>CAYNYC010000097.1:0-5101 GCA_964401415.1 uncultured Erysipelotrichaceae bacterium
AATTAATTATATATTTGTCCTAATAATTTGTAACACTTATTTAGGACGACACATATTGACTAGTCCTAAATAACCGTTACAGGTTTTTAGGACTAGTCAGTGGTAGGGTTCTTGGTCGAACCTGAGATACAGGTAATTGGGAACTAACCCATGCTCTTTCTGTGTTTATACGATATTGATCATTTTCATATAACTACATTTATTATGCAAGCAGAAAATAATTATCCTCCGCTACCGCCGATAAGTATGAATAAAAGAATCGTAAATCGGCAAAACTTTACCATGCTCATTAATTATGCTATTGTCTGTATTTGGGGATTGTTTAGAATGGCAATACCCGGAGAATCCTACCAAACCATTTTGGGTGTCATCATTAGTGGTGTGTTTGGAGTTCTGTTGCTTAATTCATTCAAAAAATATTTGAAAAATTTTACGGCCAAAAAGGCTCTAAAACTTACCGAATGGATTATGATCGTCCTTATCTCTATGGTAGCATTGGTTATAATAACTCTTTTTCTGGAAGATACTACGGGAAACACTGCGCAGGATGATGAATTGGGAGAGTTATTTGCCGGTATTATGGCGTTGTTGATAGGACTTCCTATTGTAATCTTTTTGGTAGTAATCACAATAAAGTGGGGAATAGCCATAAAAAATATTCCCGATGATTTTGTGGGAAACCTAAATACATTGGGAATTTCTATTCTTGCTTTGCTTCCGGTTTCCTTAGTTTTAGGTCTTATTGCAAGTGTAGAGGATATCTTGGCCATAAATATTATATCTGCTCTTATAGATTCAGTACCCTTGATTATAATGATTACTATTTTTCACAAAGCAAAAAAGTATAACCGATGAAAACAATGTTTCTACCTTACAAACGCACTTTTGACTATTCGGGCGTTTCATCTCAAAAGAAGTTTAATCTGTTTTTTTTGATACATCAACTTCCATGGCTCATAGCTGTCACTTTTCTTCTCTATAGCAGATTTACCGCTACAAGTATGTGGTTCGTTTGGATGCTTTTAATAGTGTTATCACTTTTTACTAGGTGGTTACGCGATGCAGGAAGAACTCTTTGGTGGTTACTTTGTTTGTTCCCTATACCGGGAGGCATCTTTGTTCTCATTCTCGTCTGCGCTATTTCAGAGAGTAATACCAAAAGTGTTGAATATTCACAAAATCAAAGAAATATATCATGAAAAAAGTACAAACGATTCTTTTTTTTATCCTATTACTGTTTAGTTGTTCTAACCCTGTGAATGAGTCAAAAAGGAAAATCAATGAAAATATTAAGTACTTCCTATTGCCCAGTGCCACTTTAATTAACTCCACAATTGATTTTGTTGTATACTCTAATCCTGAAAATTACTGGTTTAGAGGAAACGACCGGGACGAAACACAGTCTGTAGTTGATAAACTTCAAAATCTTATAAATTTGGCAGAAAGTTTTGAATATGGAGATTATGATATGATGGAAGCCAAGTGTAATCTTATTGAGGCGGCCAAAGCAAGCCAAACAAGACTAATAAATTCTTATAATAATCGTGCGACTTCGGATTATTGGGCCTATCAATTTTTAGGTGAGTTTGGACTTTTGGGAAATAGGCGTCCCGATAGTATGCCCAAGAAACTCAAAGAATCTATAATCGAAATGGACAGTATTACCCGAGCGAGATATTTTGTCACATTGTCCGAAAAGGTTTTCCAGTTAGAACTGTTTGCTATAGGAAACCAAACAATATCGTTAGAACAATTTAAAGAAGTTCGCACTCATACACTCCAATCGGTACGAGACACCCTGACAACAACTATCCAATATGAAGACGATAAACTGAAAACTGGGTTGATTAACAATATTATTACAGCTTTTTCCAATCAATATCCGGTAAATGAATCCTATAAGTATATATTTGATAATCATGAATATTCAGGAACACTCCTTAAATTTATGGCGGCGTCGAATGAAGGTCATTGTCTTTATGATGATATAATACCCGGAGATTGTAATTACGGATATATTTTTGTCACAAACAATAGAAAAGTTATAAGAAGATTCGAATGTTTTGATACAGATACTGTTGAATATGAAATAGGTTCATTCCAAGCAGGAAAGAACGAAAAAAAATGTTTATTTAAAAAGTCTTATGCTTATTTAGCATCAAGTATGAATAATGAAGATTCAACTCTTGAAGAGGAATTCATTAATAAAGGAATAGTAAAAGAAATAGAGGATAGCAAAATAGAATTAATTCCAAGTGAATGTTCTCAATTCCCTTTCATCATTAAGACAGCTTATGAAGTTGAGAATGGAAATAACGAGATACATACCGACGTACTTAAAATCGCTTCTTTAGAAGAATATAATCAATTTATTAAAGACATACAATCAATCGGAATTCTTTCCAAACTTTTTAAATAAAAATAGAGATGAAAAAAATATTTTTTATTGCTATAGTATTTATAGTATCTACGGTAGCCGTTTTTGCTCAAAAAACGCTGAAAACTTATTCGGGAGAAATGACTAAACCAACGGATATTTTGGGTAAGCTTATAAAGTATGGAAACAAAACAGGTTCAGGTACCTACGTGTATTATGAGTTGCCAGATGGACAACGGGTAAAACATGGAAAATTTGAGTTCAACTATCGCTACAACGATTATTATACTGTTTCCGGAACCTATATAGACGGAAAGAAAGAGGGAGTTTGGACTTTTATTGAAAGAGGTTCATCTACAAAAAAAATAATTGATAATGCATCCATTACGTATAAAGACGACAAACCTAATGGATCATTCACTTGCAATGTTTATGGTTTTCTGGATGCTATCAATTGCACAGGGACGATGAAAAATGGGCATTATAAGGGGCAAATTACAATTAAAACGCCTCATTCCGAGGGTACCATAAAAGGAAATTTCAACGATGATGGATGGGCGCACGGCGAATGGATTATTGAACGAAAAAAAGGTGTTCCTATACGACAAAAAATAGAATATTTTGAAGGATTGCTTCTGAAAGTGATAAATTTTGACTTATCCAACGGAGACATGACTGTATTGTATGAACTGCCACAAGCGGAAATTGAGGAAATTAAAAATACGTTTAACCCAACAGATTCAACATTTAAGATTGCTGGAGAACAATATAAGCGAATACAAGTGAATTCTGGAGAAGATGATATAGATACAAAGCTATTTCCGAATACATGGGGAGGGAAAACACTTGTTAGTATGTTTAATGGGAATGAACCAAGTATAGATTCTTTTATTCCATTAGTAAATGGATTTGCAACTAAAGAGATCGATAACAACTGGCGTATAGCCAAACATCGAGAAGAACTTCAGAAAAAAGAAGAAGAAGAGTATCAAAGGAGACTGAAATTGGAAGAGGATAATCGGAAAATAGAAGAAAGAAGACAAGCTGATTTACAGGAACACCAAGAAAGGATTCAAAGATTAGAAGATCTTCACAAAATAGTTTTAAGTAACGATGAAAGCATAACATCGCTTTATTCAAGAGAGAACTCCCCTGCTCGATTACTGTTAGGTGATTTTGTAAACAAAATAAAAAAATACGATATTTTCAATGCATATAAGATTGTGTATGAAAATGTAGATGACAACGATGAAGCAAATTTAAAAGAGATGTTAGAGATACAAGAAATCGTAATGCAATTAGCCGACAAAAAAACGAAAGAAGTAGAAAAAGCATTGGCTGGTATAGCAAATGAAATGGAACCCATTCATCCATACAGAAAAAATAGAGATACAAAAGAATTTGTCCGTTTTTTTAAAGAAGAAGCACTCGATCTATGTAAATAAGTACAAAAAACTATTTTTAACTACAGAAAGACAAAATAAATGAGAATAACGTTATCACCCCTGAAAAAAATGGCGCACCATTCAAGTTTTTTATCGCGAAATAAGTTCAAGGCTCCCATAATGCCTAAAATCCTCATCATTGGGATTATCATTCTTTGCTCATCATGCTCTTTTACATCAAGAGAAAACTACGACCCTTGGATTGCGGATGAAGAAGCCTGTCGGGAATTAGCAAAAGTTGATAAATGCCTGAAAGTATTTGAAGCAAGCGAATGGATGCAAAAACAGAAAGAAACGGAGCTTGAATCAATGTTTCCAAACTTTCTTCCCGAAGAAGCAGAAAGTATACGTGAGGCATACCTGTGGATTGAAGATAAATATTGCCATGTTCCAAGATATGCCGAATTTTTGTTGTATCAAAAATGTAAATCAAACGTGATTTTAAAAACCAAACCAAAAAACCTTCCCGAGTTTGAGCAGTCGTTTATTGATGAACTCAATAAGGAACTCTCATCAATATTTAGGATTCATAATGCACCGTCAATTGACTGGAGCGAATTGATTAATGACGATTATCAGAAATATCAAGTATGGTTAATTAGTAAGGAAAGCGATCCAGACAGGTGGAATGATATAAAAATAACCGTTTTCTTTGACGAAAACAACAACCGAATATCTATGAGACTATTTCAGTCTGAATCTGGATGCAAAGAATATAAGCCCTATAAAAACACAGTAGCCACTGTTGTTGAAAACGATACAAATGTAGATTCCGACTTTAAAAGTTTCATTCAGAAATTCACAATTAACCAAAGCTATCAACTATCTCACATCAAGTTTCCTCTTTCAATTGGAATGGACAAAAATTCATGGGATTTCTTGAGTTCGGATATCATTTTTGAAGGCATCAAGGAATTTGAAGGCAGCAAATTACAAGGCAGTTTCAAAAAAAACGGCAATATATACAACTATGAGTTGGGAATCGTTGAGTCCGATATAATAATAACCATAACATTTCAAAAAATAAACAGTGATTGGTATCTGACGGAATATACCGATCTTTTTTACGAGATAGACGATTTTTAGAAAGGTTTGCTTTGTGCGATGCCGAACATTCTAATTTGAACTACTCGACATTTGGAGAGCCGCATAAGTGTACCTTCGGTCGTGCTTTTCCATACCCGAATAATGCTACTTTTACCAGTCGATCCATTGCAACTTTGTAAAACAAGCATCTTGTAAAACTTGAGGAATATGAAAAGCATTTTGAAGTCCTGGG
>CAYNYC010000098.1:0-4946 GCA_964401415.1 uncultured Erysipelotrichaceae bacterium
ATACTGGTAACTATATGAAGATCGATCCCCTTTTAGGAAATGAAGATTCATTAAGAAACCTGATCAATTCAGCCCAAGATCATGGTATTAACATCATACTAGATGGGGTTTTTAATCATACAGGCAGTGATAGTATGTATTTTAATAAATATGGTAATTACCCAACGATCGGGGCTTATCAAAGTACAGAATCACCCTATTATGATTGGTTCCACTTTGATGATAGTTCGATTGGTTATGATTGTTGGTGGGGGGTTGATGATCTTCCAAACATTAATGAAGAAACTACCTCATATCGAGATTTCATCTTCAATGACAAAGACTCCGTTATTCGTAAATATCTAAATATGAATATCAAGGGTTGGCGCTTAGATGTCGCCGATGAAATGCCTGATGATTTTATCGTTGATCTTAAAAAAGCAATGATTGACACAAAAAGTGACAGTGTTTTATTGGGTGAAGTTTGGGAAGATGCTTCTAATAAGATCAGTTATGGTAAGTTAAGAAGATATTTACTTGATGATGAACTAGACGCAACCATGAACTATCCTTTCCGTGATAGTTTGATCAATTACCTACTTGGTAAGATCAATGCTTATCAAATACAAGAACAGTTAGTTTCCTTACAAGAAAACTATCCTGAAGAAGCTTTTTATGCAGCGCTTAATCTACTTGGTAGTCATGACCGCGCTAGAATCTTAACACTGCTAGGTGATGCGCCAGCCGAAGAGCAATTAACAAGTCAAAATAAAGCTAATTATAGACTAAATCCTGATCAAAGAAACTTAGCAAAGACCAGATTATGGTTAGCTTTGATCGTTCAAATGACTCTGCCTGGTGTTCCGTCAATCTATTATGGAGATGAAGCAGGCATGGAGGGCTATTCTGATCCTTATAATCGTGAATCTTATCCCTGGGGTAAAACCGATCCTGATACCCAAACAATGGTTCGTAACGCAATTGGTTTAAGAAGATCCAATCCGATCTTTATTGATGGTAGCTTTACTGCTTTAGCCTATGATGATGATATCTTTGGATACTATCGTGAATTAGACGATGAGAAAGCATTGATCTTGATCAATCGAAATATAACTGATACTAAAAGTGTCACAATTGATCGAGATGATAAGATCCCTGTGGAATTACTAAATGGTACTAAGATCGAGCTTATTGATCAATTGGCTACGATCGCATTATCACCATTAAGTGCCTATGTCATCTATTTCCCTAAAAAGAAAAGGTTAGCTAAATCAATGCCTAATGGGTTGGGTGTTTTATGTCATATTACTTCATTACCTAATCAAGCCAAGCCGGGTAAATTGTTAGAGCCAGCCACACGCTTTATCGACCTGTTAGCCGCTTCTAGTCAGAAATACTGGCAAATATTACCACTTAACCCTGTTGATCAGTATAACTCCCCATACGCAAGCACATCCGTATTTGCCGGTAACTTGGAACTTTTACCTGATGATATGACTACCTTAAAACATAAATTCAAGACATTTATTGAAGATAATGATTACACTCAATTCATTCAAGCAAACAATGAGTGGCTTAACCCATATGCATGCTTTACGATATTATCTGATCACTTTAATAATAGTAAATGGCAAACATGGCCAATGCCTTATAGAACTTACTCTGAATCTCTTTTACAAGATAAACATATACAAGCCGAATTACCATTTGTTTACTATTGTCAATATGAGTTTCATCGGTTGTGGTCTGAATTGAAAAAATACGCTTCTGTACATGATATAAAGATCATTGGTGATATCCCATTCTATGTATCTGAACAATCCGCTGATGTTTGGGCTAATCCTGAATTATTTAGGTTAAATGAAGATAGTAGTTTAGCAAGTGTCGCTGGTGTACCACCTGATTATTTTGCCAAAGAAGGACAACTATGGGGCAACCCTATTTATAATTGGGAAATGATGGCCACAAACAATTGGCAATGGTGGATAGCGCGCTTTACACGAGCTATGAATCTTTATGATTTTGTAAGGCTTGATCATTTCATTGGCTTTGAATCATTCTGGTCTATTCCTAATAATAGTAAAGCTAAAGATGGTACATGGTCATTTAGTGTTGGTATTCCATTATTCGCTGAAGCATACAAGCAATTAGGACCTTTACCATTTATCGCCGAAGACTTAGGCGTTATTACCCCAGCTGTTCGCTCATTAATGGCGCAAACCGGTTTCTTTGGTCTTGATATCATTCAGTTTTCATATCATGATGATTATGTCGCTTTACGAAATAAGATCGTCTGTTCAGGTACTCATGATAATCAAACACTATATAGTTGGTGCTTAACTACTTTCCCCAAAAAAGACCCAGTGAAGTCAACTAAACGTATTCTTGAGATGTTATGTAAAAGTAAAGCCCCAATCGTAATTTTCCCTTTACAAGATATCTTGATGTTAGATGATGATAGTCGCATGAATACTCCAGGCACAACTATCGGTAATTGGCAATGGCAAGCCAATGAAAAGGCATTTGATCTAAAGACAATAGAAAAACTAAGATCACTGGCTAAAATTCATCAAGAATCACTAATCAAGTAAACAAAAGCGACTGTAACAGTACAGTCGCTTTAACTTATGATCGATCAATCATCCTATAATTCTACTTTAGGTAATACATGAATATCATTAGAAGAGCCAATGATCGTAACACCAGGATGAATATGATTATTCTTATCTAAGATGGCATTTTCAACATGGGCATTTGAGCCGATATGACAAGATTTAAAGATAATACTATTTTTAACAACTGCATCCTTTTCAACAGTTACTTTTCTAAACAGGATACTGTTTTCAACCGTACCTTGAATATAACAACCCGCTTGGATCAAAGAATTCTTTACAGATGAACCAGCTGCTTGCATGGCAGGAACTGAGTCCTGCTGTTTGGTCATGATACTAGCTTCACTTTCAAATAGTTCATCTCTTACTTCTTTTTTAAGTAAATCCATACTGCACTTATAATAGGCTGGTATTGAGAAGATATTTTCTACATAACCATCAAATTTAAAGCCCTTGATATGTAATTTTTGAATATCTGGATATAGTGCTTCAAAGAGATCAAGATAATCGATCTGCGAGTACCAATCCATCAGTTTTAAGAAGAAATCACGACCAATGATAAAACAATCCATGAACATTGGTTCATTAGCCTTAACCCTTTTGGTAAGCCCTACAACCCGTTGTTCTTCAAGCCTGAGACTTGTTGTAAACTCACTGTCAGCTTTAGCTATTGTATATAGCATGGTAATATCCGCACCACTTTGATAATGAGCCTCAAACATTTTTTCATAATTCATGTTATAAACAAAATTAGCCGCTGAAACGATCACATAAGGAGACTCAGCTCTTTTTAGAAAACTCTTATTAAAGACTAAATCTCTTAAAAGAAAGCGTTCATGACTACGATTAATACCATAAGATGAACCAGGTAAGACAAATAGTCCCCCATGTTTTTTATCTAACATCCAAGGTTTACTTGAACCAATATGATCAAGTAAAGAACGATATTTAAAAGGTGATAAAATACCAATACAACCAACACCAGAATTGACCATATTAGATAATGGAAAATCGATAAGTCGATATCTTCCACCAAACGGCATAAGCGCTCCAGCTCGATCCTTTGAAAGAGCCCCCAGTGCTTCTGTAACATAATTGGTTGAAATGATCCCTGTCATGATATCCATTATTCTGGTCTCCCTTCATTATTGTTACCAGAGACGGCAATCTTTACATTTAGATCAGCACTACCAAATACTTCATTAGCATTGATCACATCATTTTGACCAATTATCGCTCTGGTTACGATCGCCCCCTCTTCAACTCGGGCTTTAGGAAGTAAGATAGAATCGCGAACGATGGCATTTTTACCAACAAAGCACTCCGTACTTAAAACGGAATGTTTGACATCGCCAAGTATCTCACTACCATTACCAATAATACATGTTTCAACATTGGCATCTGGTCCAACATAATATGGAGGACTGGTATTAGCGTTACTCATAAGTGGCATATCTGTTGAATGAAGTTTGAAAGCGGGATCTTGATCTAATAAAGACATGTTTGTCTCATGATAACTAGCAATCGTACCCACATCTTTCCAATATCCTGAAAAACGATGGCAAAATAATCTTTTACCCTCAGCTAATAGTTTTGGGATGATATTCTTACCAAAATCATGTGATGATCCGCTATCTTGATTATCCTCGATCAACGCTTTTTCTAATACATCTTTACTAAAGATATAAATACCCATTGAAGCAAGATTAGAAGTTGGATTCTGTGGCTTTTCAGCAAACTCAATGATAGCTCCATCATCATTAGCGCCAATGATACCAAAACGAGAAGCCTCATCCCAAGGTACTTCCATAACCGAAATCGTAAGGTCGGCATTGTTATCTTTATGTGTCTTCAACATTTCACGATAATCCATACGATATATATGATCTCCCGATAAGATAAGTACATATTCAGGTTTGTTGATATTTATATAATCAATATTACGATAAACAGCATCTGCTGTTCCTTTATACCATTCTTTTCCTAACTCCGTTTCATAAGGTGGTAAGATAGATACCCCTCTTCCTGGAATATCTAGATCCCAAGCTAACCCTGTTCCAATGTAGGAATTCAATAATAATGGTCGATATTGCGTTAAAACTCCAACCGTATGTATTTTTGAATTAGTACAGTTAGATAGTGAGAAATCAATGATCCGATATTTCCCAGCAAATGACACTCCTGGCTTGGCTATCTTCTTTGTTAGCGCTTCCAGTCTACTTCCTTGGCCACCGGCCAAGAGCATTGCCAAACACTCTATCTTCTTCATCAGCTTTGCCTCCTTATCCAGTTGATGTATTGATTATCATATTTTGTATACAAATAAACTTTAATACTATCTATCTTAAATTAGTT
>CAYNYC010000099.1:0-4273 GCA_964401415.1 uncultured Erysipelotrichaceae bacterium
AAGATCGTTCTACGGTTATTATTGGCATTTGATGCACTACCTTTATAGTGACCTACAGGGGCTCCTAAGAAACTGCCGTTATCTGAGACCATCATAATCTTATCATGATCTTTCATTCTAAGGATCAGTTTAACCATCGGTAAGCTAACGTGTAGTCCATCACAGATAAGTTCACAAGTGACTTCATCACGAAGGATACAGGCACCCATAGTACCAACATCACGATGATGAAGACCGGTCATAACGTTACTAAGATGTGTAGCTACGGTTATTCCATTATCAATACCGATATTAGCTTGTTCATAGTTAGCGTTTGTATGATAAGCACTGGTGGTTACGCCAACAGAAGTGAAGTAATGGATTGCATCAAGTGCTCTATCTACTTCTGGAGCGATTGCGACCAGCTTTAACCAACCACGTCCAGCATCATACATCTTTTTAGCATAATCTAAATCAACAGGAACATAATAGGTGTTTTTTGGGTCACCCTTTTCACCAACACGAGAACCCCAAGGACCTTCTGAGTGAATACCTAAGATCTTCGCTCCTGTTACTTCTTTTTCAGCGACGTCTGCGAGAATTGGAAATTGTTCAGCTTGATTAACAGTAGGAAAGATTCCTGTAACACCATATGAGGCTTCACCTACTAAACAGGTAACAACTTCTTCTTCTGATTTGCACTCACCAAAGCGATAACCGACAGCTCCATGATTATGGGTATCGATTACACCTGGGATAATGCGCTTGTCACCAAAATCTTCATAGGGTTTATCCAATTCTCCGGTGATGATACTAGCTACTTTACCTTTTTCTACGCCGATAAAGCCATTGACAATACCATCTTGTGTGTAAATACGAGTTGATTTGTAAAAGTTCATATTTTCCCCTTTCTGATCTATTTAATCTTTAAAAGCTTGATACATTTATACAATTCTATTGTAAACTATGGCAGCTATATTACGTTGCAAGATATTTTAAAGTGTAAGGTGAATTCGTTGCAAGGCTATCTGATGTTAAGTTTAAGCCCAACGGCATCATCAACGATGTCAAAGATTAAATCGTTCTTGGGATTTTGATATATTTGATTAAATATGTTCTCGTTAGTAGCTAAAAGCCCAGTAACATAATTATAATATTTAAGTCTTTGTGGGGTTACTCCGAAAATCAAGATAAACATACGATCAATCTTCATTTCTTCAAATTTACAATTATCACCAAGTTTTGCCATGATCAGAGTACTATGATGTTGTTTTTGATTGTAGTGAACATAATGTATTGATCCTTTATAATCATGAATACGATGGATTTTCTCAGAAATATTATTTCTTTCTTTTTCTGTTGGTTTAGCATATTTATCCAAAAGAGCTAACATATTGTCGACAACGGATTCAAAACCATCACAATGTAAGTCTACTAATTTAATATCATCAAAATAGATGTCATTAGTTATGTGCGTATTCTTCGCAAGAGTGATCATTAAATCTTTCTGAGTAAATAGATGATCATTGATATTATATATTAGGGGACGTTCTTGATTAGAAGTGATTAAATTTGTGTCACTAATGATAATGTCATAGTTTGCGTATGATTCATCATATATGTTATTTAGGTCAATCATAGCGATATTGCGATACATGTTTTCACTAGCTGACTTATTTATGTAATGAAATTGAAGCTTATTAAAAAGACGATTTAGACTTTGAGAAATGGCTATTTTGGGGTATTGATAATCAAAGGATATCTCCTCCAAATATAAGGCGATAATATTAGAAACATCATATATTTGAGTGCGATGGACTGATACACCAAACCGTTTACTTAAAATTCTGTCAATTTCATATGATATTTTAGAAATAATAGGATAGTCATAATATTTCTGCGTTAGTCCAAAATATGGATATTGATAAGTTTGTAAGAGTTCGAATTTGTTCTTGGTAATAATATTGAGTGTCCAAGCATAAAGGGCTTCATACCAAATTGTTGGGGTTAAATCAATTTTCCAAACAGTTTGTAAATAATTAATCATTTCACGGTTCAAGTCTTCACATTCTTCTTTGTACTTTGAATGTGTTTCTTTATTTACGTTAGAATAATCACGATATACAGAGAGTAATACTGCTAATGACAACTTTTCATTATCTTGATATCTATCAAAACTAATTGCTAGACCATCGTAAATATGATTGGCGATATGAAGTTCTTCACTATCAATCAAATCAAATATATTTTGATTATCTATTGATTCAATATACTTGTTTAATTTATTGCGGTTTTTTTGGATGATAATATATTCAGCTAACCTTCTTTTTTCACTTGAAGATAAATTAAAATGATGATCATTGAGTATGTCAGTAACGATGTTTCGAATGTTTATATAGATGCTACGATCATCCATATATGTATTTATATCATCTGTAGCCTCAGTTAAAATGGTTGTATTACATCTTAAATTAATAGCTGTTAGCGCATATCTTATTGAGAGTTCATTCCCTTTCACGATGATTCCTGCATAAGGGATTCCTTGAATTTCTAAAGAGTAGCTTGTAAATATTTTTCTGATAAATTTCATATCATTACGAAGATTTGAGCGTGAATACCCCAGACTGTTGGCAATTGTTTCAATTGAAATAGGAGAGGGTGAGTTTATTAATTTGTCTGCTATATAAGCAGCCCTTAAGATTAAATTACGGGGTCTACGGATATTTTTATTATAAAAAGCAGAACACTCCTTAATGATAGCTGCAAAAAGATCATTATCCACTATTTGATATGTAATCGTTTTTTCATTAATGATCAATTCTATGCCATAGCAAGTAGTTATCGATTTGAGAGTGATTAAATCCTTTTTTAAGGTATTTGCAGATATGTGAAATAACGACTTTAGTTCAGTAAAGTCGACAATTTTATAAATAAGGATATGGAAAAGCTCAAGATAATTTCTGATATGGTATTTTGTCATATTGTTCTCAATGAGATTGTATCTAAATATTGTGTGGCTTGCGATATTTGTCACAAAAGGTGTGCGATAAATTGATATTAGATCCCAAACATTTCAACATATAGACTAACTTGTCATCTATTGCTTTATGTAAGCGCTCCTAATAATATAAAATAAAGGAGGTTCAAAATATAATGAACACATTTCTGTTAGCCACTATATTGGGGTTGTTCTCAGCATTTCTCATTGTCACACAAGGCATGGGATTTGGACTGCGTACTCCTCTTATAGCAGGTATTTTCACTGGTTTATGTGTAGGGGATGTAGCTTTAGGTTTTGAAATAGGAGCTACCACTACATTAATGAGCATTGGTTTCTATACGTATGGAGGAGCTACTATTCCTGATTATGTTAGTGGAGCAATGTTTGGTGTTGTTGCTGCAGCAAAAACAGGTGATAGCACGATTGGGTTAACAATCGCTATTACATTGGCATTATTAATGACCCAGATGGATATCTTAAGTCGCGCATCTACGACAATTTTTATTCACGTTGCCGATAAAAAATTAGCTCAAAATAGTATTAGGGGATTTGAGCTGTGGACATTAGCTGGCGCCATCCCAAAAATGCTGTCTAGAGGATTACCAATTTTTATTGGTGTACTATTAGCAGACAATCTAACTGTATTAGCTGAATTTTCAAACAACGTAAAATGGTTTACTGATGGTTTAGCAATCGTTGGTAAAGCATTACCAGCTGTTGGTTTCGCATTATTGTTGACATACATGGATATCAAGAATTTCTGGCCGTTTATGATCACTGGTTATGTATTATTTGCTTACATGGGTGTACCGACAGTAGGCTTGGCTTTGGTAGGAGCTGCAGCTGGTTTCCTATTTACTGCTAAGAAAGGAGCTAAACAATAATGGCAAGAACAAATAAAAAGTTATCGAAAAAAACTCTTTCTAGAGCACAAGCTCGTCATCATGTCTTCTTGCAGATTTGTTGGAACTATGAAAGAATGCAAGCTGCTGGCTACGCATATGCTATGGTTCCAGTAATCAAAGAATTGTATGATGATAATGATGAACAATGTCGTAATCTTGAAAGACATATGCAATTTTACAACACTCATCCAGGGGCTTCAGCACTAATTTTTGGGGCTGATGTTGCATTAGAAGAATCATATGAAACGGAAATGGGTGACAACTTAAAAGTCGCTTTAATGGGTCCTTTGGCTGGTATTGGCGATACAGTTCAAGCTGTATTAGTTACTCCACCATTTATGATCTTAGCTGCTTCGCTAGCCGTTGAAGGCAGTTGGTTAGCTCCAGT
>CAYNYC010000099.1:4283-4824 GCA_964401415.1 uncultured Erysipelotrichaceae bacterium
ACATTACCTATCTTTGCATTATTCTTGTTAAAATGGCCATTGTTTGCTTTTGGTTATAAAAGATCAGTTAACGTTATCGAAGATGTAAGTGGTAGCTCAGGTTTTGAACAATTACAAGTTGCTGCTAGTATCTTAGGTATGACGGTTATTGGTGGGTTCGTACCTAGTATGTTGAAATCACTTGTCATCAAGTGGAGACCTGGTGTTTCACTTGAAGGTGATGGTGGAGTTATTGAAGGTGTTTCTGATATTCAGAAAACATTGGATTCTATCCTACCTTACATGTTCCCTATCCTATTAGTAGGTTTCTGTTATTGGTTAATTAAATTCAAAAAATTCACACCGCTAAAAACATTATTAGTTGTATCAGTAATAATGTTCGCACTTGGAGCTTTAGGAATCGTATAAAAAAGAAAAGATCTGTTTTGAAAACAGGTCTTTTTTTATGTTGTTAATGACTAGTATTTTTGTTTGAATATATCAAACGGGAATCTTTTGGGTAATGGTAAACTGAATGACAATGGTGCTTTTGTGGTTGGAT
>CAYNYC010000100.1:0-4814 GCA_964401415.1 uncultured Erysipelotrichaceae bacterium
ATCGGCTCAGCTGAGACGATCTTTACTTCATAAGGTAATTTATTAAAAGCCTCTTTTAAGACATTATAGACACCTACTGATAATCCATCAGACGCCGGATTATTCAAAGAGTAATCTAGGGCTATATTTGTTGGATTTTTATCCTTAAGATATTCACTTAATGTATCCACAAAAGCTATGGGAAAGGGAATAATCTCATCAAAAGCTTGTAAGCGACGATAGCCATCCGCATCTATTGGTGTACAGATAACAGCACTAGTATTATCCACATTGAAGATCAAAGCTGTAAAACCAATAAATTCAAAGTCACCAAGAGTTGGTAATACTGGTTCCGAATTAGTTGCTGATTCATGACCAGCCACGATCCATGTATCAATGTTGTTTTTCTTAAGTGCTTCAAATGCTATCGCAAATTTTTCTTTATAGATTCCCATCAAAGTGCCCCCTACTTTAAGCTTGTAACAATGATATATTATATCTGAAACAATTTCAAGAGTTATTTCATATATTTACATAATGTAACATTTTTACATTATGTAAACTATGTAAATAAATGTATTATGTGCTATATTAAATAAAAGAGGTAAGATAATGAAAAAACAAAGAATAGAGAAGACCATCAAAATTATGAAAGATGCTAAGCTTGATGGCTTGCTTTTTGCCACAGGAGCTAATCTACAATACCTATTAGATTGCACTGATTACTTCTGGCAAAGAACCTGTATGAATAATATTATGGGTCATAGTAACTATCGTAATGTACCAGAAACCGTATTATATGTGAAAGCAAGTGGAGAATACTATATCTTCACTGTCCCACACCTACAAAAGACTTTTAACAACTACCCGAATGTAATAATCACTTACATGGATCAGTTAGAAGATTCGATGTCGCCGTATATCAAAGGAAATAGTATTGGTGTAGGTTTTGCCTGCTTCGACTATTTAAAAGATGCATTACATAGTATTAATGATCAAATACAGATCACAGAAGCTGAAGATCTTTTAAATGATATTCGTTGTATTAAAGATGAGGATGAAATCGCAACTTTAAGAAAGATGGCTGAATTCACAGACGAGGCTATCCGCAATGTACTCGCTAATCTACGCTTAGGCATGAGTCAATATGATGCTGAACAAGCAGTAATGCAATATGGCTTAGACCACGGTATTAGTGATCTATCATTTCCTCCAACTTGTGGATTTAAAACACGTATGACCGAATTAGCTAAAGATGCCCTTAGTTTTGATCGTAATACTCCACTTGTAAACAATACGGCTATCGCTTTAGATATCGGCTTTATGCATGATGGCTATTGTAGTGATTGGGGACGTACTGTCTATTATGGCCAAGCCCCTGAACTTGTTAAAAAAGGATACCACGCTTTACAAGCTGGTCAACAACATATGGTCGCAAGTATTGTTCCTTATAAAACTAATGTAAATGAATTATATGGATTTGTATTAGAAAAGGTAACAGAATTAGGTTATGGAGCGTATTTACGCTTTCAAGAAAAAGGAAATTTAGGTCATCAGATCGGTATCGATTGTCATGAACATCCAATGTTAAATAAAGAAGTCGACTACATCTTAAAACCAGGAATGGTCTTCTGTAGTGAACCCAAGATGTTTTTTGAAAACGAATGTTATATGCGCGTTGAAGATATGGTCTTAGTCACCGAAACAGGCGCGGAGTTTTTAACGAAATTTGATCGCGATCTATTTGAATTACCACTATAGGAGGATATATGTTACAAAACGAAAAGATTAAACAAGCAAAATCTATCTTACAGGAAGAAAAGGTGGATATGTGGATGAGTATTGGTCGAGAAACAGTCATGAATTCTGAACCAGTACTACCCTTTTTATCAACGATCGAACTAGGAAGTACAACCGCAATTATCTTAACAAAAGATCAAGCTATCTGCTTAGCAGGTCATCTTGATGCTTATGGGATGTCGCAACAAGGTCTATATGATGAAGTGATTACTTATGATCGCTCATTTAAAACCGAGTTCTTTAAGATCATGGATAAGCTTAAACCAGAAACGATCGCTTTGAATTATTCTGATGATGTTGCTAGTGATGGCTTAACGCACGGTATGTTTCTGTTTTTAGAAAGATTATTTAAAGAGTATGATTATCAAGGAAAGATCATCAGCTCTGATCGAATCATCAACAAGCTTAGAGGCATCAAAACCCCAACTGAATTAGCTGCGATCAAAGAAGCGATCAGCTACACAGAGAAGATCTTGCTAGAAGCGAAAGATTATATCCGAGAAGGAAAGAGTCAGATTGATATCCATCGTTTCTGTCAAGAAAGAATTGCTTTCTACAAACAAGGCAATGCCTGGGAAATAAAACACAATCCAGGTGTCATGATGAAAGGCGCAGCTGGAGGACATGCTGGCCCTACAGATCATGTTTGTCATAAAGGTGAACTTGTTACCCTTGATTTTGGTGTAAGAACTAATGAGTATTGTTCTGATATCCAAAGAGTCTACTATGTCTTAAAGGATGATGAAACCGATGCCCCTGAATACTATAAACAAGCATTGAAAAACATTCAAAAGGCCCAAGATGTGGGCTTAGCATTAATGAAGCCTCATACACCGGCTTATATACCAGATGAAGCGGCTCGAGCCAAAATTAAAGAAATGGGTTACCCTGACTTCAATTTTGGTCTAGGACATCAAGTGGGACGCGAAACCCACGATGGTGGAGTAATGATGGGTCCCAGATGGGAAAGATATCTTGGAAGAGTTGAAGCCGATATCGAAGAAGGCATGGTCTTCACTGTTGATATTAATATCGGTTTTGATGATGGAAAGATTGGACAAGAAGATATGGCGGTTGTTAAAAAAGATGGAGCTGAATATCTAACAACACGTCAAGAAAACATTTATCTATGTAAAGGCGATCGCTAAGATGAGTGATGAGAGACTAATAAAATATGCTCGTTTACTTATTGAACTGGGGGTCAATGTAAAAAAAGACCAGTATCTGATCATTGAAGCACCAGTTGATGCTTATCCTTTAGTCCAAGCTTGTACCAAGATCGCTTTCGAAAGACAAGCAAAAGACGTTATCGTCTTCTATACTGATGCCTATGTTGATAAGCAAAGATGTCTTAATGTAGATCATAAACTAATTGAAGAAGTTCTGCCTTGGCAAAAAGAGTCAAGCGTAACCTATCTAAAAGATAAAGCTTGTTCCTTATTGATTAAATCAGCATATCCTTATTTATATAGTGAAGTAACAAGTGATGCTAGTGGAGCTTTACAACGATTCACCAATAATCTTCGAAATAATATCCGCCAATTCATCGCCACTGATAATATTCAATGGTGTATCGCTTCTTACCCTAATCAATTGTGGGCTAACACTTTATTTCCAAAGGATGATGATCAAACTGCTTTAGCGAAGATGTTTGATGTAATCTATGATATCTGTCGTGTACGCTTTAATGAAGATCCTTTAGCTAATTGGAAAGATCATCTAAAGGCCATGGCTTACTTTGGTAAAAAGCTTGACAGTTTTGATCTAGATCATCTTCATTTTACAAACAACTTAGGAACTGATCTAACAATAGGTTTACATCCTTGCGCCAAATTCGCCAAAAACGATACTGATGAGATTGCCTTTGTGGCCAACATCCCCACTGAAGAGATCAGCACATCACCCGATAAATATCGCGTAGATGGTATTGTCTATGCTTCACTTCCCCTAGAAGTTGGTGGAGCGATCATTGAAAATTTTGGATTCATTTTCAAAGATGGCAAGGTGATCGATCACTTCGCAGCTAAAAACAAACAACTACTTGATCAATTATTAGACACCGATGAAGGCTCACGCTACTTGGGAGAAGTTGCTTTAGTCGAAAACAAAACTCCAATTTCACAATCAGGGCTCTTGTTTTACAACACGCTTTATGATGAAAACGCATCCTGCCATTTAGCCTTAGGTAAAGGCTTCCCTGGATGTATTGATGGTTGTAGCCATACCGATCTTAATGATTGGCAAAAACATAATCTAAACTATTCGTCAATCCATATAGACTTTATGTTTGGTACAGCCGATATGAATATTACTGGTTACAACAAACAAAACGAAGCTATACCAATCTTTGTGGATGGTAACTTCGCTTTCTAAAACACACTACTTCTAATTAAAAAAAGACTGCAGAAGTCAACTCAATTTCTGCAGTCTTTTTTATCATCAACAGCAAATACGATAATTGGTAAAATTATTAACAAGACAAAAATGATGAAAAATGGTACCCACCAATAACCATTACTAAAGATTCGACCAACTACTTCACCATATATTACTATAAACAAAAATGCTAAAAAATAATTCATAAAAGCGAATATGGCAAACCCTTTAATTTTACTTTTTTGATAAGTAACACCATCATGGACATAATCTGTGCTTTTTTTATCCGACTTCTTATAACTTTCCATCTTCTTGGCGACATCTTTAATTACATTCAACATAATATCTCCTTTCATTATTATTCAATTGATTATATTATGATACTTACATTATGTTTTACAATATTATCATACCTTTTTTTTGCTAATAATCAATATTTGATTATATATCATAAAAAAAGTAAGATTTTACTTACTTTTAGGCTAACTATTATTTTTGTACACTTATTTAGTTTCTTCGACTTCTTCTGTATTATCTTCAAGGGCTACTGCTTTTTCAAGAGCCGCAATACTAAATCGTTCAACTAATATCTCAAGTTTTGGGGCTATCTCAACAACAGCTGTTTGTCTTGTTAATTCCTTGATGGTAGCGTGGATACC
>CAYNYC010000101.1:0-2696 GCA_964401415.1 uncultured Erysipelotrichaceae bacterium
CAGTATTTAGTCGATTTGATCGTAGATATGAGTTCTCATAAAGGAACAGGAAAATGGACTTCGATGCAAGCTCTTGAACAAGATGTCAATGTCTCACTTATTCAAGCCGCCTTTATGTCGCGCTTAATGTCTAATCAAACGCTTCTAAGAGAAAACTTTAGTCAAAAAGCAGCTAAGATCAAGATTGACCCTTTAGTATTAAGAAGAGCTTATACCTTAGGTAAATTAACTGCGTATGCTCAGGGCTTTGCGATGTATCATGAAGCCTCAAGCCGTTATGATTATCAATTGGACTTAGAAGCCATTGCCTCTATTTTTAGAGCTGGCTGTATCATTCAATCAGAATTATTAGAAGAGTTAAGATTGGTCTTCAATAAGAAGCCAAATATTGAAAATATTTTATTAGCACCTCGCTTTAAAGAATGGATTAATGATAATCTTGATGATCTAAGAAAGATCACATCTATCGCTACATTAGCGGGTTTACCAACGCCGATCTATCAAGAAGCAACGACTTATTTAAATCAGCTTCATGCTGAGAAACTGGGAGCTAATATCATTCAAGCTCAAAGAGATTATTTTGGGGCACATACATTTAAACGTATTGATAAAGAGGGCTCATTCCATTATGAGTGGGAATAAGCTTGTTAATAATCGTTATATCATCTTTGGTGGTACGGGAGATCTTACTTATCGTAAACTGATGCCTGCTTTTTATAATCTTTTGGTAAAAGGAAACTTAAAGGCAAACGATCAGATAATTATCGTAGGTCGAAGACCCCTAACGATTGATGATTATCTAAGATCCTTAAGATCATGGATCAAAGATAATGCCCGTTTAGCTTTTAGTGATGATAATTTTAAGCGTTTAAGTAAAATTATCAGTTACTGTAAGATGGATATCAGTGACTTAAATGGTTATGGACCGCTTAAAGATAGAATTGAAAATAACAAAGCTTTACAGACGATTGTTTATTTAGCGATAGCTCCAAATCTTTTTAAAGTCGCGACTGATGGTTTATGTAATATTGGTTTGACCAATATTAGTGTTGTCATGGAAAAACCATTTGGAGATACTTTAGCTGAAGCAAAACAATTAAATACCGATCTACAAGCCCGTTTTGGTAAAGAAAATCTATATTTGATCGATCATTATCTTGGAAAAGAAATGGTTCGCAATATCTTAACGATTAGATGCGCTAATCCAATATTTGAGAAAGTGTGGAATAGTGAGAACATCGAGTTAGTTGAGATTGAAGCGATGGAAACGGTTGGTGTTGAAAATAGAGCTGAATACTATGATCGTACGGGAGCTTTAAAAGATATGGTGCAAAACCATTTACTGCAAATATTAACGATTGTGGCACTAGATAATCCATCAGATATGAATAGTTTCAAACAGCAACAAAGAAAGATCTTAAAGGCATTAACAATCAAAGAACCAATAAAACAAGCGATCTTACTTGGTCAATACGATGGATATCTAGAAGAAAAAGGAGTTAGTGAAAATTCCAATACGGAAACATTTGGGGCAATTCGGATATTTATTGATCAACCAAGATGGAAAGATGTACCATTTGTGATCTCATCGGGTAAAAAAACAAATGAAAGAAACACTCAAGTTAAGATCACTTTTAAACAAGAAGATAAAAACTTAGCAAACAATGTCTTAGTCATAAGAATTCAGCCTATGGAAGGTGTTGAAATGCATTTTAATATCAAGACTCCAGGTCTAGAAAAAGGAGTTACAGAAGCTAAACTTGATTTTTGTCAAAACTGTAGTGAATTAAATCGTTTAAATACTCCAGAAGCTTATGAATGGATGTTAGAAGCAATTACAAAGAAAGAGCAGTTCTGGTTTAGTGAATGGGAACAGATCGAGACAAGCTGGCTATTCATAGATAAATTAAAAGAAGGGTTTCATGATATTGATCGAAAGCTGATCGAATATCCCCAAGGCAGCGACTTAAGTGGTTTAGTAAAAAAACACTTAATATAAGCGCATAAAGATCGGACAAACCGATCTTTTTTATGTGTATGCTATAATTTATCATAAATAGTAGTAAATCAATACAATAATATACTATATAATAAAATGTAATATACTATTTACGAAATATGATTAATTTGTTATAATTGTTTTGTATAATATTAATCTACACCATGATCGCTTGAGCTAATTTAGGATTAGATAGAATTTTAGCTAATTATAAAGTGAAAGGAGATAAAATGAAAAGAATACTATACTCTGTATTAGCGATCATTATAAGTGTGTCGATGTTTGAGATAGTCGTTTCAGCTTCACAACAAGAAACAACAAGAGCATATGCTTATCAGATGCCGGTCTATGCTGAATGTACTGGTCCGTATATTAGTAAAAAGGTATTTGGGTATTTTACCACTAATACTCCACTTACAGGTTCGTTTTATATTTATGAGTATGATGAAATAGAAGAAAAACCATTTTTTTCAGTAACTTATACACTGGCTAATGGTGGTGTATTCAATCCATTCCGTTCAAACAGCTATTCTTATGCGTTTACGGAAACCTATCCAGTAGGGACAGAGACATGTCCTTCATTATTAAAGTAAGGAGAAATTTGAATGTTTCAAAAAGTTTTAGAGATCTTAAGGAATAAATGGCGCTCTGTCCTTTTGATCTTAGTAGTAGCATTATTTCCGCTTTATACAATGGG
>CAYNYC010000101.1:2796-4793 GCA_964401415.1 uncultured Erysipelotrichaceae bacterium
ATGTCAGTTACGACTTTACCGCAACTTAATGAAAGAGTGGCGTTTAATGTTTGGCCACTAAAAGATGTGGTGCCAAGTAGTGCTTCATTATTTGGTTTTGTTGGAGCGCTAGATTATTTCTATTATTTCATGACTCACAATACTTATATCGTTTGGGTATTGATCATTATCTTCAAGTTTGATTATGTTACTTCAGTATTGAAGGAAAAGAGTCGAATAGTTAACTTAAGAAAACATTTTGTTAGTCATTGGTCAACCGTTGTTATAAGTTACATTAGTGGACTTGCTATTTTCCTATTCGGATTGATTCTTATCAAAGGAATTGGGAACCCTGATCAAATGGTTAGCTATTTTAGCCAATCGCAAGCAATGACAATTCATATGCCATATCTTTATTTAAGTTTAGCGCAGCTTTTCTATCATCTTTTGGTGTTTGGGTTAGTCTTGAGTGTGATCATGTTGTTCTCAGTATTAACGCGTAATCAATCCTTTACCTTAGCCTTGACTTGTATTGTCTCTGTTGTGTTATTCTTTGGCATGTCATCAAGCGTTGCTTCGTTTAATCCCTTTACCTACACTGATCTATTATCTAATATCCATAGTGGGACAAACTATCATTTCTTAGATCCCAATAATCGGATTTTAATTAAAGACACAGGCTCAGTATTCAAAGGGTTGATAGTTAATATGGTTCCGATGATATTATTTATTGAATCAAGTATAATACTATTGACCAAACAAAGAAGTCGTGTAAAATCATATAATCAGGAGCCCTTAAGTGATTAAGGGCTTTTTTTGAACTATTAATAATACAATTTATGAATATACAAAGAACTCATTATTAGGGTTATCATGTAATAAAGATACTTTGTATTTTGTTGTGTCAAAGAAAGGTGGTATAAAATGCCGGAAAATAGATATATTAAATCTAATTTAAAAAGTAAGAAAATTGTTTGGGAAGAAGAAAAACCGATCCGTTGGTCTTATATGAAGATCTTACGTGAGTTTTCAACTTTAAAGAAAGAGTATCCAATCAATCCTTACGCCGAAGTTTATCAAATGCGAGATAACATGTGGGCGATCTTTACTGAGACACTTGATGGTGCAGGAGATCCGTGGATGTATTTGATCAATGGACCTGAGAAAGCGATGTTAATCGACACTGGTTTTGGCTGTGGTGACCTTAAAGGCTTAGTAAAGGAAATCGTAGGTGACAAAGAATTGATCGTTGTTTGTACTCATGCCCATTATGATCATGCCTATGGTAACGCTCAGTTTGATACTATTTATTGTTCAAATGCGGAAGTTGCTCGTATGCAAAATATCAATAATGATCGGATTTGGGATTATCTGTTTGATGAAACGGGTAAGCCAAAATGGACGGAGTTTGATCGTGCTGATCTGATCAAGTATAAACCGTATCAGATCATTGGCGTTGAAGATGGCCATAAATTTAATCTTGGCCAAGGATATGAGGTTGAAGCGGTATTACTACCAGGGCATACACCTGGTCAATGTGGTTATCTTGATTTACATAATATGACCTTATTTAGTGGTGATACCAGCGGAATTTCCAAAGCAAAACCCAATGAACCATACGCTGAAAATTGTACGGTCTTAGCCTCAAGAAACGCCTTTAAGAAGCTACAACCACGTTTTAAAGATATTACAGGAGTATTTCCAGGACACGGGGCACTTGATGTGACGAGCTCTTGTCTTCAATACCATCTTGATGCATGTGAGGCTATCTTGAAGGATCCAGAGAACTATGATGCTTGCAAGGAGCGCTTTATGCCAAGCACCGGGATCACCCATAAGATCTTAACTAAAAATATCCATCAGGGAACAGCGATCCGCTATACCCTTGAGACAGTAAGATAAAGGAGAAGAATTATGAAAATTGGTTTTCATCAATTTGTGATCAATCCAGAATTTCCCGTTAATCGAATGCTATCTAGTAATAAACACATGGCTGTAGCGGATGATCTACATTGTCG
>CAYNYC010000102.1:0-3251 GCA_964401415.1 uncultured Erysipelotrichaceae bacterium
AGATTAGGAGTGAGTTTATGGTTGTTCAATCAGCGGTTTATGGAATCATCTTAGTAACGACGATCATTATCGGCGCTCTTTATTATGTAAATCGCAAACTAAAACAATACGATCCATTAACACAGCCCAAAGGAGTTGTCTTGTTGACGATGATGGGTGTCTCAGCTGTTGATAAGATGGTGCTAAGAGAAACCAATGATGTGATAGCGGAAAACTTAGGTCCTTATATTGGGATGATATCAAGTTATCTTGTCTTATCAAATATATCGGGTCTATTTTCGATTGAATCGCCAACCGCAAACTTCAGTGTGACATTGACTTTGGCTTTTATAACAGTACTATTGATTGAAAAGAATGCGATCAAGTTTAATGGTATTAAAAACTATTTAAAAGGATTCCTTGAACCATTTGTGTTGTTTTTACCTATGAATATTGTTGGTAAGTTTGCGCCATTGATCTCGATGTCGATGCGTTTATTTGGTAATATTATGACAGGTGGGGTTATCATGGGGTTAATTTATTCTTTTACCGCGATAGTGTCTGGATTAGTGCCTTTTCTTGGTTATTTCAATTTCGTTGGGGTTGTGATAGCGCCAGCATTTCACTTTTATTTCGACCTCTTTGCGGGATTGATTCAAACGTATATTTTTATATCATTAACGATAGCTTTCATTGGAAAAGAACTTCCGTTGAAATAGATTATTAAAATTAAAGGAGGATTACATATGGAATTAGGATTAATTGCGATTGCTGCTGCAATAGCAGTATTTGCGGGGACTACTACTGCTATTGGTGAAGGTAATGTTTTTGCAAGAGCTGTAGAAGCTATTGGTAAAAATCCAGAAGCTGAAGGGAAAATTCGGTCTATGGCAATTACTGGTGCAGCTATTACTGAAACTGTTGCTATTTATGGTTTATTAATAGCATTACTTATTATCTTCGTATTAGGTGGACGAGTCTAGAACTGAATTAGAAAGGAGTCTCTATGCAAATCAATATTGATATATTAGAGAAACTGCTTCCTAATGTCTTAACGATCGTTACTCAACTTATTGCTACTTTTATCTTGTTTTATTTCATGAAAAAGTTGGCTTGGAAACCGGTTAGAGAAATCTTGCAAAAACGTTCCGAATTTGAACATAACAAATTAATGGAAGCTGCTAGATTAAAAGAAGAATCAGAACTTTTAAATCAACAAGCTAAGCAAGAAATTCAAAAGGCTGGCATTGAAGCTAAACAATTGATCACAATTGGGAAAACAGAAGGCGAACGGATTAAGAGTGAGTTGATGGCTGAAGCCAAGCGCAGATCAGAAGAAGCTTTAGCTGATACCAAAAAAGAACTCGCTTTGGAAAAAGAACAGCTTAAAAAAGAGATACATAAGGAAATAGTTGAAGTTGCTATGATGGCAGCTGGAAAATTGGTAAGTGAAAAGCTTGACGAAGACAAAGATCGTCAGGCTATTGAGCGTTTCATAAAGGAAGTTAAGACCAAATGAGTAAGATCGCCAGTCGTTATTCACTAGCGTTGCTTGAACTAGCTAAAGAAGAAAATAGCTTGGATTTTTATTGTGAACAATTAAAGAATATCAAAAGAATCTTTAAGACTAACGCTGAGCTATTACCATTTTTGAAGCACTATCTAATTTCTAAAGAAGACAAGAAAAAAGTGATCGATAAGATCTTCGCTGATGATTCAAACCAAAGCATTGTTAAATTTATCTATTTAATTGTGGATAATAATCGACATGACACAATTGAGCAGATCATCGATGATTTCTTGATCAAGGCCAATGAAGAACAAGGTAGGATCATGGGACAGGTGTACTCAATCGATTATTTATCAGATAAACAAATAAAAGAGCTTGAAGAAGCGGTCAGTGAAAGATTTGAATATAAGGTCATGTTAGAAAACATGATCGATACTGAACTGTTGTCAGGGATCAAAGTCGTTGTTCGTGATCGAGTTATAGATGGATCATTAAAGAGTAGAATTAATACGCTGAAAAACAGCTTATTGAATAGAGGTGAGTAATAAATGAAACTTAAGCCAGAAGAGATCAGTGCGATAATCAAGGATCAGATTAAGCATTATGATGAAAGACTTGATGTCAAAGATGTTGGGTATGTCATTAAAGTAGGTGATGGGATAGCCCTTATTCATGGACTAGAAAATGTTATGGCCAATGAATTACTTATCTTTGGTGATGATGTTTTTGGGATGGCGCTCAATTTAGAAGTTGATAATGTTGGCGCTGTTATCATGGGTGATGATTCAACGATCAAAGAAGGCGATAAAGTTTATCGCTCTAATAAGATAATTGAAGTACCTGTTGGTGATCAAATGCTCGGAAGAGTCGTCAACGCGCTTGGCATTGCGATTGACGGTAAAGAACCAGTTGATACAAAGAAAACACGACCTATCGAAAGAGTAGCTCCTGGGGTTATGACTAGAAAATCAGTTAATCAAGCACTACAAACAGGGATTAAGATCATTGACTCGATCATCCCAATTGGACGTGGTCAAAGAGAGTTGATCATTGGGGATCGTCAAACTGGTAAAACGGCTATTGCGATCGATACGATCATCAATCAAAAAAATGAAAATGTTTATTGTATCTATGTAGCTATAGGTCAAAAAGCATCTACGGTAGTACAGATTGTTGAAAAGTTAAAACAATTTGGGGCTATGGAATATACCACGATCGTTGTGGCAACGGCCAGTGAACGTGCTCCTATGCAATACATTGCACCTTATGCTGGATGTGCTATTGGTGAAGAATGGATGGAACAAGGTAAAGATGTTTTGATCATCTATGATGATCTAAGTAAACATGCGGTAGCTTATCGAACGATGTCACTTCTATTAAGAAGACCACCAGGAAGAGAAGCTTATCCAGGTGATGTTTTCTATTTACATTCTCGTTTATTAGAAAGAGCGGCGAAATTAAATGACAATTATGGTGGAGGCTCGTTAACAGCTTTACCAATCATTGAAACCCAAGCGGGTGATATTTCAGCTTATATTCCAACCAATGTTATATCAATAACTGATGGACAACTCTTTTTACAGACCGAACTGTTTAATGGTGGTGTTCGCCCTGCGGTTGATAGTGGACTTTCAGTATCACGTGTTGGTAGTGCTGCACAAACTAAGATCATGAAACAACTATCTAGTTCATTAAAAATGGATTTGGCTCAATATCATGAGATGTTGTCGTTTTCACAGTTTGGTAGTGATCTTGAACCTTC
>CAYNYC010000102.1:3351-4751 GCA_964401415.1 uncultured Erysipelotrichaceae bacterium
TTGATCAATATAAAAGATTGAACGGTAAGGAATAATGTCAGGATCACAACAAGTAATTAAAACAAGGATAAGAGGGATCAAGACTACTCGCAAGATAACAAAAGCGATGGAACTGATCGCGATCGGAAAACTCAAGCGTCAGCGTGAGCATTTTGATGCGAATAAACCTTATTCGGCAAACTTAAAGGAGATCGTTACTGAGATACTAAGCTATACCAATGATATAGATAATATCTATCTTCAAGAACGAATTGATGATAATCCATTAACGATTGTCTATTTAAGTGACCTTGGCTTGTGTGGTGGATATAATTCAAATGTTTTAAGATTAATTACTGAACAATTACCAAAGACAGGAGAATTGTTAGTGATCGGATCACGTGGTAAGTATTCACTTCGAGAGAATGGATATCAAGTTAATCGTGATGATATCGCTAGTGATACTATTAAGTATATTGAACTAGCGAAGATTGCGGATCAGATCATTGACGATTATAAAGCAAAGAAAATAAGTAGTATCAATATTGTTTATACGAAATATGTTAATTCAATGAGTTTTGAACCAATGTTTGAAAAACTATTACCAATTGTTAAGCAAGATACCTATACTTTAGCGTACAAAGAAATCTTGTATGAACCAGATATCGATACGATCCTATTTGAACTTGTGCCGTTATATATTAAGTCATTATTTTATGGTTATTGGTTGGAAAGTACGACTAGTGAACATTCAGCTAGACGTTTAGCAATGGATATGGCTACGGATAACGCTGAAGATTTAATAGAAGATTTAACATTAGAATATAACAAAGCTCGTCAAGCATCCATTACCCAAGAAATTAATGAGATCGTTATGACCGCTGATGCGATATAGGAGGTAGTGTTTATGAGTAAAACAGGAAAATTAATCCAGATTATCGGACCCGTAGTAGATATTCGTTTTGATAAGGGCTTTTTGCCAGGGATAAATACGGCGGTCATCGTCGATCCTGATGGTCACAACCTAACTGTTGAGGTTGCTCAACATGTTGGTGATGATTGTGTTCGTTGTATTTCGATGGGTGGTACTGAAGGATTGGTTCGCGGAATGATCGCGATCAATACGCAAGATTCCATCATGGTCCCAGTAGGTAAAGAAGTACTTGGTAGAATGTTTAATGTGCTTGGTGAACCGATTGATGAATTAGGACCATTATCAGCGACAGTTACTAAACATCCAATCCATCGTTTAGCACCATCATTTGAAGAACAACAAACCTCTGAAACAATCTTGGAGACAGGCTTAAAGGTCATCGATCTTTTATGTCCATATTCAAGAGGTGGTAAGGTTGGTCTTTTTGGTGGAGCTGGTGTTGGAAAGACAGTTTTAATGCAAGAACTTATCCACAACATCGCGATTG
>CAYNYC010000103.1:0-4751 GCA_964401415.1 uncultured Erysipelotrichaceae bacterium
TGAACCGATATCAGATATCGCTACACCAGCTAATGTTAGACCAATGACCATCGCTACAGGACCCGTAATCGAGGCTGGTAAGATCTTTTCGACTGAATCACGACCGAAGCGCTTAACGATCAAACCGGCTGCGATCGATACTAAACCAGACATGATGATACCAAATTGAGCGATTGAGATCTTCTCATTTAAGGTACTGTTGGCTAAAGCACTAGATGACATTAAACCAGTAATAGCTGAAAGGTAAGAAAAACTTGAGCCATAGTATAGTGGTAACTGTCTTTTAGTGATGAGGACAAATCCCAATGTGGCCAAGCCACTGGCAAATATCGTTGTTGAAATGTGGAAGCCTGTCGCCAATGCCACAGCAACGGTTGCCGGAAACATAACGATAACTTGTTGAACTGCATACAATAACAACTGCCAAATCGGTGGCCTCTCATCAGGTAAATAACCTACGGTATTCTTTTTTTCCATATATCCTCCTCTTTTTATATTTGGAAAAGGCTTACGCCTGTACTCCCATCAGTTTCATCTAAATTAACAGCGATCATCTCACTGCGTGATGTTGGAATATTCTTACCCACAAAATCAGGACGGATTGGTAATTCGCGGTGTCCGCGATCGATCAAGACCATTAAACGAATCTTATCGGCTCTTCCAATCGCAAACAAAGCGTCCATCGCTGCTCTGACTGTTCTACCAGTAAAGATGACATCATCGATCAAGACGACGTTTTTACCCTTAATAGGAAATGCGATATCTGTTGCGTTTAATACAGGATCGATTGATTGTTGCACTAGATCATCGCGATACAGATTGATATCTAAGGTACCTACTGGTACTTTTACTCCGGTTATTTTCTCAATATTAGCTGCTAAACGATTGGCTAAAGGAATGCCTCTGGTCTTAATACCAACTAAACAAAGATTATCAATGCCATGATTATTCTCTAAGATCTCATGGGCCATACGCATCAAGGTTCTTTCTACGGCTTCTTGATTCATTAATACTGCTTTGAACTCCATAACTATCCCTCCTGTGTAAAAAAGCCTTGTCTGTGATCAGACAAGGCTTCGCTTCGCATGCAAAATAAAAGACGTTAACGATAGCGCTTTGTCAGTCTCACGTACTGATCTTAAAAGCATTTTTATTACTATATCATAATTAGATGAAATTACAATAGGTAATCGTTAAATTCTCTTATTTATTTCTTCTTGTTTTCTTTATAATGTAAGTCAGGCTTTTTCAAGCTAACTTTCGTATTAGATAAAACGGACTCTGTAATAAATGCATTACCACCGATTACCACATTTTCCCCAATGATCGTATCACCACCTAAGATGGTCGCATTTGAATAGATCGTCACATTATCCTTAACAGTCGGATGGCGCTTTACACCAGCTAATAATTGCCCTTTAGCGGTTGACAAAGCTCCTAGCGTTACTCCTTGATAGATCTTGACATGATCACCAATGATCGCTGTTTCGCCAATGACGATACCAGTACCATGATCGATAAAGAAATTTTCGCCGATCATCGCTCCAGGATTAATATCAATACCTGTATTACTGTGAGCTCTTTCCGCTAACATGCGCGGAATGATCGGTACTCTTTTTTGATATAGCACGTGCGCAAAACGATAAACAAAGATCGCAAAGAAACCAGGATAGGAAATAATGATCTCTTCGATACTACTAGCCGCAGGATCACCATCGAAGATTGATTGAGCATCTTTTAAGAGCTTCTTTTGAACTGATGGTATCTCAAAGATAAACTCATCAACCATCTGAGCAACTTTATCTTCATCACAATCGGCGTGTTTACAAAATAGTAAGGCTAAGCGAATCTGGACTCTTAATATCGTCTTCAACTCGGCTAATACTTCAGTAACATAACCTAAAGCATCATCTTTGCTTTTTAACTCCCGATTATAATATGAAGGAAAAACCGCCTTTAATAATAGTTCAATGATCTTCGATATCTCTTTTAATGAAGGAACTTGTTTTTCTTGATCAAACATCGTGATATCGGCATCATCATAAAAATCTAAGAGTCGTTGAGCTATCGTTTGATCATTATTACCTTTAACACTCATTATTTGACCTCTTCATCGATCAAAGCCGTTGATAGATAGCGATCTCCGCCATCAGGTAAGATCACAACAATGTTTTTACCATTAGTTTCTGGTCTTTTCGCAACTTCAGCAGCAGCCCATAAAGCCGCCCCTGATGATATTCCCACAAAGACGCCATCAGTCTTAACGATCTCACGAGCTGTCTTTAGGGCTTCATCATCACTAACGGTGATCACTTCATCATAGATCTTCGTGTTTAAGATAGTCGGGATAAAACCAGCTCCAATACCTTGAATCTTATGTGAGCCACTTTCGCCAATTGATAAAACAGGTGAACCAACAGGTTCAACAGCGATGATCTTAATATTCGGATTTCTTTCTTTTAGATAAGCACCAGCCCCAGTGATCGTTCCACCAGTTCCAATACCTGCCACAAAAAAATCTATCTTACCATCAAAATCTTCATAGATTTCAGGTCCCGTGTTTTTATAGTGAGCTTGTGGGTTTGCTTTATTATCAAACTGGGCTGGGATAAAACTGTCAGGAATTTCTTTCTGTAGTCTTTCAGCTTCAGCAATCGCTCCCTTCATGCCTAGTGAACCACTAGTCAAGACCAGTTTAGCTCCATAAGCACTCATGGTTTTACGACGCTCAATACTCATGGTGTCAGGCATTACGATAATAACTGAATAACCACGGACTAATCCAATATAAGACAAGCCAATACCTGTATTACCTGATGTTGGTTCAATGATCGTTGAACCAGGTTTTAATAACCCTTTTTCTTCAGCGTCAAGGATCATCTCTTTAGCGATTCGATCTTTAACACTTCCACCCGGATTGTTTTTCTCCAGCTTAGCGATCAAATTCGCTTTAAGCTGATACTTCTTCATATAATTATTTAGTTGTAGTAGTGGTGTCTTACCAACTAATTCAACGATATTTTGATAGACTTTCATTATTCCTCCTTGTTATCAACTGATTGATCTAATAGATATCCATAACCTTTTTCTGCCATTTCTTCTTTTGGGATAAATTGTAGTGAGGCACTATTGATACAATAACGGATCCCACTTGGTGATTCGGGATCATTCTCAAAGACATGACCTAAATGGGTATTGCCACTACGACTTAAGACTTCGGTTCTTTTAGCGAACAAACTGCGATCATCTCTTTCCACGATCGCATTAGGGTCGATCCCTTTAGCAAAACTTGGCCAACCACAACTACTGATATATTTATCACTCGATGAAAATAATGGTTCACCAGTTACAATATCCACATATATCCCCTGATCATCTAAGGCATGATATGGGTTAAAGAAAGGCGCTTCCGTTTTCTTTTCTTGGGTTACTTGGTATTGTTCAACAGTTAAGCGTTGTTTGATCACACTTTCATCAGGACGAGGGTACTTACCAGCATCGATCTTGATCTGAGCTGCTTCTTGAATCTCTTTAAGATTGATATGACAATAGCCATTGGGATTTTTGATCAGATAATCTTGATGATAGTCTTCGGCATCATAAAAGTTAACTAACTCTTTGATCTCCACATAAAACTTCTTACTTCTTAACTTCTCAATAGAGGCGACATATTCAACTGTCTCTTTAGTCTTATCATCGATAAAATAGATACCACTTTGATATTGTGTTCCAACATCATGACCTTGACGATTGATCAAAGTCGGATCGATAACTTTAAAAAACGCAAACAACAGTGTTTCTAAGCTAACGATCTTCGGATCATATTCAACTCTAACTGTTTCTCTGAAATCGGTCTTACCACTACATACTTCTTGATAGGTAGCGATCGCTCCCTCTTTGCCATTAGCGTAACCAGTAGTCGTCTTTACGACGCCATTGATCACTTGCATTAAGCGCTCTACACCCCAAAAACAACCTCCAGCTAAATAGATTACTTCTATTCCTTCTTTTTTTTCATATGTTTTATCAATCATATCTTTTCTCCTATATTTATATTGCTTGGTAGACGCTTATCACAAAAGCGACATGCGTCTTTAATGAGTCAAGTCTAGCTAATCTTTCTTTACCTTCTAATGACGTTCTAAAGTAGTAAGGTGTCATCATAAATAAAGCTAAGATGTCTTTTTGACCATGTAATTCAATATCATATTCCAATACTTCCTTGTTTATCTCTTTAAATCCAGCTATACCTTCTTTTTCCATATTGAGATAAACATGATCATATAGTACTTGTTTTAATTGTAAGAGATGCTCAGCACCTGGTGTTACCGTGATCAATAATCCTGATTTACGTAAGATACGTTTATACTCCTTATGATCAATAGGCGCAAAACAGTTTAATACTAGCTCTGTACATTCATTAGTTAAAGGAATGTCTTGATTACCCGCTACGATATAAAAGATATCATCATTAACTTTTGAAGCATACTTGATCGCCCTTTTGGATATATCAATACCAATAATGTCTATTTCAGGTAATGCCTTTTTGATCAGGTCAGTATAATACCCTTCTCCACAACCACTATCCACCATAGTCTTGATCTTTAGATCACTTATCACTTGAATCAATTTATCCCCTAATGGACGATAATAGTCTTTATTTAAAAAGACACTACGAGCACTAATCATCTCAAAAGTATCACCATATTCTTTTTGACCTTGTTTAACTAGTAAATTTAAATATCCTTCTT
>CAYNYC010000104.1:0-2375 GCA_964401415.1 uncultured Erysipelotrichaceae bacterium
TAACCAATATATTTCAACGCTAATCATCAATTAACAACAGTCACAATTCTAAGCAACAATGTGTTATATTGAAATAAAGAAAGAGATTAAAAATATGATTAAAAGATTGATTATTCTTATCTTATCATCAGCTATCATCGGTGGTGGTATCTATATATCTAAGATCGACCTTCATCAAAGTAATCGATCATTTACTGTATCCTATTTACAAGATGATACCATCGATCCCTATGACATCTTTATCGATCAAGTCATTAGAATTGCTAAAACTCAACCTACTTATCCGGTAATAGATGGCAAAACGATCTACGGCGAAATGTTTGGTAATCCCACTTATGCTTGGTGTACAGAATTCGTAATGTATAGTTTAAAGCAAGCTGAAGATCAATTAGGTACTAATTTCATTAATGATATTTATCCATGGCTTGATTCCGCTTATGCTAGTGGTCTTTGGTACCAAAGAAAAAGCCGATTCTTTCCGGCTAATGAGTATATCCCTGAAAAGGGAGATTTAATCTTTTTTGATACAGCTGGATTCAATTATCCTGATCATACAGGCTTAGTAATCGATATGATCCATCAATATGGTATCGATTTTGTCGTTACGATCGAAGGGAATATTCCCAACGACCGTCCTTCACGTATTCGCATTCGCCAACTACCACTTGATTATAGTGATATCTTTGGTTATGGTAGTAGTTTTCATATAAACAGTAAACAAGGCGTGATTGGTTATTATTAACTGTTTACCGATAATTCATTGGCAATATTAAAGATATGATCACCAATTCTTTCAATATCGGTTAGGATTTCGGTATAGATAATACCAACTTCAAAGTCTTGTTTTTCTTCATTCATCCGCTTAATCTGATTTTCTCTAAAGTTATAACACATATAATCTAAACGATCTTCATTTTGTGAAATAATCTGATAACGATGTTCTTCTTTGATACTCGATATCCGATCGATTGAGTTCATACTCATTAAGATGATCTCATTGATCTCGTATAATTCAGCAATGATCGCTGGTGTTATCTTAAGATTTCGTTTTGCTAGATAATCACAAGATTCTGCTAAGTTTAAAGCATGGTCTCCCATCCGCTCAATATCTTTATTGATCTGAAACATCCGCGAAACAACATTAGATTCATCCGCTGATATATTAGAAGATATCGTTCGAGAGATTGATTTTATGATTCCTTTATGAATCTTATCAATCTTATCTTCATTATCATGCACAAAATCAATGCTTGATCTATTCTCTAAGATAGCAACCATGGACTCTTCAATATTGTCGCGTACTAAACCAAACATATGATTCAACTCAACATTGATCCCAAATAGATTACCAACAACCGTATCCTTACCATGAGGTGGAGCAACGATCTCAAGTTTCAGATTCTTCACTGAATGTTGATCAGGGATCATCCAATAAGCAATCTTGGTTAATAATTTACCAAAAGGAAACAACACCAATGATGTAGTAATACTAAAGACAGAGTGCATAATTGCGATCTGAGCAACTGGATTATTGGGCGCTAACCAAATATATAGCTTATGTAAAGGAATCATCATATAAATAACTGTAAACATCAGTGTTCCTAATACATTAAAGACAACATGGATCGTCGCTACTCTTTTAGCATCACGGTTTAAACCAAGAGAAGCTAGTGTAGCGGTAACGCATGTTCCAATATGTTGACCACAGTTAAAGTAAACAACATCTGCCACGCCAAGTACTCCACTTTTAGCTAAAGTTTGAATAATTCCAACCGAAGCACTAGAGGATTGAATTAATGCTGTAAAAATAGCACCAACCATTATACCCATAAGCGGATTCTTCAATGTCTTAATCAATTCGAGAAAAAACGGTGTAGTTTGTAAAGGCTTCATCGCTCCACTCATTAAATCCATTCCCATAAATAAAAAACCCAAGCCAGCCAGTATTTCACCGATTGCGTTTATCTTCGGGTTTTTCATAAATATAATAAATACAATACCAATAAAAGCAATGAGCGGTGCTAAAACACCAAAATCAAGAGCGATCAATTGCCCGGTTACTGTTGTGCCTATATTAGCACCCATGATCACACCAACAGTTTGTGTAACACTCATAACACCAGCATTAACAAAACCAACTAACATACTAGTTGTTGCACTAGAACTTTGAATGATAGCAGTCACAAATATACCAACAACTAATCCAACCAGGGGAGTACTCGTTAGTTTTTCAAGAATTTGTTGAAGCTTACCACCAGCCATATGCTTAAAGCCTGAAGCCATGATGCTCATTCCATAAAGGAATAAAGCTAATCCACCTAATAATGAAAAAATATTCGTAATTGTCATCTTAAGAACCTTCCCATCGTATTATA
>CAYNYC010000104.1:2475-4730 GCA_964401415.1 uncultured Erysipelotrichaceae bacterium
AATAATGAAAAAATATTCGTAATTGTCATCTTAAGAACCTTCCCATCGTATTATAACAAAGGAAACAATATAATTATCATAAATTTAACAAGATAACGCTTACATTTTTACAATCTCTCCTTAATGTTAAATTTTAAGCACTAGATTTGTCATTGAATAGCAGATAAAGTTATAATTGAAATATAAGAAAGGATAATCTCATGAAAAAAATATTAATCCTCATAGAAGTAAATGAAGAACAAAAACAACTATTTATGGATGATGAACATCAAGTCTTATTCTTTAAAAAGAATGAATTACAACCAAGTGATCTAAAAGATGCTAATGTCATTATCGGTAATGTTAAGTTAGAAATGTTAGACCACTGTGAAAACCTTGAATATCTACATTTAGGTATTGCAGGTAGTGATAAATACGCCGCCCATCCTAAACTTAAAGATAAAGTAATCCTTACCAATTCAACTGGTTGTTTTGGCTTAGCGATCAGTGAACATATGTTAGGAAACGTCTTATTCTTCTATAAACGTTTTAATCAATACTACCACAACCAAACACAAGCAAAATATCAATCAGAAGGTGATGTTAGATCAATTCATGGTGCTAAAGTGTTAGTTTTAGGTTTAGGTGACATCGGTGATAATTTCGCCAAAAGAATGTCTTTATTAGGAGCTGAAGTAACTGGGATAAAAAGAACAGTTAGTGCAAAACCTGATTATTTAAAAAATCTCTATCAAATGGATAAACTTGATGAATGTTTAAAAGAGGCAGACATCGTAGCGATGTCTTTACCTAATACCAATGAAACCTACCATATTATTAATGACGAGCGTTTAGCCCACATGAAAGATGATGTCTTATTGATCAATGTCGGTCGTGGTCCAGCTATCGATACCCAAGCCTTGATCAAGCATTTAAAACTAAGACCACTAATGAGCGCTGCATTGGATGTTTTTGAAGAAGAACCTCTACCCCAAGAATCAGAGTTATGGCAACTCCATAATGTACAGATTACACCACATGTCAGCGGTGCACGTAATCTAACATATACTAGTGACAAGTTATTCAACTTAGCCCTTGATAATCTAAAAGCATATCTTAAAGGCCAACCATTAACCAATGTCGTTGATTTTAAGACAGGGTATCGTCGAAGCGATGTATGAGTGAGATAGTTGAAGTTTACGACGCCAACGGCTTAAAAAAAGGCTACAGTAAGCCTCGTGCTTTATTAAGTGATAATGAGTATATCCTATCTGTGCATATTTATATCTATAATGATGACCATGATTTCATTATTCAAAAACGAGCACTTAATAAGAAAGAACTACCAGGTATATGGTGTATGACAGGTGGTGCAGTTGATGTCAATGAAGAAAGTATAAATGCGGCCATTAGAGAAGTTGATGAAGAACTATCGATCAAACTTGACCCCAATAACATCCGTTATCTTGGAAGATGTCTAAACAATAATTATATCGTCGATCTTTTCTCCGCCAAAACAGATTACACAATCAAAGACATCATCTTAAAAGAAGACGAAGTGATTGATGTCAAACTATTAAATCTCAACGATACGATAACATACGTAAATTCCTTAGATATCAATCAACAAGCATACAAAGATATCATAAACCAGAAACTACGGTTATCGCTCATCAATATTTGATCAAAAAAAGGAAGATACCTATTGATATCTTCCTTTTATTCTTAAACCTAATAATCCAGTTTCCAAAGTCCATGAATATTACAATATTCATAGGCAGCGACTAACTCATCACCTTCTAAACAAAATTCAGCTACTGGTTTACCATCAACTGGTAGATATTTTAAGTAACCACCTTGTTTTGTTAACAGATAGATCCAAGCGATATGATGTTCAGGCAACATCGGATGCAATACACTACCAACAGTAACAGTAACCTTATTATCAGCTACTTCAACTACAGGAACATGTTTTTCATTAGCCGCATCTGTTGTATTAGCTTTCAATTCTTCCATGGGTTCATTACAACATACCGGATTAACACCAGCATCATTAACCATAGCTACCAGATTACCACAGATGTTACAACGATAAAATTTCTTCATTATAGCCCTCCTTATCTTTCGATCTCTATACCTAATATATAGACTATTAATCATAAAATAGCAAGTCACTCCAAATTATTATCACCATATTTTCTAATTAAGCGTGAAATCTTAAAGTAAATGCTGGTTTATATAAAGATGGCTTAATTATTAGAGTTAAGTCATTTTTT
>CAYNYC010000105.1:0-4601 GCA_964401415.1 uncultured Erysipelotrichaceae bacterium
TGCCTTCTTCATTTTATCAAATTATATATCTTTTTACTATACTTCTTTGTCAACAAGCTGAGACCATGATTTTCTCATGGTCTTTAGTTGTATTTTATGAGATTACTTAATGATATCAGTAACGTTTCCAGCGCCTACAGTACGTCCACCCTCACGGATTGAGAACTTAGTACCTTGTTCAACAGCGATAGGAGAAATCAATTCAACTTTCAAGTTGACATGGTCACCAGGCATAACCATTTCTGTGCCTTCTGGTAACTTGATAACACCTGTAACATCTGTTGTACGGAAATAGAATTGAGGACGATAGTTAGATACAAATGGTGTATGTCTTCCACCTTCTTCTTTTGTCAATACGTAAACTTGTGCATTGAATTGAGTATGAGGTTTAACACTTCCAGGTTTAGCTAATACTTGTCCACGTTGAATTTCTTCACGGTTAACACCACGTAGTAATGTTCCTACATTGTCACCAGCTTTAGCTTCATCAAGTAATTGACGGAACATTTCAATACCAGTAACAACTGTTTCTTTAGTAGGTTTTAATCCAACGATTTCAACCTTCTCATTTAGTTTCAATGTACCACGTTCTACACGGCCAGTAGTAACTGTACCACGACCAGTAATTGTCATAACATCTTCAACTGACATTAAGAAAGGCTTATCTGTTTCACGAACAGGATCAGGAATATAATCATCAACAGCTTTCATCAACTCAAGGATTGCTGGAGTCCAAGCTGGATCACCTTCACCGGCTTTTAATGCTGAGCCACGAATAACTGGGGCATTGTCGCCATCAAATTCATACTCACTTAATAACTCGCGAACTTCCATCTCAACTAAGTCAATAAGTTCAGGATCATCAACCATGTCGCATTTGTTTAAAAATACAACGATGTGTGGTACACCTACTTGACGAGCAAGTAAGATGTGCTCACGTGTTTGTGGCATTGGTCCATCTGTAGCTGCAACTACAAGGATTGCACCATCCATTTGCGCAGCACCAGTGATCATGTTCTTAATATAGTCAGCATGACCTGGGCAGTCAACGTGTGCATAGTGACGAGCAGCTGTTGAGTATTCTACGTGCGCTGTATTGATCGTGATACCACGAGCTTTTTCTTCTGGAGCACCATCAATTTCATCATAACGCATGATTTTGGATAGACCTTCTTTAGCTAAAACGTTTGTTATAGCAGCAGTCAAAGTTGTTTTTCCATGGTCAACGTGACCGATAGTACCAATATTGACATGGGTCTTAGATCTGTCAAATTTTTGTTTTGCCATCTTGCAAATTCCTCCTATTTAATTTGTTATTTATCATTTATATTCTAAGATAAAAGCCTTGATAAATCAATCTTTATTATCATTAAGCTTTTTTCTTATTGATCTTTTCAACGATACTCTTTGGAACCTCACTATAGTGATCGAATTTCATCGAATAGTTACCACGTCCTTGAGTAAATGAACGAAGATCAGTTGCGTAACCAAACATTTCTGATAGAGGCACTTTAGCTTTTACAATTACCGATTTGCCTCTTTCCTCCTGATCAATTATCTGTCCGCGTCTACCGGATATATCTCCCATGACGCTTCCCAAATAATCAGATGGGGCTGTTACTTCCAATAATTCAATCGGCTCTAAAAGTACTGGATCGCACTTTTTAGCAGCTTCTTTAAGGGCCATACTAGCCGCTACCTTAAAGGCCATTTCATTAGAGTCAACTTCATGATATGAACCATCAAACAATGTAGCTTTAATATCGATGATCGGATAACCAGCGATCAATCCACCACCCAAAGCAGCCATTAAGCCATCTTGAACTGGTTTAATATATTCTTTAGGAACAGTACCACCTACGATACCATTCTTAAATTCAAAACCTTTACCTTGTTCATTTGGTTCAAAACGAATCCATACGTGACCAAACTGTCCACGTCCACCTGACTGACGAACAAACTTGCCTTCACATTCAGCTGCAGCCCGAATCGTTTCGCGATATGCGACTTGTGGAGCGCCAACATTTGCTTCAACTTTAAATTCACGTCTCATACGATCAACAATGATATCAAGATGTAATTCACCCATACCACTAATGATCAACTGACCAGTTTCATCATCTGTGTAAGTTCTAAACGTAGGATCTTCATCAGATAATTTAACCAACGCTTGGTCCATCTTATCAGCATCATTTTTCGATTTAGGTTCGATAGCCACCGAGATAACTGGTTCTGGGAAGATCATCGATTCTAAGATGATCGGAGCGTTTTCAGCACATAATGTATCACCCGTAGTTGTATTCTTAAGTCCAACTACTGCAGCGATATCGCCAGCATGTACTTCATCAATATCTTGACGATGATTAGCATGCATCTGTACTAAGCGTCCAAAACGTTCCTTGTGTCCACGTGTTGCATTAAGCATATAAGTACCCGCTTTAGCGGTTCCTGAATAAACTCTAAAGTAGGTTAACCGTCCAACAAATGGATCTGTCATTACTTTAAATGCTAAGGCTGAAAAAGGTTCTTCATCACTACTTTTACGTACCTTTTCAGTACCATCAGCTAACTTCCCTTTAATATTAGGTACATCTAACGGACTTGGTAGATAATCAACTACGGCATCCAACATGGCTGTTACGCCTTTGTTTTTATAAGCTGCCCCACATAATACTGGGAAGAAACTTCCTGAACAAACAGCTTTACGTATACAAGCTTTAATCTCTTCAACAGAAGGTGTTTCCCCTTCTAAGACTTTCATCATGAAGTCTTCATCATATTCGGCAATCATTTCTAATAATTCTTGACGATATTTTTCGACTTCAGCTTCCATATCTGCTGGAACACCATCAGTTACTTGGTCTGAGGTCCCCATATCTGTAAGGAATAAATGAGTCTTTAACTCTACAATATCAACTAAACCACTAAATTCGGCTTCGGCTCCAATTGGCAATTGTATTGCCGCTGCTCTTGCGCCTAGTTTACTTCCAAGTGTCTCTAAAGACATATAGAAGTCAGCACCAGTCGCATCCATTTTATTTACAAACACTACTCTAGGTACGTTGTATTTGGTTGCTTGTAGCCAAACCGTTTCTGTTTGTGGTTCAACTCCGCTTTTTGCGTCTAACACCGCTACCGCACCATCTAAAACTCTCAGAGAACGTTCAACCTCAACAGTGAAGTCAACGTGTCCTGGAGTATCGATAATATTAATTCGGCAACCCTTCCACTGCGCTGTGGTCGCGGCCGAAGTAATAGTTATACCTCTTTCTTGCTCTTGCGCCATCCAGTCCATTGTGGCGGCCCCATCATGAACTTCTCCAATTTTGTGGCTACGTCCAGTATAGAACAAGATTCGTTCGGTAGTGGTGGTTTTGCCCGCATCTATATGGGCCATAATACCAATATTTCTAGTTTTTTCTAGTGAAAATTCACGTGCCATAGCGAGCACTCCTTTCCTTTACCTGAGCGATTACCAACGGTAATGCGCAAATGCCTTATTTGCATCAGCCATTCTATGAGTATCATCTTTTTTCTTAACTGATGCACCACTTCCGTTAGCTGCATCGATAATCTCTGCTGCTAAACGTTGTTCCATTGTTTTTTCATTACGTAAACGTGAGTAGTTAACTATCCAACGTAAACCTAATGTTAAACGTCTTTCTTTAGTTACTTCGATCGGTACTTGGTAGTTTGAACCTCCTACACGACGAACTTTTAATTCTAACATTGGCATGACATTCTCTAAAGCTTGTTCAAAGACTTCCATTGGTTGACGGTTTGTCTTTTCTTCAACGATATCAAATGCATTATATAAGATCGTTTGTGCGACTCCTCTTTTACCGTCGTACATGATCTTGTTGATTAAACGCGTAACCAATTTAGAGTTATATATTGGATCTACCAATACATCTCTTTTGGCTATATGACCTTTTCTTGGCATTTAATTTCTTTCCTTTCTCATTACGACTAAATAGTCGGCTTTTGTATTTTTGCGCCGTATAATGAACGACTTTGACGACGTCCTTCAACTCCAGCACAATCTAATGTACCACGAATGATGTGATAACGAACACCAGGTAAGTCTTTAATACGACCGCCCCTGATCAAAACGACACTATGCTCTTGTAGGTTATGTCCAACACCTGGAATATAAGCTGTAACTTCCATCCCATTGCTTAAACGTACACGAGCATATTTACGTAAAGCTGAGTTTGGTTTCTTTGGTGTCATAGTACCAACACGAGTACAAACACCACGCTTTTGCGGCGATGTCAATTCGGTAGTACGTCTTTGTAATGAGTTGTATCCTCTATTTAAAGCAGGTGATTTTGATTTCCATACTTTATTAGTACGACCATTACGAACTAATTGATTAATTGTAGGCATTACTTTCTCCTTTCGCTTCTTTGCACACACTTCCTGGTGTGCCTAACTCTTACATTAATATAGTTCCCAATTAAGGAAACCATATTATTTAATAGCTATTACATTTTAATACGGGTATTACCAATTGTCAACATTTTTTCAACTGAAATATGCGTATACTTAAATACCAACTTAAACGCAACACCTTGTAGCTTTTACATGAAATAAGCGAT
>CAYNYC010000106.1:0-4590 GCA_964401415.1 uncultured Erysipelotrichaceae bacterium
AAAGAATGGAGCAATTTTCCGGATGCACTAACCACAAACGAGGTTGCAAAGCTAATCGGTTATACCCAAAGCACCCTCTCCGACTGGATAATACAAAATAAAATAATAGGCATTCGGTACTATAACAAATATCTGATACCAAAGGATAGCTTGATAAAATATCTTGCAGGCGACGGCCACAATAAGATTCAACAGAAATCTGAGAAACACATGAGGTTATTGGAGCAATATCGGAATCTTTAAGAATCAATATAACTTGCAATACAAGGCTACTCTTTGTAGTCTTCAAGGAATATAAAAGATTTCATCCAACACGTAGTTGTCACCCAACATAAAATCAGGTAGCTTTCCCTACTTCTAAAGGAGGTTTTGCCATGTCATGTATCGACTTAGAGCTGAGCTTACAATCAAAGCAAATTAACTTACAAATCTACATCCAAAACCATATAAGTTACATATTCAATGGAGAGTGATACTACACAGCCGTGGTCGGCGGATGCTTATACATAGACTTGGAGCCACAAGATTTTATTGAAAGTTGATATCGCATATGTTATACTAATTTCCGATAGAATATCGCAAATGTTATATCGGGAGGAAAGAAAATGACTTTTTCCGAATTTGTTATTTATGTACGTCATAAATTGGAGCTAACACAAAAACAACTTGCATCTGCTATTAACGTTAGCTATGCAACTATAAGCCGTTGGGAAAATGGACATGTTATTCCGAGCAATTTGGCTGTAAAGAGTTTTTATGATTTTTGTGAGAATAACTTTATTGAAATACCTGCTGACATGCCATAAAGCCGGTGCAAATAATTGTTTAGGAGGAATATATTATGGCAAGAGCAGATTTGTTATGTGAATTGATTAAATATGGACTTGTTAATGACTCTGTAAGTTTTAGAAAAGCCGCTGAGGCTATATGTGCAGAAGAACGAGCAAAGCAGCACACAGTATTGGCGAGTAAGATTGAGGATTTATTAAAAGTTGCAAAAAGACCTATTCAGAAGGAATTGGATTCTTCTCCGACCTTAATAAGAAACGGAAACGGAGAACAAAACTTATTTTTGGAAAAAGTTCCGCGGAAGAGATTAGATCATCTTGTTTTGCCGGACAATGTAAAGCAAATATGTGATGAATTGATTTCAGAACAAAACAGAACGGAATTGCTTCAATCATATGGGTTAGAACCGAGACACAAGGTGCTTTTAATCGGGCCTCCAGGCAATGGTAAAACTTCACTGGCTGAGGCTATTGCCGAATCTTTGATGTTGCCACTTTTAACAGTAAGATACGAAAGCATCATAGGTTCTTATTTAGGCGAAACCGCAATGCGCTTATCAAAATTGATTGATCATGCAAAGACAAGACAGTGTGTTTTATTTTTTGACGAGTTTGAAACTTTGGGCAAAGAGCGTGGAGATATTCATGAAACAGGTGAAATAAAAAGAGTGGTCAGTTCTTTGCTCATGCATATTGATTCGCTTCCAAGTTACGTTATAGTGATAGCGGCTACAAATCATGAATCCTTACTGGATAAAGCTGCCTGGCGTAGATTTCAAATCAGATTGGAGATACCTAAACCCACAAGAGCAAATTTAGAATACTTCTTCAAGATGTTTGAAAAGGAACGAGCATTTAAGTTTGGATTGCAGCCGAGTACATTGGCAAAGAAAACTTTAGGTGTGAGCTATGCAGAAGCAGAGGAACTGGCCTTAACCATATTCAGACAATATGTGCTTGGCATTCCAAATTCAAAAGAAAAAGAAATCTCAGAGCGAGTAATTGCAAGTTGGCAGTCGCAGGTAAAAACGTCTGTAAATGAGAAGAAAGGGGATGAAGAAACATGCCAGAAAGACCAATAATACTGTTTCCTGTTCCTGAAAGAGCGGATAGAGAAGCAAAGACTCCTTTTTTCTCAAGGACAAAAAGGCCTGATTATGTAAGACAATTTGACAGACTACGACCGACCTTCGCTGTTTTACAGTCTGCTTTTGAACAGAAAAATGTGCGAATTCAAAATTCGCCCGTTGGAATTAGCCCAGATTTTGCCCTTGTTTTTGAGATAATTGGTTCTGCTGACGACTTTTATACGGCTGTTAAACATTGCGAGGGATTGGAATGGATGTTTGATCAAGAATGCGACGATTTCGATCCTGATGATGATTTTTACGAAGTTGATGAAGCGACTGGCGAAAAATCCGATGAACAATTAAGCGGAAAACTATACTGCGTTATGTCTAATCAGCAGGCAATGAATCAAATGTTGTCTCTTTGGCAACGTCATAAAAACGGGGAAACAGAAGTTTTTCAGAGAGGGTTTGCAGGCATTCGTAATGTTTTCACTAAAATAAAGAACATACGGAGGTGGGATGCACAAGATAGAATAGCCGAAACATTTGCTCTCGAATATTGGAGAGAAAACTTGTTGTTTGATGGTGATGTTCCGATTCCTTTTGAAATAGAGATATTTTATAGAGCGGAAGCCGAAAAGCGTCAAATGGCTGTGAGAACTATATCATATGAAGTAGCACAGCTTGGAGGCAGTGTTAATCAAGAGTGTGTTATTGAAGCAATTTCCTATCATGCTCTGTTAGTAGAGCTTCCAAGAAACAGTATTGAAAGTCTTGTAAATAACTATGAAAACATTGGCCTTGCACAGGTGGACGATGTAATGTTTTTTCGCCCTACCTGTCAATCTATCTTCCCTGCTGAAATTGAAACGGAAACGTTTCCAACGCAAGAAGAATTTGCAGTACCAACAGAGCCACCGCTAATTGGGCTCTTAGATGGCATGCCTCTACAAAACCATGTAATCTTACAAAACAGAGTTATTGTTGATGATCCCGATGGGTATGCAACCGGTTATGAAAGCAAATATAGAATACATGGTACAGCAATGTCTTCACTGGTAGTGTACGGTGACTTGAATCGCAATGAAGCTCCAATTAAAAGCCCTGTATATATAAGACCAATCCTTAAGCCAAAGGAAGTTTCGCCGGATAATTTTCAAGAGTTTGTCCCATCCGACAAGCTTTTTGTTGATGTTCTTCATAGGGCAATAATACGAATTGCTCAAGGAGAGGGCTCTAATCCCCCGGTGGCTCCTACGGTAAAGGTTATCAATCTATCCGTTGGTGACCCTGTTCGGCAATTGGCTACAACCATGAGTCCAGTGGCACGGCTTCTGGATTATCTTTCTTATAAATATAACTTGCTATTTATTGTTAGCGCAGGGAACCATCCAGAAATTTTGGACAAAGTGACCACTACATTTTCCACACTTAAGGCAACAACCTATGAACAGCGAAGCAAGTATTTCTTTGATGTCGTTAAAGATCACCAAAGAAATATGAAAGTGCTATCTCCTGCTGAGAGTATTAATAGTTTGACTGTGGGAGCGATATACGATGATTTGTGTACTACTGCTGAAACTGATCGATTTATCTACGCTGTAGAACAAGGAATGCCAAGTCCATCTTCTTCTTTTGGGAAAGGCTACCGTTCCATGATTACTCCAGATATATTTTATTATGGCGGGAGAAAATTTATTAGAGGCGATTTACATGACCAAGCAGTTTGGGTACTATCGAATCGTGAGCCGGGTTGTAAAGTTGCAGCGCCCTATGGGACAGGAAGTTCATCTGGACAAGCTTTTTCATTTGGAACTAGCGATGCTGCTGCACAATTATCTCATGAAGCGGCAAAATGCTACGATACATTATCACAAATTTTTATAGAAGAAACTGGAGCAGATGTCCCCGATGCTTCTAAAGCCATACTGCTGAAAGCTATGTTGACACATGGCGCAACTTGGGAAAACGTATGTGATAAGGTATCTGCAGCTACCGGCGAATCACAAAAGCAATTGTCCAAATGGCTTGGCAATGGAATACCCAATATCAACAGAGTACAGGAATGCACAAGGGAACGCATCACCCTTATTGGTATGGGTTCATTGAAAAAAGATGAAGGTGATTTATTCAAACTTCCCTTACCAATTGATTTTTCATCTCGCTTAGTCAAAAGAAAGCTTACTGTTACCTTGGCGTATTTCTCTCCTATTTCCTCTGACAGACAATTATATCGTTCGGCGCAATTGTGGTTTAATATTGTTGACGATAAAGGGTTGGTTCCAGATAGAAATAATACCGAATGGCAAACCGTTCGCAAAGGTACGTTGCAGCACGAAATTTTTATGGGAGAAAAAACTGTTGTCTGGAACGATGAAAATTTAATAATAAAAATTAATTGTAAGGAAGAAGCGGGAAAAATCAGAGCGGCGATACCATACTGTATATTTGTAAGTTTTGAAGTTGCCGAAGGGTTAAATATTGATCTGTATTCGGCAGTTGAAACAAAAATAAGACAACGTGTTCCTATTCAAAATCTATAATGCGAATTAAATAACAAGCTACATAGCCATAGCCGATTGGTTTTCCAAGCGAAAACCAGTCGGCTTTTTGTGTTTCTAAAGGAGGTGCTTTCATGACAAAATATTGACCTTGAGGTGTTTTACAACCAAGAAAATGGACTTGCTTATCTATCTTCATAATTACGAGCTGCAGGAGTTGGTGCGCTTTCT
>CAYNYC010000107.1:0-4438 GCA_964401415.1 uncultured Erysipelotrichaceae bacterium
CATACTGAAATTAAGTCATTAATGGAAGATATAGTTGCTCCTAATGGAAAATCGGTAAAATAAACTGTAGCATCATAGCAACTGGGAAGTCCGGGACAATCCGGACCGTCAGGCAAGTGCAATAAACTATCAAAAGTCAGGGAAGAGGTTTGTGTGTTGGAAATGGTATCCAACGTAATCATGCTTGTTGAATCATATCCCACAATAATATTATCAATAGTTTGGCCGGAGCAAACATCATCCAATCGGTCAATTTGGCGAATCGGATTGTCTGATACTCTTACCCGGATGTAGTCGATGGTTGTGGAAGGGCAGTTCTTCCAGTCCTTAATTTCCAATCGAACATCTACTCCTCGTCCGGGAGGAAAAGTGCTTGAGTAAACACTATCGCCGACACCTCCAAAAACAAGATCCCCAATGTGCCAATTAAAATCAGATGTGGCATGAGATTGTGCATACATGTGATTGTTGTCGGTATATACTGAGTCGGAAGATACAACCATAAAAGTAGCAGGGTAATCAGGACATAAATTCATGTAATAATAGCCGTCCGATGGATCAAATATCAATGGCGGGTCACAATTGATTCGGTCAAGATATGCCATGATTGGTTGGCAAGCTTCATGACAAGAAGTTTCTACCACCAATCCCTTTGATTGAACGGATCCGTTTGATTTTAAAACAATAGTAATGGCTCCGTTGTCGGGATTGAGTGAATTTGCTCGAAAAGACCAACTGTCTAAAATAATGTTGTTGGTCGAATTCCACCAGGGAGCATTCAAACTTCCCATTAATACCAAATATTGCGGATTGGCAGTCCCGGCGTTATAAATATAAACCGTATCCGAAGGATCAATATCAGATTCGCTACGCAGTAAGATTTGTACGTAAGGATGAAGCGGATCATTAGAGGTTATGGTAATGGTATCGCGACTATTTGCTTGATAGTTGCCATTCGCACCTCCGTTATCATAAATAATAATTCCACATCCCGATACGGTTCGTTTGCTTTGATAGGGCATGTTGTATGCTTGAGCCTGAACTAAAATAGGGAGATTCATTAGCATCCCAATAATGAAAATGTAGATTTTTTTTATTTTCATAATTTTATTTTCAAAAAATATAATTGGATTTTTTAATTTCTAAATATTTTTTATTTGATAATAATCTTATTATCATTCAAATAACGAGATAAATTTTCTTCATAAGTCTTACGGGAATAAACAACAAAATACTTTTTCCCTTCTTCTATCACATAATAAATAGCTTCATCGTACGGAATATTTAATTCGTATAAATACGGATTAAAAGTTTTGTTTTCAAATACAACAGCCGTTTCCTGAAATGTTCCTGTCCCGTCTTTTAAGCGAAGTTCAGAGATAAGTCCTTGGTTTATTCCGTTTTCGGGTTCTGTTTCCGAAATATAGTACATATTATCCAAGTAGTAATTATACACAGCAATCTTGAACGAACCACTTTCTTCCATTTGAGAAAGTTTTTCATTTCCAATAACTTCGATTAGCCGTTGATCCGGCTTTAATTCCATATTTTGAGCGTATATACTGCCTGCTACAAAGAGCAAAAAAAATAAACCCGCACTTTTTGTAAATTGATGTATCATAATGATTTTTTTTAAATGTTTTTCCCTGATTGATTTATTTTGACGCAAAAATATAAAAAAAAGTTGCATTTCACAAAAACTTTACCTCTTTTAATCCAAAAGATGAAGTATTTCCCTTTTCATCCATTAAAAGAAGCCGACCGTATGAATCTATTCCTGTGATAATTTTCATGGTTTCTATACCATTTATTAAATATAAATGTTTCTCCTGATATTGATACAGAGCATTTAAATATTCATTTTTTAAAATTAAATGATTTTGTATGTTTAATAAATGATAATCTTGTTTGAGTATCTCAATAAATTGTTCTAAAAGAGATTTTGTGTCATAGGTTTTTTCGGTAATCATTTTTAAAGAGATCGGATTTGGAATGGAAGATGAGAACTGAACTTGATTAACATTGATTCCTATGCCGGCAATAGTCCTGCTAATACAATCTCCTTCCAGGAAATGTTCAATGAGAATTCCTCCAATTTTGTCGGAGCCAACATAAATGTCATTAGGCCATTTGATCTGAACTTTTGGAAGGTAACGTAACAGTAATTTTCGAATTGCTAATGAAAAATATTGATTAAAAATGAATTGAGATACCGGTGGAATGGGGGGGATAAAGTAGATGCTTGCCAAAATATTTGCTCCGCGGCTACTCTCCCATGTGTTTGTTCCTTGTCCTCTTCCATGAGTCTGTTCTGCGGTGTAAACTGTGTAAAATTCGGGTAAATTATTGTTAGATAAAAGCTTGTCTTCTGCCAATTTTTTAAGAAAATTATTGGTAGATTCGGTAGTGTCAATAAAATGAAATAATTTTTTTTTCATTTGACAAAAATAACTATCTTTGCCCAATAATTTAGAGAAAAAATGAAAAAATTCAGATTGTTTTTATTTGCAATGCTTGCAGTTGCTTTTTCTTCCTGCTACGACGAAACCAATGAGTTCGCTGAAAGTATGTTTACCAATGAAAAAATATCAAATGCATTAAAAAGTTGTTTGAAAATTTCAAAGGATACGGCGGTCAATAAACTCTGTATTTCTGATGGTTTTTATGAAAGTGAAAGTTATTACATTAATTTACCTCAAGGACTTAATCAAATCGCTGATACATTAGCTGAATATGGGGATGAAGATATTATTGATTCCTTGGTGTTGAAAATGAATCGTACCGCTGAAACTGTCGGGAATAAAATCTCTCAACAATTTAATTCTACGATCACGGCAATCTCATTTTCCGATCCTAATGAAATTTTGAATGGAAGTAGTATTTCCGCAACTTCTTATTTGAAGTTATACAAAGAAACGGCACTAATATCCTCTCTTAAAACCGAGATTGAAAATACAATGAATACCAATGGAGGAAAAGCCTATTGGGAAGATGCGATTTCAACATACTACCAAAGGACATCTGTTCCGATTTCCTATGATTTATATCGTTATATGTCTGAAGAGATAATTTCGGCAATCTTTGCGGAAATGGAAAAAGAAGAGGACAATATTCGCACGCTCCCCGAGCATAGAGTGACTACGGAATTGGAGGAAGTGTTCGGCAATTAATTCTTTTGAATTTTTAATTTAATGTTAGACTATAATTAATCTTGATTTATGAGAACGGAAAAACTTTTTTCAGGAAAAATATTAGCTATTTTATCCGGAGGTGGCGATACCCCGGCTATTAATTCGAGTATTGAATGTGTGCGGAATCGCGCCTCTATGCTTGGTTTCAAAGTATACGGAATTCAACGGGGATGGAAAGGCCTTTTGGGTAATGGTGATGTGGTTGATCTGACAAATATTCCATATAACGGAATTTATGGAGGAACCGCACTTCTGTCGAGTAGGACAAATCCTTTTCCGGGAAAGAAAAATACAGAAGACCGTTCTGAACAAATAGTAAGAAATATTGAACGATATAAAATTGATGTTTTGGTAACCATAGGGGGTGATGATACGAATGGGGCTGCCAAAAAATTGTATGAGCAATACGGAATTCCGGTTATCGGTTTTCCTAAAACCATCGATAATGACCTGCGGACACATACATTGCATCATTACGGAGGGCAACAAAATGAAACCGTACTATGCCCCGGTTTCCCTTCGGGAGCATTGGCTATTAAGAAATTAACAGCGAAATTGCATACAACCAATGAGTCTCACCAACGAATTATGGTTCTTGAAGTGATGGGAAGAGATGCCGGATGGCTGACAGGAAGTGCCATTTTTGGAGGAGCACAGGTTGCTCTTATTCCCGAAGTTGAAATGACGAGAGAACGTAAGGATTTCTTTTTCGAATTTGTCAAGGAAAAATATATGAGATCTCCCAAACGAAGTTTGATTATTGCTGTTTCGGAAGGCGTTCGTTGGTGGAATGAGGAAAAACAAACGTTGGATATGGTCTATGCCAGTCCTGATCTGGATGAATATGGACATCCTCGCTTCGGAGGAATAAGTGGGGTAATTGCTTCCGAAATTTCCAAAAGAACCGGCATCGAAGCCCGGGGGCAAATTTCAGGATATATTCCCCGTGCCGGAAAATGTTCTGAATATGATCGCAGATTAACCTCCACACTCGCCGATAAGGTGGTAGACCTTTTGTTGAGAGCTGACTATGGCAAAATGCCCGTGATGAAAAATATCGTTCCTTATTCCGAACTCGAAGAGTACCATACCAGTGCTATTGAAATGGGCAATATCGGCAATTTTCCCCTCCCACAAGATTATTATAATGCAAATGAATTTTATTTCACGAACCAATATATAGATTTCTTATCCAATATTCTTGGGGCGCCATATCGCATGGAGTTCGATTATGAATTTCCGTTGGT
>CAYNYC010000108.1:0-4429 GCA_964401415.1 uncultured Erysipelotrichaceae bacterium
GTGTTTCTTCTTTATAATAGACTAAGCTTTTTATTGAGAAGACTTGATAAAATGTTATAATAAGGTTAACAAGTGTTGCCGAATTAAAATGAATAAGACTAAGGAGATCATGAACAGTGTCGATATATAAAGATGCTATAGACAGAATTGAATGTGCTTTTGCTTACCACAAAGCAGTTTTTGATGATAATAAAAAGATGATCGATTATATCTTTTTAGATGTAAATATTGCATTTGAAAAGCTTACGGGACTCAAGCGAGATGAGATAATAGGTAAACGTTTTATTAAAGATATTGCTCAAGAAAAGCAAGTATCAAAAAAATGGCTACAAATCTATCAAAAGGTAGTTGTTGATAAAGAAGAAATTGAATTCGAAGAGTATTCAGAAGAATATCGCAAGCACTATTTGATCAAAGCTTATTCGCCATTAGAAGATCATTTTGTGACAGTCTTTATCAATAAAACTTTCGAAAAGAATTTAAAAGAAATCAGCGAATATTTTATGGCAAACCTGGGAAGTAATATTGATTATGAAAAAATTGCCAAGTTTGCTTATGATCTGACTGGAGCCAGTTATGTAGCCTTTAATTTGTTTGATGAAAACGGGAAAGAATTTACAACAGTCGCTTTATATGGAATAACCGAGAATATTAAGAAGGGCTTACGAACATTTAATATAGATCCAATCGGTAGAAAATGGGCTTATGATCCAGCGCGTGAAGAAAAGATTAAAGATCAAGAAATAACCTATTTCTCTTCATTAACTGAGATATCAAAAACAGTATTTTCACCTTCAATTATAGAACAATTAGAAAGATCTTTTGAATTGGGCAAGGTGATTGTAGCTAAAATATCTAAAGAGGAACGGTCTTTAGGTGATTTTACTTTGATATTTAAGAAGAATGAATCTATTTTAAATATTGAATTATTCAAGTTATATCTATCACAATTGGGGCTGTTTATTGAGAAGAACAGGCTTGAAAAATCTCTTGCGGATAGTCAAAAACGTTTTTATACACTAGCCGAGTATGCCCCAATTGGTTTTATATCATGCGATAAAGAAGGTAATATCATTTATGCTAATGCTAAACTATTGGACTTGATGGATTCTCCTTCAATAGAAGCAACCAAGAGCATCAATTTATTAACGCTTGAAGAGCTTGTGGCGAATGGTTTCTCACAAAAACTACAAGAATGTATGAGGGCAGATAAAGTGATTACTCATGAAATGTCCTATACAAGTATATGGAAGAAAGAAAGATGGTTTAAGATTTATATTACTCCTGTAAAAGAGAATGAAATAGTGGTGGGTGCTAATATTGTATTAGATGATATATCGATTAAAAAGAAAGCTGAAAACGAACTAAGAGAAACGGCATTTAGAGATGCTCTTACTAATGTATATAATCGTTATGCTTTAGATACTATCTTAGCTGAACATTTACATGAGGCTAGAGATAATGATCTGATCGGTTGTTTAGCTGTTATTGACTTGGATGACTTTAAGGAGATAAACGATGAATATGGACATGCGGTTGGGGATAGTGTCCTTATCCATTTTAGTAAAACAGTTGAGAGTTTACTAAGAGATGATGACATGTTTATCAGAACAGGTGGAGATGAGTTTTTAATCTATCTTTATGATATAAAATCAGAAAAAAATGCCAACATGATAATTGAGCGTATCTTTAGTAAGATATCCACAGTATATAGTATTGAAGATACAGTAAAAGGTGTTACTCATAACATTAGTGTAGCATGTAGTATTGGGGCTTCTTTTTTTCCAAGACATGGTCAAACAGTCGAAGAATTAATGAAAGGTGCCGATGAAGTACTATATCAGATTAAAAGAGCTAGTAAATCAGGTTATGGTTTTGTTGAATAAATTTGTGGCTTCAAAGAAAAGGTGAAAAAATGAATGATGTGAACAATCTAAGCAAAGAAGAACTAATCGAGTATGTCAATGAGCTAGAAATGCTAAATAGACAATTGTTAGAAGAAAAACAACAAGAAGACAGATTAGAATATGCTTGGAGTGGAAATTTAGGACATTGGTACTGGAACATTAAAACTAATAATGTAACATTTAATCCTTTGAAGATTAAAACATTGGGCTATGATGAAAGCGATGTTCCAAATAAAGTTGATTATCAATACTTCACTGACCTATTACATCCCGATGATTATCCAAAGGCAATGGATGCGATGAGGGACCATCTTTATGGTAAAAAGCCTGTATATGAAGTTGAATATCGTATTAAGACTAAGGATGGTGGTTATCTTTGGTATTATGATCGAGGTAAGATAACTCAGTATGATGATCAAGGCAAACCAGTATTTATGGCGGGAATTGTTTTTGATATCACAGAGAAAAAAAGAATCGAAAGTAATCTTGTGGATGAAAACAAGATACTATCAGAACTATCTTCGATAGATGGTTTGACACAAGTTAATAATCATCGTTCTTTACTTAATTTTCTAAAAGAAGAAACAATAAACAGCATGAAAAACAATCAACAATTGACAATCGGTATCTTTGATATAGATGATTTTAAAAAAGTTAATGATACTAAAGGCCATGTATTTGGAGATAAAGTCTTATTTGATGTAGCGTCAATCATGAAAAAGGCTGTAAGAGACAAAGATCTTGTTGGAAGATATGGCGGAGAAGAGTTTATGATCGTTTTACCACACACCAATATTGAACAAGCTAAAATTGTCGCGGAAAGAATACGATCTTCTATTGAGAAAAAGATGTTTGAGGATATGCATATTACCATCAGTGGTGGTCTTAAACAATACAATAATGAAGATCTAGCTGAGTTTGTCCATCAAGCAGATCTTAATCTTTATCAAGCTAAGGGTACAGGTAAAAACAAGGTTATTTCTTAATGATAAATGGTGCCCATTTATCATAGAATAGATCTGTGTTTACTTGCCAATATAATAATGATTCATAGAACCGTTCAATCTCATCATTGATAACAACGGTTCTATTTTTCACTGTTGCTTCACTAGCTATAGCTGTTAATCCATAATAAACAATTCCAAGAGCGTGTTTTGGCGTATGAACGGTTGATAAACCTTGAGCAACTGCTCTAATATAAGCTTCTATCACTTTGTCTTGACTGAGTGAGCTAGCTGCTTGATGAGCATCGAGAATTGCTTTTTTAGCTTCGGGCATCTTAATCTTACCTTGAGCCCATAAGCGCACTTTATCATACGCAATCTTTGGCCTTAGTTCATTTGGGTAGCGTTTGTTTATTAGATCAAGATAATCATTAACATGAGCAAAACACCAAGCAATCAGCGTCTTGTGTTTTTGTTGTTGTACTAACTTAATTAATGGTTGAAGGATTTCATCTTTGTTTGAATAAAGAATTTTACGCATATAAGACTCCGTATCTGTACAAATATTATCATTAATACAAGTTTATTTACAATATTGAGTAGTTTGTAAAAAGCCTAAAAGTTAATCATGAGTTTATCTTGGTATGGAATAATGATATTAGAATATAAAAAGAAGGTGTGAAATGATTAAACTGACCACAGATAGCACTTGTGATCTAAATGAAGAAATCTTAAGAAAATATGATATAGATGTAATGCCAGTACATATTGTAATTGATGAGAATGTATACAATGATAATGTTGATATTTATCCAAGAGATGTTTTTCGTTTTGTCGAAGAAGAGAATAAAACATGTAGAACGGCTGCCATCAATGTATATGAATACCATCAATTTTTTGAACCGTTAGCTAAAAAACATGAAACAGTAATTCATGTAGCTTTAGGTTCTGGCTTTTCATCATGTTTTCAAAATGCAAGTTTAGCCGCAAGAGGTTTTGACAATGTGCATGTTATTGATTCAGCTAACCTATCAACAGGTAGTGGGCTTTTAGTTTATAATCTCGCTAAGCTTATCAAAGATGATGTTTGCCAAGATGTAATACTAATGACGGCTGAGAATTTACTAAAGAAGATTAACGGTAGTTTTGTGATTGACACATTAGATTATTTATATAAAGGTGGCCGTTGTTCAGGACTTGAAATGGTTGGAACTAAGATGCTAAAGATTAAACCTACCATTGAAGTGTTTAATGGCAAGATGAGAGTCGCTGGTAAATGTCGTGGTAGTTTTGAACGTTGTGTTAAAAATTACATCGCAGATCGATTGAAGAATATTGATGATATTGATCAGAAAACCATCTTTATCACAAATGCCGAGAGTAGTGATGAACTGGTTGAATATGTAACTAACCAGATAAAAAAAGATTACAATTTTGAAGAAGTCGTTTTATGTAAAGCTGGGTGTACGATATCAGCTCATTGTGGGCCAACGACACTTGGAATATTCTTTCTTGAAAAATAAAAACAGATCATTTGATCTGTTTTTTTGATCCGCATGTTTGAACATATTTGCGGAT
>CAYNYC010000109.1:0-4414 GCA_964401415.1 uncultured Erysipelotrichaceae bacterium
CAAGTCCTCCTGTTACTTCTTTACGATAACGAGCGATAAAAGGAATAGTATTATCCTCATTAAGTAATTCAATAACGTTATTGACTTGTTTTTGGGTTATTTTTAATTCATTGGCTAATGCTTGGCTTATATTCATATGGTCTCCTAATTGGTCTTTCTATTATACAATATTAATGGGATCTTGACACATTGATCAATAAAAAATCCTTGATACTGTTCAAGGATTTTAGTTGTTAGCGATAGTTAATACCAGCATCTGCTCGAGCTTGTTCTAAAAGCTTGACTACTTTACTAGAATAATCCAAAGCTTGATAACACGTCTGATAATCTTGAGCGTTATATAACTTCACAAATTCTTTGACTTCATAATATAAGGAGATCATCTTATCTTGTAGTTCATAGTGGTTTTCACTGTCTTTTGTCTTGATCATTACATCACGACACATACTAACTTCGCGATTAACTTGAATATAACCTTTTTCACCTTGGATTTGGGTAATATTAGCTGAACTACTATCTTTAGCTGCGACTAAGCTACAAAAGAAATCAGGATAAGTTAAGATCAAGATCCCTGAGGTATCAATCCCATTTTGCCACTTATTAGCGTAGTAGTTGATCTTATCGGGTATCCCAAATAGTCCACAACAGAAATGCAGGTTATAGATGTTAAGATCAACTAAGCAACCACCCGCAAAGCTTGGATCAAATACATTAGTCACCTCATTATTTAATAACTTATCATAACGGGATGAGTATTGGGAGAAATTACATTGGACCATCCGTATACGGCCTATTTCATTTAACTTTTCTTTGATCAATAGATAATTAGGCATGTACAAGGTAGTGATGGCTTCAAATAGAAATAGTTTGTTTTCTTTAGCTAACTTACTTAACTTCTCAGCTTGCATAGTGGTTTCAGTAAAGGGCTTTTCTAAGATCACGTTTTTACCCTTGAGTAAGCTTTTTAAGGCGTATTCATAATGTAAGCTATTAGGAGAAGCCACATAGATAAAGTTTAGCTCAGGATCATCTAACATTTCATCCAGATCAGTATAGACTTTACTTACATCGTACTTTATTGCTAAAGCTTCTCCTTTTTCTTTGGTGCGTGAATACACCGCTTGACACTCAATACCTTCATTATCTTTGACTGATGTTAAAAACCAATCAACGATAAAGCCAGTACCAATCGTTCCTACTTTGATCATCATCTACCTCCTTCTTGTTAAAACTTATATCTTAATATTGGATGACGCGCTGCTTGGACATCATCGGTCCTTGTGATCGGTGTAGTTTGAGGAGCTAGTCTTAGTTTATCTGGATCATTTTTGATATCTTCAAAGAGCTCATTCATGATCATGATCACCTCATCTAGTGTTTCTTTACTTTCTGTTTCCGTAGGTTCAAACATTAGCGCTTCTGAAACGATCAGTGGGAAATACATTGTTGGTGGATGAATACCATGATCTAATAGGGATTTAGCGATATCCATCGCTGATACATGATACTTATTTTTAATATCACTAATCGATATAACAAACTCATGCATACAGGCTCTTTGATAAGGCAAATGATAATTATGTCTTAGTTTCTCCATTAGGTAATTAGCGTTTAAGACAGCGTTTTCACTGACTTCTTTAAGTCCATCACTTCCTAAGACTTTAATATAGGTCAAGGCGCGAAGATAAACTAAGAAATTACCATAGAAACTACGTATTTGACCAATGGATAATTCAGATGAATTGTCCCACTTCCCATCTTTAACCAAGGGCTTAGGAAGATAGGGGGTAAGATAGGCTTTACAACCAATTGGACCACTACCTGGACCTCCACCACCATGAGGGGTTGAGAAGGTCTTATGTAAGTTTAGATGAACGATATCAAAGCCCATATCACCAGGACGACAGATACCCATGATCGCATTAAGGTTAGCTCCATCATAATAGACTAAAGCTCCATGATCATGCATGATCTTGGTAATCTCATTGATGTTTTCATCAAATAAGCCAAGGGTATTGGGGTTTGTTAGCATCAAACCAGCAGTTTCATCATCGACTAAGGCTTTCAAAGCTTCAATATCAATTCCACCTTGAGCGTTTGATTTAACGGAAACGATCGTATAGCCAACCATGGCGGCTGAAGCAGGATTGGTGCCATGAGCGGAATCAGGAATGATGATCTTGTGTCGCTTCGTTTGTAAGTTATTTTGATGATAAGCTTTGATCATTAATAACCCAGTGAACTCACCATGAGCACCTGCCGCAGGTTGAAGAGTAAAACCATCCATACCGGTGATAACACAAAGATTCGCGCTTAGTTGGGTAATAACCTCTAATGCTCCTTTGACAGATTGCACGTCTTGAAGAGGATGAAGATCATAAAAGCCTTCTAAGTTAGCGACATCCTCATTTACTTTCGGATTATACTTCATCGTACAAGAGCCAAGAGGGTAAAATCCATTATCGACGCCATACGCTTTCTTACTAAGATTAATGTAATGTCTAACTAGATCTACCTCAGCTATTTCCGGAAGTTGTGGTTTTTGTTTACGCATGAAACGCTGATCAAGTTGGTAATTTGTGATCTGGTCTTTTGGTAAGCGCGCACAGCGACGACCACTGACACTTCTTTCAAAGATCAATTTATCCATTAGTTGACCTCCTTGATCGTCGCGATCAAATGATCGATCGCGGCTTTATCGGTTAACTCCGTTGCGCACCATAAGATCCGATAATCATCAAGTGGATAACCACCTAAGATATCTTTTTTAGCTAATGCTTTATCAAGTTGTTTAGTATTAAATGGACTATAAGTCACAAACTCATTGAAGAAGGAGGTTTTATAGACTAGTTTAAAACCGATCTCGGTTAGTTTCTCAGCTAGATAATGAGCATTTTGAAAACAAGCATCAGCCACTTCCGCTAAGCCATTTGGACCTAAGGCACTAAGATACACAGCACTGGTTAAAGCACATAGTGCTTGATTGGTACAGATACTACTACTGGCTTTTTCACGTCTAATATGTTGTTCACGAGCTTGTAGGGTCAAAGTGAAAGCTCGTTGACCATTTAAATCGACTGTTTGACCAACAATACGACCAGGCAATCTTCTAACTAAACTATCTTTGGTTGCCATAAAGCCAAGATATGGACCGCCAAAGGATAAAGGCATGCCCAAGGGTTGACCTTCGCCAACAACGATATCAGCGCCAAGTGCCCCAGGACTTTCTAAAAGCCCTAAACTGATAGGATAAGTAACGACGATCAGCTTAATTGCGGGGTAGAGGGTTTTGATCGTTTGAATATCTTCAATACAACCATAATAATTGGGATAGCCAAGCACAATACAAGCCGTTTTATCACTGACTAATCTTTTTAGACTATCATGATCGATCACACCATCTTGATTAGCGATCAAAGAGAAAGCTAGATCTGCGAATTGATAGTAAGTCTTAACCGTAGCTAAGACTTCAGGATTTAAGCTATCACTTAATAAGACTTGATCATGATCTTTATCAACACACATATTGATGGCCTCAGCGGTAGCGCTGGCTCCATCATATACAGACGCATTACTAACATCCATTCCTGTTAATTCACAGATCATTGTTTGATATTCAAAAATAGCTTGCAAGATACCTTGACTGATTTCAGCTTGATAGGGTGTGTAGGCACTCACAAATTCTTCACGACTTGTGATATGTCTTACAACACTTGGGATATAGTGACGATAAGCACCCGCTCCTCTAAAGATCAAAGGATAGACCTTGTTAGTCATCGATAAGGCTTTAAGCTCTTGATATACTTCAAGCTCACTTGCGCCTTGAGGAAGCGCTAATTCAGTATCAAGTTGGTTTTTGATACCAGTACTTACAAACAGAGCGTTAAAAGAATCATAACCAAGCTCTTTTAACATCTCTTGTTGTTGTTGTTTGGTATTTACGACATATGAGCTCATTATTATTCCTCAGTAATGGTTGACTGGTACTGTTCACTAGTTAATAAAGCTGTCTTATCATTAACTTCAGACACTTCCATAAACCAACTACCATAAGGATCTTGGTTAACTTTTTCAGGACTATCTAAGATAGCTTCATTGATCTTGGTTACTTTACCACTAACAGGAGAATAGACTTCGCTGACGGCTTTAACAGATTCCACATCACCAAAAGCAGATTCCTTTGTGAGTTGTTGATCGATCTCTGGTAAATTGATGAAAACGATATCGCCCAAAGATTCTTGGGCATGGTCGGTAATTCCGACTAAGACGGTGGTCTCATCTAACCATTTTACCCATTCATGGGTCTTTGTATAACTAAGCTCTTTTGGTAAGTTCATTTTATTTCCTCTTTCTTTCTTTTATAGAAAGGCAAAGCCGTAAGTTTTGCCTTAAGTTTACGTCCACGGACATCAAT
>CAYNYC010000110.1:0-4381 GCA_964401415.1 uncultured Erysipelotrichaceae bacterium
TTTAATGTTGAGTATGTGACTGATTATGATAAAGCTATCGCTAACATGAAAAATAAAAATGTGATCAGTGGTCTTTTTAATATGGCCAAATACGTTAAAGCTTGTATAACGAAGTATAACGAACACAAACATGAAGTAGTCTATTCTTCATCGATTCCGGCTTTTACCCATATCGCAGCGTATATGATAAAAAGATTAAATAAAAAAGTTACTTGGATTGCGTCTTTTTCTGATCCAATCGTTAATTCACCATACAAAAAGGACAAAGAGACTTTAGCTGAATACAATCTCATCACTAAGATTGGTTTTCATGTCTATATTTTGATCTATATGAATAATATATATGAAAGAGTTGCCATGAAATACGCAGATAAGATTATCTATGTTAGTGATGAGCAACGCGATTTTATGATAGATAATAATCCAAAGATCGACAAACAGATACTTATGGATAAGGCGCTTGTTGTTCCTTTTAACTACATCAAAGATTGGGATGTGTACAATCAATTGATCGTCGATCAACCACATACTTCCCAAAACAAGCCACTTATCGCCACTCATTTTGGTCGCATCTATGGTTTAAGGAAAATTGATAATTTTCTTTTAGCTCTACAAAAATTAAATGAAGAAATCAGCAATCTACAAGACAAAATCGTATTTCAACAATATGGAGAGATAATCCCTCGTTATCAAAAAATGATCAGCGAACTTAGATTAGAGAAGTTATTTGTTTGTTATGACAGAGTTGCTTATAGCATCGTATCTGAGAAAATGAAAGCTTGTGATATTTTAATGTTATTTGATACGATTACGGATGATGATCAATCGCAACCTTATTTGCCCTCGAAGATATTAGAATATATCATTTTACGAAAACCCATATTATCAATTTGTCAAAAAAATAGTCCAGCTTATCGAATACTAAATGAATTAGGACATGAGTGCTTAGAGAACGATGTTAATGATATAGTTGTATATTTACGTAAGATCATAAATAGTTTACCAAAATATGATTATGATATTTATAGTTATGAAAATGAGAATGTACCAAGGATCATTTGATTTTTTAAATATCATTGTTTTCATCTAAATTTTTATGTTGTATAATATCATCATCGTGCGAGTGTAGTTCAATGGTAGAACATCAGCTTCCCAAGCTGAATACGGGGGTTCGATTCCCCTCACTCGCTCCAGATCAGACTGACCGTATACTTAATTTGCGGTTTTTATTTTATATTGAAGATGATAATTTGTTATTTTATTGACAAGTATATTAGAATATTCTAAAATACTAATGTGTTTAGGAGGTATAGGATGCAATTTGATCTAGAAGTATATGAAAGAAAAAGTGAATTGCTTAAAGTATTAGCTCATCCAATTCGATTATGTATCGTTAAAGGACTGCTTGAGCAAGAAAACTGCAATGTCACTTATATGAAGAATTGCTTACAAGCTTCACAATCAACGATATCGCAACATTTAGCGAAACTAAAGGCAGCTAATGTTGTTAAATGTGTACGTAGTGGTAATGAGATATATTATCAATTAACTGATCGTCGTTTAGAAGTAATAATAAAAGATCTCTTTGAAGAGAAATGAAAGGATAAAGAATGAAGAAAATACTAATTATCGGTGGAGTTGCCGGAGGAGCAACAGCCGCTGCACGCTTACGTCGTTTAAATGAAGAAGACCAGATTATTTTGTTTGAGCGAGATGAATACATCAGTTTCGCTAATTGTGGGTTACCATATTATATCGGTAATGTGATCAAACAACGTGAAAACTTATTGGTTCAAACAGTTGAGGGTATGTCGAAATTATTTAATATCGATGTACGTGTTTTTAATGAAGTTACGGGAATCGATACAAAAGAGAAAACAGTTAGTGTGCGTAATACGCAAACTAATATGACTTATACTGAAACCTATGATGTTCTGGTGTTATCGCCTGGTGCTAAAGCCATACAACCACCAATCGCTGGTATTAAAGAAGCCAGTAATCTTTTTGTGTTACGTAATTTACCAGACACAGACGCTATTTATAACTTTATCAATAATCATAAGCCAAAAACGGCTGTTGTTGTTGGTGGTGGATTTATTGGGTTAGAAATGGCTGAAAACTTAACCGAAAGAGGAATAAAGGTAACGGTTGTTGAGAAGATGCCTCAAGTCATGGCACCACTTGATTTTGAAATGGCCCAACTTGTACATCAAGAGCTTAATATGCATGGAGTGGAATTAATCTTGGGTGATGGTGTTGTGAGTTTCGCTAATCAAGGTCGTAATATAAATCTTGAAAGTAAAACGACGTTGACTACTGATATGATCATCTTAGCAATTGGTGTCGCGCCTGAAAGTAGCTTAGCTAAAGCCGCAGGCTTAGCTCTTGGACCTCGTGGTCATATTGTGACAACAGATCAAATGCGAACCCTTGATGCGACTACAAATGAAGTCAATAACGATGTTTATGCGATCGGTGATGCTATCCAAGTCAAAGATTTTGTGAGTAATACTGATACGGCCATTGCTTTAGCTTGGGGAGCTAATCGTCAAGGACGGATCGTTGCGGATGTTATCAATGGCATTGACAATCGATTTAATGGTTCATTGGGAACATCAGCTATAAAACTCTTTAATCTAATAGTCGCTTCTACGGGTAATAATCAAAGAACGTTAGATAACAAGAAAATCCCAAATGTGGCCATTCATGCAACACGGGGTAATCATGCCTCGTATTATCCCAATGCGACTAATATTGTCATGAAGTTATGTTTTAATCCTGAAACAGGTGAAATATTAGGTGCACAAGCTATCGGGCAAGAAGGCACAGAGAAACGTATTGATGTTATTGCTACAGCTATCAAGCTTAAAGCGAAAGTTACCCAATTAGCTGATCTTGAATTAAGCTATGCTCCACCATTTTCTAGTGCCAAAGATCCAGCCAATATCTTAGGTTATATTGCGGAGAATTTCCTCAACAATTATTACAAATTAACCTATGTCCAAGAAATTGATCAGCTAGAAAAAGCTGGAGCTTACTTTCTTGATGTAAGAACACCTATTGAGTATTCAACTGGTCATTTCAAGGGATCTATCAATATTGATGTTGAAGAATTGCGTGATCGTATAAATGAAATTGATGTAAGTAAAGATACACCTATCTATGTTAATTGTCAGACAGGGCATAGATCGTATGTTGCGATCATGATCTTAAGAAGGTTCGGTTTTATAAATTTATATAATGTGTCTGGAGGTTATAGCACGTATAAAGCCTATAAATATCAACTAAATACGAAGACGATTATGAGTCCTGTTATTGAACAGACAGATGATACTACAGGCAAAATTAAAGCAGAAGTACATGAAATAGATGTTAGTGGTATGCAGTGTCCTGGACCTTTATTGGCTACCTATAAAGCCGTACAAGATGCTGATCAAGGAGATAAAGTACGGATAACTGCTACTGATCCTGGCTATACGAATGATGTTGAAAACTGGTGTCGCACTAATGGCCATACTTTAGCAAGCTTAAAGATTGATAAGAATAGATACATCGCTGAGATCATTAAAGGTAGTAAGAAAACAAGTGGTAGTTCTGATTCGATTGTCAATAATACTCAAGAGAATGCAACGATTGTCTTATTCAGTGGTGAACTTGACAAAGCGATTGCGGCGATGATCATTGCTCAAGGTGCGGCAGCTCAGGGTAAAAACGTTACGATCTTCTTTACCTTCTGGGGATTAAATGCGCTTAGAAAAAGCAGTCATGCTCCAGTAAGTAAGAATTTCATTGAGAAGATGTTTGGCTTTATGATGCCTCAAGGTTCAAAAAAACTACCATTGTCTAACATGAATATGTTAGGTATGGGACCTCAAATGATCAAATCAATCATGAAAAAGAAGAATGTAGATCAATTAGATGTCATGATGAATAATGCTCAAGGTCTGGGTATAAAATTTATTGCTTGTACAATGAGTATGGATCTTATGGGTATTAAGAAAGAAGAATTACTTGATAATATAGAATACGGTGGTGTAGGTACTTATATATCAAGTAATGAGAATGTTGGCACAACCTTGTTTATATAATTGATGCTTGATGAAGTTGCGATAGTGATATCGCAACTTTTTTGATAGAGTATCTTCAATGAAATACTTTACGGATATTGTTATAATAAAAACAGAGGTAATAGCTGTGAAAAAAATAGGGTACGTAGGAACTTATAATGAAAATGGAAGTAAAGGAATATATCGTTTCGATTATGAAAATGGCGAGTTGAGTAAACCAAAGTTATTTAGTTCAATTAAAAACTCCAAGTATATCAAATATTATAAAGACATGTTGATATCTGTAGGCGACTTTGATCATGGCTCGGGTATAT
>CAYNYC010000111.1:0-4357 GCA_964401415.1 uncultured Erysipelotrichaceae bacterium
AAACAGAGATTATTGATCGTTTCACCGTTATAGCCAACGATTGGTACATTATAGGGAACAGCCAAGACCTTGTCAGTATTTTCCCAACTAAATGAAAATTGACCATCAACTTCTTTTCGAATCACTTTACCATTAAAATTAACGACAACAGCTCTTTCTGGGTCTTTAACTTCCCAAGGATAGCCATTACCTAACCAATTGTCTGGATACTCTACTTGACAGTTATTGACGATCTTTTGATGAAATAGACCATAACGATAACGAATACCATTACCATGTCCTTGATAGCCAAGTGTAGCCAAGGAATCGATAAAACAGGCAGCAAGTCTTCCAAGACCGCCATTACCGATGCCAGCATCACGCTCTTGCTCAAGCAATACCTGTAGGTCTTCACCAAGATCGGCTAATCCATCTTTTACGATATCTAAGACACCAAAGTTTTGGAGGTAATTCTCAAGTAGTTTTCCTAATAAGAATTCTATTGAAAAATAATAGATCTTCTTGTTTCCTTTTTTAGTTTTTTCTTCTGTCACAGCCCCGATTTGATCACGGGCTTTTTCAGCGATTAGACCAGCCAACATCATGTATCTTTCATGAGGCCCACAGGTTTCAAATTCTTTACCTTTTTCTCTGGAAATCTGTTCCTTGTATTGTTGAATAAAATCATTCTTATTTTTAAACATAATCATCTTTTCCTTATCTAGCATTAATCTTTATTCTTTACTTGTTTTAAGATAACACCACCAAGTGGTGGAACGCTTAGTGTGATCGAATATGGTTGACCATGACAGGGTATATTTTCACTGATCATGATCTGGGTGTTAATCAATCCTGAACCACCATAATTAGCATTGTCAGAATTAAATATTTCTTGGTAAGCACTATTGTGGGTAACCCCAATCCTAAAATGAGCATTTGTTTCAGGAGTACAATTGATCAAGATAGTTAGATCATCACTTGCGTCTAATCCATGACGCTGAAAGATGATGATCGCTTGAGCAGCGTTGTTGGCATCAATCCATTTAAAACCATCCCAACTATGATCAAGTTGCCAGAGAGCTTTTTCTTGACGATATAACATATTGATCGAGCTAACAAACGCTTGGTGTTTTTTATGGGGTTCAAGCTCTGTTAGAAACCATTCCAGTTTATCATAATAACGCCATTCGATGAATTGAGCAATCTCATTACCCATAAAGTTTAACTTAGCGCCAGGATGACACATTTGATATAGTATAAGCAGTCTTAATCCAGCAAATTGACGCCAATAATCGCCAGGCATCCGCTCAATCAACGATAGTTTACCATGAACTACTTCATCATGAGACAAAGGTAAGATGAAATTTTCATTGAAAGCATACATCATTGAAAAAGTTAATAAATGATGATTACCTGGACGATAAGGGAAATCAAGCTGCATATACTTTAAAGTATCATTCATCCATCCCATATCCCATTTAAGATGAAAACCAAGGCCGCCATCGTCTGGTGGATAAGTGACTAGTGGCCAAGCACTACTTTCTTCGGCGATCATGATCACATCAGGGTAGCGAATACCAATTTCTCGATTTAGTGTTTTGATAAAGTCGATAGCTTCTAGATTCTCACTTGAACCATCAGGATTAAATCTTTTCTGTTTAGGATCTTCAATTCCATAATTGAGATACAACATACTAGTAACTCCATCAGTTCGGAAACCATCGATGTGATATTTCTCTATCCAAAAGAACGCATTTGATATAAGAAAACTCTTTACTTGTGGACGACCATAATCGAAAATATACGTTCCCCATTGGGCGTGATCACTTTTTTCATAGAGCATATTTCCATTGAATAGTCCCAATCCATGAGCATCACGACAGAAGTGTCCAGGTACCCAATCAAGGATGACACCGATATTTTCTTGATGACAATGATCAATAAAGCTCATAAGCTCATCAGGTGTACCAAAGCGTGAGCTACAAGCATAATAGCCAGTAATCTGATAGCCCCACGAACCATCAAAGGGATGTTCCATTATCGGCATTAATTCAATATGGGTATAACCCATCATTTTTACATAGGGTATTAGTTCATCAGCCAAACGAAGATAAGAATAGTAATGATCATGTTCATCTTTTTTCCATGAGCCAAGATGAACTTCATAGATGTTTAAGGGACTGCTTAAGGGATTGATCGTTTTACGCTCTTTTAGCCATTGATGATCAAGCCATTGGTAGTGATCGATATCATAAGTAACAGATGCCGTTTCAGGAGGTTTCTCGGCGTATAGGGCATAAGGATCAGCTTTATACAATATTTGATCATTTAAAGTCTTGATCGCATATTTATAACGTTGACCACTACTTATATCAGGAAAGAATCCTTGCCAAATATCCGATGTATCTGATTTGATTAATTGATCTTTACCAACTACCCATTCATTGAAATCTCCAATAAGTGACACTTCTTTGACATTTGGTACCCAAACCGCAAAATAAAAACCTTGTTTACCATCCTGTACAACAGGATGGGCTCCAAGCTTATTAAATGTATGATAATAAGTTCCCTGTGCAAACAGGTACTGTTCATCATTTGTCAAAATGCAGTTGCCCATTTGTGTCCTTAGACGTTTCTTAGAAAACGTCTTCCCTTATATTCTGTATGTTTAAGTATAGTCTTTTTTAGCTGTTTTGTCTATAAACGACTGTTTACCATGTATCTGTGTTATAGTATACAAGCTATGATATTTATCCTATACATAGATATTCATAAGAAGATCACGAAAATGTTTATACCTTGTAAAATATCTTTTAGACATAATGTATCATTTCATTTGCTATATGTAGATATAGGTGCTATACTTGCAAAGTAATGAGTAACTAAGTAACATCAAATGTGTATTAAAGTACTTCTTACTAGAAATGGGGTATTTTAATGGAAACAGGAAAAGTAAAATTCTTTAACGACAAAAAGGGTTTCGGATTCATTACAATGGACAATGGCAGAGAGTTATTTGTACACCAGTCATCAATCATTGCTAATGGTTACAGAAGCTTAAAAGAAAATGATGTCGTTAAATTCGAGATTCAATCTGACATGCGCGGAGACAAAGCCGTCAATGTTGAACTAATCTAAAAAACTCTTCGGAGTTTTTTTTTATTGTTTTAGTAATCTTTCAATTTGACAGTTATCGATAATCAGTTAAAATCAAATTAAAAGGATAGTATGATAATGAGTAATACGAAAAGAAACATGTTTAAGAAAGAGATATTCGTTCTGCATAGTTTGATCGAAGCTAGTGAACCTATTTCTGGTATTAATTTATTTAAAAAAACTGGCTTGAGTATTAAAATAATAAGAACAGCGATTGATTCATTAAACCAATTCTCTGAAGGCTATGGATTTAGGATCATTTCAAAGACAAGGATTGGCTACGAAGTCGAGGTTATTGATCAAGATCAATATATGGACTTTATAGAGCGTTTTTCAAGAATGTATCATCGTAATATGTATTTTAGTAAGAATCAAGATGAGCGAGTTCATTTCATCATTAGACGAATCCTTTCTAATGAAGGCAACCTTTATTTGGATGATCTCGCTGAAGAGTGTTATTGTTCAAGATCAGTGATCAATCGCGATATGATTATCGTAAAGGGCATCTTTCAAGACTATCGATTACGATTGATCAATCATACTAATAATGGATTAATATTGAAAGGTAATGAATGGTATATCAGATTACTTCTCATCAAAGAACATAAAATATTTAATAGCTTTAATCGTAGTTTTTTTACCTATGAAGAAGATGATTTCAAGAAAATCTTTTTATCTGATGAATCTACAGAACTTTATGAATATATCAGAAATTCAATACTAAATATATTAAGCACAGAGAAGATACTATTAAAGTTTGGGAATTTGGCCAAGATGATCAATATGACAATCTTGACACTATCGCGAAAAAAATTTGAAGATAATCTACACATTGATCAATATATATTAAATGCACATCAAATTACGAAATCTTTTGATTTAGCAGAAAAGGTATTTAATATGATAACAGATAAATATGATTTTCATTTAAGTGAAAAAGATTTAATTATTTATACGGCTTATCTTAATTGTAATATTACTTTCTCATATCAAGACCTTGACCAGTTTTCTATAAAGGATACGCTCATAAAGATCATTGACGGTTTCTTTGATTATTTAGATAGCTATATACCAATAAGAGAATACAGTGTTAGTAAAATCAAAGAAGAATTAGTTGTAACGTTATTGGATTATCATCATAACCACGAACTCGGGATTGATTATCGTCAGGAGTTTGTTGAAAATTATATTCGTGATGGACTTTTAGCATCTGATCTTTGTA
>CAYNYC010000112.1:0-4286 GCA_964401415.1 uncultured Erysipelotrichaceae bacterium
AGAGCTTGCGTTGTTCTTTTCTTGCCTTCAAAAGAAAACGGCTTAGTAACGATACCAACAGTTAGCGCACCAAGTTCTTTAGCGATCTTCGCAAATAATGGAGCGGCACCAGTACCTGTACCACCACCAAGACCAGCCGTGATAAAGATCATATCGGCGCCTTCCATAGCGGCCCGAATATCATCTTCACTCTCTAAAGCGGCTTGATAGCCAATATCAGGATTGGCTCCAGCACCAAGACCCTTAGTCGTCTCTTTACCTAAAGCTAGCTTATTTTTAACAGGTGAAACATTTAAGACTTGTAGGTCAGTATTAGCTACGTAGAACTCTACTCCCTGCACTCCTTCTTCCACCATGCGATTTATAGCATTACATCCAGCCCCACCTACACCAAAGACTTTAATCTTAGCTACTTGTTCATATTGTAATTCTGTCATGTTATTCCTCCATTGATCATCACTTAAATAGTTTTTTAAAGCGATTTGTCAGCGTTTCTTCTTTTTCAGATTCATCTGTTGTTTTATGTGCATTGATCATCTTCACAAACTCATCACTGTTGATACTATACAGGTTTTTACCTCGAAATAGTTCCTGATCACGATAACAATAAAATAATCCGATACATGTTGCTAAAGAACTATCGCGAACCCCCAGTGTTTCAGGGATATAAACACTAAACTTGTGATCAAGCTCTTCGCTCAATACCTCATTTAATTGTAAGATCTGTGATCCTTCACCATATAAAACACATAATATATCAATATTAGCCAATATTTCTTGACTGATTGAGCGTATTTCTTCAATCCATTCATCGATTAGCGGTTTAACGATATCAACCATTTCTTTTTCACTGATCGTAAAAGTCTTATTGTCATGTGACCATAAATAAATAGGACTTGTGTCCACCTTGCCCTTAAGACGACAATTATGTAGTAATAGCTTTTTGGCTATATCAACTGATAAACCACTGATAGCGACTATTTGATCTACAATCTCCCCATAACCTTTATTTAAAACTACACTGCTCTCTATCCTACCATTAGCTAATAACGTTAATGTGGTAGTGTTTTGTTCATAACGGATCGCCAAAACGTAATGACCAATCGCTCTTTCAAACAAAGCTGCTTCACTACTAAAAGCATAAGTATCAAGATAGATATCAATTATCTCAAGATCGGCTTTTTCAACACATTTAACATATTCCCAAACCATATCTTTATTAGCCGCCAAAAGATCAACTTCAACAGCTAATGATTCTGCTTTTTCATTTACTGGTAACCGTCTTGTCACAAAGCCATTTACGATATATCTGATCGTACCAAAATTAACTAATTCTTTATTGTCTTGAAGAGGTGATGACATCGCTGCCATCAATGCCTTTTGGATATCTTTGATCGATATCCGATTATTATCTAAAGCAACTGTAATTCTTTTTGCTATTCTACTAAAATCTAAAGAAGGAACTACTAAAAGCACTTTCTGAATTGATGCTCCAATCATCTTTTCAGCATTCATTACTGCTTTTTTTATTCCTGATATAACATTTTGCTCATCAATGATCCTAAGCTTATCAATACCGGCTATTTCAATACGCTCAACCTTCAGTACATTGAATTTAAGATTATGTAATTCACTGACGATTAACCGGATCTCATGGTCGGCGATCTCTAGGGCAGCAAATATTTGTTTATCACTCACAAAAGCCCCTCCCACTAGTTATCTTATCGTTAATATAATACCACAATAACAACATATAAAAAAGCTATTTACTGCCATCTTAAACAGTGTTTATAAATGATATTTAATCTATTAAGCATTGCTTTCTTGACGATAACATCCACAATATGGATAATTGGGACAATTTTTATCACAAGCTTGATAACTCAATAAACGAAGTTCTGGTGGGATGAAGACATCAATCTCTTCATTATCATATCCTACAAGAAAACTTCTTTCATTTATGACAATCGGTCTTTTTAAGACTGAAGGATTTTGTTGAATAAAATGGATGAGATCTTTCGTTGTCATCTCATCAACATTAATCTTACCCTCTTGAATGATCTTTGATCTTTTACTGATAATATCATCAGTTCCATTCTCACTTCTAACAAGTAAACGCTTGATCTCTTCTTCTTTTAAGATCGTTGAAAAGATATTCTTTTCGATAAACGGAAGATTACGATCCTTTAACCAACGTTTTACCTTACGGCAAGATGCACATCCGGGTGATGTATATACGACGATCATTAGCTTCACCTCTTTGTTATTATAATATAAAAACGTCATTAACAATAGTATCAATTTAATGTAGTCTTGATAATGAAAGATTTTCATCTTTTTTCACTGTCTTACATTTGTATTGACACCTACATATCCGTCTAATACAATTAAAAATAGTTACGCAGGAGAAAAGCATGGAAAATAAAATCATTTCTCAACAAAAGGTAAAATTTGGTTTACCGACAGCTGTTACGATGATCGTGGGGATTGTCATCGGATCAGGTATCTTTTTTAAAGCAGATTCGCTATACGTTATCACTAATGGCAATATCCTTCTTGGTTGTATTTATTGGCTACTTGGTGCCCTTGGCATTATCTTTGGTGGTTTAACGATCGCCGAATGGGCTAAAAGATTAGACACTGTTGGAGGACTTATCTCCTATAGTGAGATGGCCTTTGGCAAGGTCTTTGGTTTTCTAGCCGGTTGGTTTCAGACGATTATCTATTTACCAGCTCTATGTGCTATTATCGCCTTTGTTAGTGGCCTTTATACATCACAATTATTTGGTCTTGATGGTATGGCTTGGATTTGGTTGTTTACTTTTGTCTCTTTGTTTTTTATCTTTACCTTAAACATATTCGCCACAAAATTGGCGGCTACCTTCCAAACGACAACGGTAATCATCAAACTTATACCATTGATCATCTTTGCGATCGTTGGTATAGTCTTTGGTAATCCTTCGACGGTCTTTGTTGAAGGCATTAGTCTTCCTTTATTATTTGCGACCAGCTCTGGTATCGTCGCTGTGGCTTTCTCTTACGATGGTTGGTTGGTAGCTCCAAGTATTTGTCATGAGATCAAAAACGCTAAACGCAATCTATCCTTAGCTTTAGCCTTAGCTCCTATTTTTATCATGATAATATACATTGCCTATTATGTAGGTGTAAGCGTTGTTGTTGGTCCGGATTTTATTCAAACAGTAGTCGATGGTACAAGTACGATCCCAACTGTTTATAAAGCAGCTCAGATCCTTTTTGGTGATAATGGAGCTAAATTGATCTTAGTAGCTGTTGTATTATCAATCCTTGGTGTCTTAAATGGCTTAGTCTTAGGATTAACGCGGATGCCTTATGCTTTAGCTTTAAGAAAAGAAATACCTTTTAGTGATAAGATATCGATCGTTAATAAAAAATATGACATGCCACTTTATTCATGTCTGATCACGATCTTTATTACCCTCTTGTGGCTTGGCATTCATTATCTATCAACAGTTGTTCCCGCTTTATCAACTCTTGATATCTCATCATTACCGATCATCATGACTTATTTCTTTTATATCTTGCTTTATATTGGCATTATCAAGTTATATCTTGCTAAGCAGATTAAAAGTGTCTTCTCCGGTATGATCTTTCCAATACTCGCAATCCTTGGCGCCTTAGTGGTTATCTATGGTGGCTTTACGATGGAAAACTTTGAAATCTATTTATTGGTATCCTTTATCTCAGTCGCTGCCGGACTCTTGATTATTCCTAAAAAAAGTGTTTAAATTAACTAAAGACGAAGATGAAAGATAGTAGTTATTTATTCAAGCATTAGAAAGATCGTGGTTGATGCAAACGATCCTTGAACAAACTAACGAATTGGACTTTCGGAGTTGCGAAACAATCGCCGGTAATTCCGTTAAAAACGAGCGACTCAGTAATGAGTAAGTTGGGTGGTACCACGTTAATTAGCGTCCCTTCAGGGACGCTTTTATATTGAAAGGAATAGATCATATGAAAAGAATGCTAAGTGGCATAAAGCCAAGCGGTCAATTAACACTAGGTAATTATATTGGAGCTCTAAGAAATTTTGTCAATTATCAAGACGAATACGAAATGTTTGTCTTTATTGCCAATCTCCATTGCATTACTGTCTATCAAGATCCCCAAGAACTAAAAAAGAACCTAATTGAGGCAGCAACGCTTTATTTAGCTTGTGGTCTTGACCCTAATAAAGCAACGATCTTTTTACAATCCGATATCAAAGAACATGCCCAGTTAGGCTTTATCTTAGCTTGTAATAG
>CAYNYC010000113.1:0-4264 GCA_964401415.1 uncultured Erysipelotrichaceae bacterium
GTATGATCTTAGGTGATAATATCTTTTATGGTAATCGCTTTACTGAAATGTTATTAAGAGCAAAAAACAGTATTAATAAAGCAACAATATTTGGTCATTATGTAGCTGATCCACAACGCTTTGGGGTTATTGAATTCAACCAAGAAGGACAAGTGGTATCGCTTGAAGAAAAACCTAAAGAGCCTAAATCTAATTACGCAGCTGTTGGTCTTTATTTCTATGATAATAGAGTAGTTGAATTTGCTAAAAAGGTAAAACCTTCCGCTCGTGGCGAACTGGAAATAACCGACTTAAATAAAATGTACTTAGAACTTGGAGATCTTCAATGTGAATTGTTTGGCAGAGGTTTTGCATGGCTAGATACTGGAGAAATGAACTCATTATTTGAAGCCGCCAACTTTGTCAAGATTGTCGAAGATGTCCAAGGAATTAAGATATCAGTACCTGAAGAAATCGCTTATAACAATAATTGGATCACCAAAGAACAATTACTTGAAGCAGCTAAGATCTATGGTAAATCATCTTATGGTAAACACTTGAAAAATGTTGCGAACGCAAGTTATTTTTCACAAATATAAAGGAGATAAACATGAATTGGTTAGTTACAGGTGGAGCAGGTTTTATCGGTAGTAATTTTATTTATTATCTATTAGATGAATATCAAGAAGACAAGATTACTTGTGTTGATAATTTGACCTATGCTGGTAATCTTGAAACACTTAAAGCAGCTCTAGAAAATGAGCGTTTCGTATTTGTAAAAGGTGATATCGCAGATCGTGACTTCATCTTCGATTTATTTACGAAGAATAACTTCGATGTTGTGGTGAATTTTGCGGCTGAAACACATGTTGATCGCTCAGTTGAATCACCAGAAATCTTCTTGAAGACGAACATCTTAGGTACTCAAGTATTAATGGATGCCTGTCTTAAGTTCAAGACGACTCGCTTTCATCAAGTATCAACTGATGAAGTCTATGGGGATCTTCCTCTTGATCGTCCTGATCTATTGTTTAAGGAAGACACTCCTATTCACACATCAAGTCCTTATAGTGCCTCTAAAGCAAGTGCCGACTTACTGGTAATGGCTTATCATCGCACATTTAATCTACCAATGAGTATCTCGCGTTGCAGTAATAACTATGGAGCCTATCAATTCCCTGAAAAACTAATACCTTTAATGATAAGTAGAGCTTTAGCCAATGAAAAACTCCCAGTATATGGTACAGGTGAAAATGTACGAGATTGGCTTCATGTCTATGATCATTGTACAGCTATCGATCTGATCGTTAGAAAAGGATTAGTTGGTAATGTCTATAATATTGGTGGTCAAAATGAAAGAACTAATCTTCAGATCGTTAAGACTATTTTAAGTTTTTTGAATAGACCAGAGTCTTTGATCAGTTTTGTGACAGATCGCCCAGGACATGATCAACGGTATGCCATTGATGCGAATAAGATCACTAAAGAATTAGGTTGGAAACCTAAATATGATTTTGATACTGGTATTGCTCAAACAATAAAGTGGTATCTTGATAATCAAGATTGGTGGCAAAGTATCTTAAGTGGTGATTACCAAGACTATTATAAAAGAATGTACGAGGGCAGATAAATGATAAAATATGATGTAATAATTGTTGGTGCTGGCTATGCCGGCAGTGTAATGGCTGAAAGATTTGCCAGTATTGATAAGAAAGTATTAGTTATTGATAAAAGAGCTCATATCGGTGGTAATATGTTCGACTACATTGATGACAATGGAGTCTTAGTCCATCAATATGGACCCCATCTATTCCATTGTAAGGATTTCAATGTCTTAGATTACCTACGTAGGTTTAGTGACTGGTATGATTATGAGCATCGTGTTAAAGGTTATGTGGATGGAAAGATCGTCCCTATTCCCTTTAATTTAACCTCAATAGAATTATTATTTCCCGAAGCTGAGGCAGATCTTTTGAAAAACGCACTTATTACGGAATATGGTATGGAACAAAAAGTACCGATCTTAATGTTACGTCAAAGTGATAACGCTAAAGTTCGTGAATTGGCCGAGTTTATATATGAGAAGGTCTTCAAATACTACACAATGAAACAATGGGACCTCTCTCCTGAAGAGATCGATCCTAAAGTTACGGAAAGGGTTCCTGTCTTTATATCTTATGATGATCGTTATTTCCAAGATGAATATCAATTTTTACCAAAATTCGGATATACTAAAATCTTTGAGAAAATGCTAGACCATCATAATATTGATGTACGTTTAAATACCAAAGCTGAGAAAGTATTAAATATCGATTTTGATCAACGAACGATCTATTTCGAAAACGAAGCTTTTGATGGTTTGTTTATCTTCACTGGTCAAATTGATGAGTTGATGGACTATCGTCATGGTAAACTTTCCTATCGTTCACTCTACTTTGATCTTCAAAGTCATCCAGGGGTATACCAAGAAACGGCGACTGTTAATTATCCAACACCAAAAGAAGAACATGCTTTTACCAGAATTACCGAATTTAAGCATATGATGCAAGAACCACCTTCAAGAACTACCATCGCCGTAGAGTATCCTTATCCTTATGATGAAACAGCTGATAAAGGAAACATTCCTTATTATCCAGTATTTACCGATGAGAATAAGCTTATCTATCAAAATTACGTCAATGATATCAAAGAGTTCTCCAACTTTGTGTTATTAGGAAGACTTGCAGAATTCCGTTATTATAACATGGATGGAGTAGTGGCCGCTGCCTTAAGCAAATTTGCTGAATTGACCGAGGATAAATCTTAAGAAATTTATAATTTGCCAATACAATTTAACTACTTTATAATAATCAAGAGGTGAACACCTTGGATCGTAAACTATTTGTTAATTATTTCTATAATATTCTTTATCAAGTGGTAACCATATTGGTACCACTTATTACTGTTCCATATACTACAAGAGTCATTGGTGATGTTGGTTTAGGTGTCAATGCCTTTTCAGCATCCATCGTGCAATGGTTTACAATATTTGGCATTATGGGAATAAGCAAATATGGTATCAGAACCATTGGGGCTATTCGTGATGATCGTAAAGAATTATCAAATGCATTCTTTGAAATCTTTTTTATTCAATTAGTTAATTTATTCATAATGTTTATCTTTTATATGATATTTATTACGGTCTATACAACAGACTATAAAACAATCTATATGATTCAAGGAATAACGCTTTTTGTAACAATGTTTGATATAACTTGGTTTTTTCTTGGAATTGAGGAATTCAAGATTGCTTCCCTTCGCAATATTTTGATCAAGATAACTGGGATTATCCTTATCTTTACCTTTGTAAAATCGAAAGATGATTTGATAATCTTTATCTTGATCAATGTTTTAACTGCTCTATTTGGCCAGTTTATCATGTTTATTCAACTACCAAAGTTTATTGATAAAGTCAAAATATCCATAAGTAGTGCTTACCATAATCATTTCAAACAAAACTTAATCTTATTTATACCACAAATCGCTTCAAGTGTTTACAATGTATTAGATCAAACCCTTGTCGGAGTATTAGCTGTGGATTGGGAATCTCAATCTGCGTTCTACCAACAGACTATCAGATTCGTAAAGATGTTTTTATATTTTATTACTTCTATTGGCAGTGTTATGTTACCAAGGATTGCTAATATTCACAAAAAAGGTGATAAAGAAATGATCAACACCTATATATCAGCTACTTTTAGATTGGCTTTATACTTAGCTATTCCGATGATGTTTGGAATGATGAGTGTTGCACCATTCTTCATACCTTGGTTTATGGCCGAAGAGTTTAGTATCGTTGGGACCTTAATCATGATAACCAGTCCAATTATCTTGTTTATTTCGATTAGTAATGTCTTTGGCATACAATATCTATTGCCAACCGGAATGATGAGTAAATACTCTGGATCGATCGTTTTAGGAGCAATTGTTAATTTAATCATGAATACAATCCTAATCCCTTTGTATGGAGCTTTGGGAGCTTGTATTGCTATTGTGAGTGCTGAATTTTCGGTAGTGTTTGCCCAATGGATGTTTGTTAGAAAATCCTTGGTTTTAAAAGTTAAGATTAGAAGTATTATGATCTATTTCAGTGCTGGTATTATCATGGCATTGGCTGTCTTCTATATTGGATATCTAAGAGGTCCTGGTATTTTAACTAACCTAATACAGGTAGTGTTTGGAGTCATTGTTTATATGGGATTTATCACTTTAACTAAAGAAGAATTTCATATGCTTATCATTTCTA
>CAYNYC010000114.1:0-4232 GCA_964401415.1 uncultured Erysipelotrichaceae bacterium
GATGCTTATTATACATTGAAGACACCTCTTTCTTATAATACGCCAATGGGAATAACAAGAACGATCCGTGAATATCTGAAACCAATCCATGAAGTTTTTATCTGTGAGATGGGGGCGGATAAAGTAGGAGAGATCGATTATTTGACTAAGTTTGTTAAACCGCATTATGGTATTGTGACATCGATCGGTCCTCAACACCTAAATACTTTCTTGAATATGGAAAATATCATCAAAGAGAAGATGTTGATGATTGAGAATTTACCAAGTGACGGTATAGGTTTTATCAATATGGACAACCGTTTCATTCGGGAATATCATATTAAGAATAAATGTAAGCTGGTTAAATATGGTATTAAGAGTAAAGATGTTGATTATTATGTAGAAGATATAAAATATCATCCTCAAGGAAGTACGTTTGTGATCGTTGATCAAGAAGGTAAACAATATTCTTTTTCTACTAAGCTTTTGGGTGAACATAATATCATGAATATATTAGTGGCTGTCGCTGTTGGACGTGAACTAGATATTTCCTGGGAAACCCTTCAAAAAACGATCAGTAATCTTGATCATATTGAACATCGTTTACAATTGAAAAAGATCAATGGTTATACTTTTATTGACAATGCTTTTAACTCTAATCCTGAAGGAGCGGCGATGTCATTGGAAGTATTAAGTCGGATGGAAAATAAGCGTTTTATCATAACTCCTGGAATGATTGATCTAGGTGAGCGTCAAGATGATGCTAATCGTGAATTTGGTAAACAAATGTTTGGTAAAGTAGACTACGTTATCTTGGTTGGCAAAAGTCAAACAGCCACGATACTAGAAGGTTTATATGAATCAGGCTTTCCAAGTGAATCTATTCAGGTAGTTGATACAGTTAAAGAAGCGTTTGATATCGTTTATCAATTGGCTACGCCACTTGATACCATTTTATTGGAAAATGATCTACCAGATGCTTTTAATAGATAGAAAGATGTACAAGGATGAAGATTGAACAATTTATCAGTAAAGTATTAGCACTAGCGCGTATTGGGCAGAAATATACACAAGATGAATACGCTCGTGAGAACTACGAAGAATTAGAAAAACTAGCGATCGAAACGATCAGTGAAAACGCTGAGATTATCTTTGACCATAATATTTATATTCATGATGTTTATGCAACACCGAATGTGTCTGTAAGAGTATTGGTTTTTAATGAAGAGGGTAAACTGTTAATGGTCAAAGAAAAACAAGATGGTCGTTGGGCAGTTCCTGGTGGTTGGTGTGATGTGTTTGAATCATCTAGTGAAAGTGGTCGAAAAGAAGTCAAGCAAGAAGCTGGCTTAGATGTAAATATTGATCGGATATTAGGGGTATTTCAACGTGAAAGATATAAGGATTATCCAACATTAGTTTCTGAGTATGTTCATTATTATTGTGGAAGTATCTTAGGTGGAGAATTAAAACACAATCATGAAACACTTGATGTAGGTTTCTTTGATATAAATGAGTTGCCAGAATTGTCAAAAAAGAATACGATAATGGAGTTGACCAAGGCATATCAAGTTTATCTTAATGAATTGCCTGTTCAATTTGATTAGGGGGAAATATGAAAATAAATGTTGGTGTTATCTTTGGTGGAGAATCGGTTGAACATGAAGTAAGCATTATCTCAGCTTTACAAGCAATGAAGGCAATTGATGATCGTTTATACAATGTCGTTGCTTTATATGTAAGTAAGAAAAGACAGCTGTACTATTCATCGATGTTAATGGATATTAAATCATATAAAGATTTAGCTAATTTGATGAATAAAGCTGATGAAGTATATTTAATAAACGAAGGTAATAAAGCAAGTATTAGACCAACTAACAAAAAACTCTTTGACAAACAATATCCAATAGCCATTGATGTGATCATACCTATTATGCACGGGACCAATGGAGAAGATGGAACGATTCAAGGTTACTTGGAAATGATGGGTATACCTTATGCTGGTTGTGATGTGATCGCAGCTGGCGTTGGTCAAGATAAGGTGATCATGAAATATGTATTAGCTGGCAATGGTTTGCCCGTTTGTGATTGGTTCTGGTTTTATGGGCATGAATACACTGACCAACAAGACAAGATCAAAGAACAGGCTTTAGCTTTAGGATATCCTTTGATCATTAAACCGGCTTGTCTTGGATCTTCGATCGGTATTCAGTTTGTTCATGATCCAGCTGAATTAACTAACGCAATAAATGAAGCTAGTAAATATGATCGCAAACTTGTCGTTGAAAAAGTTGTCAATGATCTTATGGAAATCAATTGTTCAGTTTTGGGTGATTGTTATAGCTGTCAAGCAAGTAGTCTTGAACAAGTATTAAAAAATGAAGAGATCCTGTCTTTCTCTGATAAATATATTGGTAAGGGTAAAGGCTCCAGTTCAAGTAAAGGCATGGCTAGTACATCGCGTATTTATCCAGCAATGATCGATGAAGTGATGACTTCGCAGATTAAAGAACTAGCGATCAAGACTTTTATGGCTTTAGGAGCTAGTGGAGTATGTCGTATTGATTTTTTAGTTGATAGAAGTACTAATGAAATCTATGTAAATGAAATAAATACAATTCCAGGCTCTTTGGCTTTTTATCTATGGCAAGATTGTGGTGTTGATTTTACAGAGTTAATGAATAAATTGATCAAACAAGCGATCGATCGCCAACGACGTAGAGAAAAGATGATCTTCTCTTATGATTCTAATATCTTAGCTGGTTTTAGTGAAGGCACTAAAGGAAAAGGGCGTATTAAATGAAATTCTCATTGATCTCCACATGGAAGATGTCGTATGAAGGACATCTTGAAGCTTATCATAAACTAAAAAATGACAAAAACTTAGATCAAGCTATTCTAAAAGGAATTATGATCGTAGAAGATGATCAAGATATTCACTCAGTAGGTTATGGTGGATTACCGGCCATCGATGGTCAAGTATATCTAGATGCGGCTTATATGCACGGAACTACTTTACGATATGGGGCAGTATCAACGCTCAAAAACATCAAAAATCCCATTCAAGTCGCCTATCGCTTAAGTGAGCGCTTATTAAATTGTTATTTAAGTGGTGAAGGTGCCCAAGAATATGCGTTGAATGAGGGTTTTGAACAGCGTGATATGTTAAGTGAAACCGCCAAAACTAAATGGGTAAATAAAAGTAAGGAATCACTTCATGATACAGTCTGTTTTATTGGTAAATTAGATAACGATTTAGCCTGTGGGGTGTCGACTAGTGGTTTATTTATGAAAGAGAAAGGTCGAGTTGGTGATTCTTGTAATATTGGCTCAGGGTTTTACGTGGATAGTGAAGTAGGTGGATGTGCTGCAACTGGTATTGGCGAAAATATCATGCGTGGGTGTTTATCGATTAGTGTCGTTAATTTAATGCGGACAGGAATTGATGTTCAAACGGCTTGCGAACAAGTCATCACAGAACATAGTGAAAGATTGAAAAGACATAATATACCTCATGATGATATCTCTTTGATCGCTATTGATGCTAACGGTAAATTAGGCGCCGCTACGACCAAAGTAGCTTTTCCTTTTGTTTATTCTAATCAAGATCAAAGCCCAGTGATCATGGTGGCTTTTAATGATAATGATAAGATCAAGATTGAAAAAGCCAGCACGACTTGGCTGGCTGAATATACAGGTGATTAGTTTATTTTAATGGATTATTACTTGTGGCAATAATATTTACCTCTAAGCCTAAGATATTACTAATGAGAATATCACCGATCTTGATCGGTGCTTTTTTTATGGTGTGATCGATAATATCCATAACGTCAAACAGCGAATCTTTTGGTAGTGGTTTATCAGAACGAACACTCACTAAGGGATATTGGCCATTTTCAATCCTAATCGTCGTCGTTAGGGTTCTAACAGGCGCTGTCATTTCTTTGATAGCGTATTCTTTTCCTTTTGGACAAAGATTACCACTTACACTAATAAAGTTACCTTGATCATCCAATTCGATATCTAGACGACAACCGATGGGGCAGTTGATACAGATTAGTTCTTCATGCATCTTCTTTTACCTCCAGTTTTAGATATAGATCATCTTTAATCTTGTCTATAACATCTTTTTTAATGGTCAATTTGACCATTTCTCCAGGTGTTAAGATTGGCTTGCGTTGTTGATAGATCGTGTTGTTATCACTGAAGATCTTGATCTGAACATTTCGATAGACATCAGTAACACGTAATGA
>CAYNYC010000115.1:0-3714 GCA_964401415.1 uncultured Erysipelotrichaceae bacterium
TTAAGTGGAGGTGAATTGATCAAGCTACAATTAGTTAAGATCTTAGCTAAAGATCCAGATATCCTCTTACTTGATGAGCCAACCAATGATCTTGATCTAAAGACGCTTAGGTGGTTAGAGAGCTTTATCACTGGTTGTGAATTACCAATCCTATTTGTCAGTCATGATGAGACCTTATTAAGCAATGTGGCTAATGGGATCTTACATATTGAACAACTCATGAAAAAAACGAGATCACAATACACATTTGAAAGACTTAATTATCAAGAGTATCTACTGAAAAGAACCGACATCTTAAAAAGAGATACGATGATAGCCCGTAAAGAAAAACAAGAATATGATATCAAATATGATAAATGGCGACGCTTATATCAAAGCGTTGATCATAGTATCAATACTGTATCGCGTCAAGACCCTCATCAAGCCAAGATGTTAAAGCGTAAGATGAATACGGTGAAAGCGGCTAAAAGAAGATTGGATGATATAGAACTTAAAAAAGTGCCTGATCCTGAAGAAGCTATCAATTTGTTTTTTCCACCTGTTGGCCTGGCTAAAAACAAGGTTGTGTTAGATCTAAGCTTAGCTAAATTGATGATTGAAGGTAAACAATTAAGTTCTAATATCAAGTTATTTATCAAAGGGAATAAACACATTGTTATTATTGGTGATAATGGAGTGGGAAAATCAACTTTATTAAAGAAAATCTATGATAAGTTACAGTTGAGTAATATCAATGTAGCGTATATGGCACAAGACTATACAGAAATAATGAATGAAGAAATAACTCCCTTAGCGTTTCTTGATGTTGTTGGTAATAAAGAAGAATCAGAAAAACTGCGCTCTTTCTTAGGTAATCTTAAGTTTACAGTTAATGAAATGGACCAAAGGATCGCTGGTTTATCAGGTGGCCAAAAAGCGAAATTGGTACTTTTAAAGATGGTCTATTTAGCACCAGAAGTATTGATACTTGATGAACCTAGTCGTAATCTAAGTCCTTTATCAAATCCGATCATCAGACAACTGCTTATAGATTATCAGGGTTGTATTATTGCTGTATCACATGATCGATTGTTTATTAAAGAGGTAGCTGATGAGGTATATGAATTAAGCGCAGAAGGACTTATACGATTGTATGATCTTGTTTAATAAATTATAATAATTAGTGGAGGCATATTATGAAAAGACAGATCGTTTTAGCTAGTCAATCACCAAGAAGAAGGGAATTACTAATGCAGTGTAAAATATCTTTCACAGATGTAAAACCACTTGGTGAAGAAAAGATCAGAAAAGACATACCTTTAAATGAAGCTATCGCTGAATTAGCTTTGATGAAAGCTGAATCAGTTTTATCGCGTTTCCCTCAAGCAGTGATCATTGGTGCTGATACGATCGTTGTTAAAGACAATAAGATTTTGGGTAAACCCAAAGACGAAAAAGATGCTTTTCGCATGTTAAGGATGTTATCAGGCAAAAAACATACCGTTATAACAGGAGTAGCGGTGATCAGCGAAGAAGATAGAACAATGTTTTATGATGAAACGGTCGTTGAATTCTATCCACTGAGTGATGATGAGATCAATGAATACATTAAGACAAAAGAACCAATGGACAAAGCTGGCGCTTATGGTATCCATGCCGGTGGCGGTTTATTTGTGAAACGTATTGAAGGAGATTATTATAGTGTTATGGGTTTACCAATAGCACCGCTTTATAAAATATTACAAAAATACCTTTAATCATTGATTTTCAAGCATTTATTGGTTATCATAATAAATGCAACGCCGCTATAGTTCAAAGGTAAAACGGAGCAATGGTAATGCTCAGTTCGCAGTTCAATTCTGCGTAGCGGCACCATTTAATAACTAACCCATTAATCTATAATGGGTTTTATTTTGGTTAAAATAACGAGTGATGATGCACGTATTATTTATTCGTGTTATAATTCTAATGGTAAAAAGGTGAACGATAATGAGAAAGAAATTACTATTTACAATTTTGATCATATTGTTGTCAATTAATGTCGTATCAGCTAATTCAACACCTACGTTTTGGCATGCTGAACCTTTAGCAGAAGTTTTGATCGTTGATGATAATACACCTATCGAAGTAAAAAGCGAACATCTAATCTTTGACTTAAATGATCCATCAGTACCGGATAATAGTTTTTGGCTGTCAGGGCTGGTTAGTGCCAGTTATGAAATGAGTAATCCAACAGATGAAGAGTTAGTAGTCAGGATGCTTTTTCCATTTAAAGATCGTCTTGATCAAATCCGTTTTGATCTATTATCAGTAGTTGACAATGATGAAATGGTCGACTATGAATTATTAATGGATTATCATGATTATCAAAGTGATAAATCGATCCTTGATCTAAGTGGTTTTGTACGTGGTTCTTTAGATCATGATATTAAGCTTGATGAACAAGTTACGCTTTATCAGCTTGATCTAAAAGCTCCTGAGCGCATCTTTTTTGAAATAGATATCGATTATGATACAGAAGAGATAATGGTCATTGGTTTTGGTAATCTTAGCGGGCATAGTTATGATGGTAACTTAAATCATAAATTATCTAGTTGGCTTGAAAAAGATGAAACAATTTATCTACTAGTAATAGGTGGAGATATCCAGTTTACAGTTGAAGGTTATGAAGACTATCAAAAGAAAAGTACTAAAGAACTTGATTATCAGCTTGAAGAATCAACAGTGAATGGTGAAGCTTATCTATTAGATTTTATTGCTAAGTCGATGCATGACAATCTTAGCACTAAGATTAGTGATCAACAGTTACTTAATTGTCTGGGGTATTACTTAAGTAATCATTCTAATCGTTATATTCAAGATTGGGATATTATAGCTTCGATCAATCAAGATCGTTTGTTTGGGATGGATTATCAAATTACATTTGAACCTTACCAAACAAAACAGATTACTATATCGTATTTGATCAATGGCTCAATGGATAAAACAGAAACCAAAACACCACAGTATCACTTTGAATATTTATTATCACCAGCTAAAAATTGGGCTGACTTTAATGATTTAACGATTGACTTATATACCTCACCTGATGCTTTATATGTATTAGAAAGTTCTGTAGATTTAGCGATGATCGATGAGGGTCATTATCAATATCAAACAAATGAATTACCAGATAGTGAACTGACTTTTAGTCTTTATCATAATGAAACGATCGATTTTTTTGATCGTGTAGAGCATGTAATCTACAAGTGGCAGTATTTAATCATTTTTGTGACACCACTTGTGGTGGGAATACTTTTATTGTGGTTTGTCTTGACTCGATTTAAACGAAGAAAGTAATGATCAATATTGATCATTACCATATAATTAGCAACAAAGGAGAAACAAATGAATAAGCCAGTTTTAGTTATTTTAGCCGCCGGTATGGGTAGCCGTTATGGTGGACTTAAGCAAATTGATGTTGTGGGTGATAATGGAGAGTGTATTATCGATTTCTCAATTTATGACGCTATTCAAGCGGGTTTTAAGAAAGTAATCCTTATTATTCGTGAAGAACATAAAGAAGCGTTTGATCAAGCACTAGCTAATAAGATTAGACCTTTTATTGACGTTGAGTATGCTTTTCAGGATATCAATGATCTACCAGAGGGCTTTACTAAGCCAGAAGGTAGAGAAAAACCGTGGGGCACGACTCATGCGATCTTAGCTTGTCGTGATCTGATCAATGAACCATTT
>CAYNYC010000115.1:3724-4209 GCA_964401415.1 uncultured Erysipelotrichaceae bacterium
GGTTATCAATGCGGATGATTATTATGGCGCAGAAGCGTTTAAGAAGATCTACGAATTTTTGAGTAATGATGTTAGTGATACGATGTATGGAATGGTTGGGTACGTGATCAGTAATACTTTGACAGATCATGGGACGGTATCACGTGGCGTATGTGAAGTTAAAGATGGTTATTTAGATAAGATCGTTGAACGAAAGAAGATCAAAAAAGAGAATGGAATGCCTTATTACACTGAAGATGAAGAAAATTGGGTCCAGATTCCAACTGATAATTTAGTATCGATGAACTTCTGGGGTTTTTCTCCTAATATCATGAACTATCTTCAACCAATCTTTACTGATTTCTTAAGAAAAGAGTTAGCGGATAATCCAATGAAGTGTGAAAGTGTTATTCCAACAGCGGTCGATGAGATGATTCACCATCACAATGTCAAGATCAAGATGTTAAGATCAAATGATACATGGTATGGAATAACTTATAAGGAAG
>CAYNYC010000116.1:0-4133 GCA_964401415.1 uncultured Erysipelotrichaceae bacterium
AAATGCAGGTAGTCGCCATCAAAGAAAACTATTTTGGTCTTGATCAATCCCAAGCTGATATCATGATTGATAGTTTCGAAGAATTGATCGAGATGTTTCAGGATAATGAAGATGCTTTATCACTAAATTTTGTGAAGCAAAGTATCTGAGTCAAGATTGTTTAAGTTCAATCAGTTAGTAAAAAAAAGTAGTGTTTTAAACTGATACATTATCTTAATTCAACAGATAATAATAAGACAGTTTCCTTAATAGAGAAACTGTTTTTGATGGCTTTAGTGATCTATGATTTAAGTTTGTTATATATTTGAATAACGATAAATAGAAAAGAATTAAAAGATCGTTTTTATATGATAATATACGGTGTTTTTAGTATATTAAAACGCTTACATCTTCCATATAATGGGAATTAGAAGGAGGTATAGAATATATGAAACGTATTCTATTATACCTGGCTGTTTTAGCTTTATTGCTCACAGGTTGTGGGAAAGATGGAGAAAAAGAACCAGGTACAAGTGAAGGAAAAGGTACTATTACGATTTATACACCTACAGCACAGGATAATTTGGATGTTGTAATCCCTGCGTTTGAAGAGGCAACAGGTATTGAGGTTGAAGTTATTCGTGGATCAACTGGAGAGATTTATTCTCGTATTCAAGCAGAAGCTGAAAATCCACAAGCTGATGTTGCTTGGATTCCAACCAGTACAGTACTATTAGATACTTCGTATTTTGACCAATATGTATCAGTACATAATGATCTATATGATGAAGTATTCCAAAACAAATCTGGATTTGCTACTGAAATTGGATATAATGCTCCAGTTATCATCTATAATACTAATCTTGTAGACTTTGAGATCAAAGGCTATGCTGATCTATTGAATCCAGAACTTTTTGGTAAAATTGCGATGGGTAACGCTGCAAGCAGTTCAAGTGCATATAATCACTTAGAAAACATGTTATTGGCAATGGGTGTTGGCGCTGACAACTATGAAAAAGCATATTCTGATGAAGCTTGGGCTTTCGTTGAAGAATTCTATAAAAACTTAGATGGTAAGATTGTAGATAGTTCTTCTGTCACATATGAAGGTGTATTGTCTGGTGAGTATGCTGTTGGTATGTCATGGGATACTCCAGCACAAGCATATCAAGCCGAAGGTATTGAACACTTGAAAGTTGTGTTCATGGAAGAAGGTGTAATACCTGGAACGGGATGTGTTGCATTAATTAAAAACGCTCCAAATCCAGAAGGTGCCAAAGCTTTCATTGATTATCTAGCTAGTATGGAAGGTCAATCAGTTTATGGTTTAGATGCTTTAGGCGCTAACCCTATATTACCAGGTGCAGAAGTTGCATCATACAAACCTAGAATTACTGATCTGAACGTACTTCCTCGTACAACTGAATGGCAAGCAGAAACAAAACCAATAATTCTTGAACTTTACGAAGCAATGTATTTAGAGATATTTGAATAATAATTGATTTGATTTGTTCGATCAGAGGGGCAAATCCCCCTCTGATTTTTAAATATTATGAACAAGAAAGGATAAATATAAAGTAGGATGACTACTTTGTATAGGAAATAGATATGAGCGTAGTTATAACAATAAAAAATGCAGTAAAGCGATTTGGAGATAAAACAATTATTCCTGATTTATCATTAGAGATAAAACAAGGAGAGTTTTTCACTTTATTAGGGTCCAGTGGTTGTGGTAAGACAACTTTACTACGGATGATCGCCGGATTTAACACCATCGAGGGTGGAGAATTTTACTTTAATGATAAGTTAATCAACGATTTACCACCATATCAACGTAATATCGGAATGGTTTTTCAAAACTATGCTGTATTTCCTCATATGTCTGCGGCTAAAAATATTGGTTATGGATTAAAACAAAGAAAAATAAAAGACCCAGAATATTCTAAAAGGGTCGCAGAGATATTAGAGGTAGTACAGATTTCAGAATTGAAAGATAGGATGCCTCCCAACATGAGCGGAGGACAACAACAACGCGTTGCTTTAGCCCGTGCTATCGTAATACAACCAGATGTATTACTGATGGATGAACCTTTATCAAACTTGGATGCCAAATTACGTATTGAAATGCGTTCAGCAATCAAACATATTCAAAATCAATTTAAGATAACAACTTTATATGTTACTCACGACCAAGAAGAAGCTTTATCTATGTCAGATCGTATTGGAGTAATGAAGTTTGGTGAAATCCAGCAAATAGGTACACCAATGGAAATTTTCTCACATCCGGCAAATCTATTTGTCGCAACATTTATTGGACAATCAAATCTTTTTGACGCAATCGTCATTAAAGAAGGCTCTAGAAAAATTTTAAAGTTTGAGGATGGGAGTGTTCATGATCTAAAGAACTTAAGTCAAGAAATAGAAGAAGGCAAGAAAATTAAGGTAGTCGTTCGTCCGAGTGAGTTGGAAATTACCACTAAAGAGGGTATGGAAGGAAAGATAGTTGAATCTTTGTTTTTAGGATCAGAGATTAAATACACAGTAGAATCAAAAACAGGTCGAAGAATTGAAGTTGTCCAAGGTGTTAAAGGCAAAGTTTATCAAGTCAATGAGATTGTCTATATGGATTTTGATCATACAGTTATTAATGCGTTTGATGCTGAATCAGAACTATCATTAATGGTAGGACAATAATATGCAAAAAAGAAAGTTTAGACTTGATGGGTGGACTCTCATATCCTTATTATGTTTTCTATATTTTATAGTATTCTTTATTTATCCGATAACAAGAGTCCTTATGAGCAGTGTTATTGATCCTGTTACCAATAATATTGATTTTTCGTATTTTGTGCGTTTCTTTGAAAAGAAATACTATACTAACACCATTATTAATAGTATGAAGGTCACCATATCTGCAACTTTACTGACTTGTATAGCAGGGACAGCTTTAGCTTATATTACAAGAAGCATTAAAATTAAATATAAGTCAGCGATTGACATTTTATTGATCATTTCGGTTGTTTCGCCACCGTTTATTGGTGCATATGCTTGGATCACATTATTGGGAAGACAAGGAGCAATAACAAAGATAATCAATATGATCTTTGGCATTACTTATAAAGGTATTTATGGTTTTGATGGTATTTTGCTAGTGTTTACGATCAAACTCATTCCTCTAGTCTATCTATATGTATCAGGGGCATTAAAGAATATGGATAGTTCATTATCTGAAGCAGCAGAAAGTTTAGGTGCGATAGGATGGAGAAAAATCAAGGATATCGTTTTACCGTTAATACTACCTACCATACTTGCTTCGGGGTTGTTGGTATTTATGAGGATCTTGGCTGATTTTGGTACCCCAAAACTAATTGGTGAAGGTTATCGAACATTACCAACATTGATCTATGATTCTTTTATCGGTGATTTATCTTCAGATAAGCGCTTAGCTGCGACAATAAGTGTTATCGTAATTATATTTACGGCTATATTATTCTTGGTTCAAAGATGGATAAGTAGTCGTAAGAGAATAGAAATGACTGCACTAAGACCAATGGAACCTAAGAAAATTTCGGGTTTAAAGAATATCTTTTCGCATGCTTATGTATACTTGTTCACAATTCTGTCTATATTACCAACGCTTGTTATCTTCCATAATTCTTTCCGTAATACAAAAGGCACAATATATCTGCCAGGATATTCATTTAATAATTACATCAAGGCGTTTTCGACTCTTGGTAAAACAATTACCAATACTTACATATTCTCTTTTTTCGCGATCATTTTAGTTGTCTTGATTGGAGTGGTAATAGCTTATACCTCAGTGCGTAAAAGAAATAAGCTTACAAATGTATTAGATGTAATATCAATGTTTCCCTACATTATTCCAGGGTCTATATTAGGTATTTCATTGATCCTCGCTTTTAACAAGAAACCTCTATTATTAAGTGGTACGGCCTTTATCATTATCATGGCTTATGTTGTTCGAAGATTGCCATATACAATACGTAGTAGTTCGGCAATCTTGCGTCAAATCGATCTTAGTGTTGAAGAAGCTGCACAGAGTCTAGGCGCAAGTCCCAGAAAGACGTTTTTCAATATAACCTTACCGATGATGGCTCCCGGTATACTTTCAGGTGCGATAATGTCTTGGTTAT
>CAYNYC010000117.1:0-1589 GCA_964401415.1 uncultured Erysipelotrichaceae bacterium
AGAAAAAAGATCATGTCAGCAGTCACCGATAATGAAGCAAGCATTAAGTTTGATAAAAAAAATCAGCCAGGTATCACTAATCTATTAACGATCTTAACAAGTCTAACAAGCGAATCAATAGAGAGCATAACTACTCGTTATCAAGGCCAAGGATATGGTAGTTTTAAAAAAGAAGTAGCTGATGTTGTTTGTGCTACCTTAGAAACCATACAAACAAGATACAAAGAAATCAAAGAAAGTAATATCTTAGAAAAAGTCTTAAGTGACGGCGCTAAAAAGGCTAGTGCGATAGCCTCTAGCAAGCTACATGAAGTACAAGAAAAAATAGGAATTGAGATCAAATAGAAAAACAGCAGTGATTACCATCACAGCTGTTTTTATTTATTGATAAGGGCGTTGGGTAAAATTACCAATGATCTTTTGGGATTGTGAGATATTGATAAATACCTTTGGATCAATTTCAGTGATCGTATCAACGATCTCTTGAACTTCAAACGCATTAAGCACCATATACAACATCCATTTTGGTTTATGCGAATATGCCCCTTCGCCACTCAACTTTGTTAAGGAGTGCTGAGAACGCGATAAAATTGCGTGACAGATATCATCTGGCCTTTCTGTAATGATCGTTAAAGTCACTAATTTATATCTTTGATGATTGGTATTAACCAACTGTGTCGCCACAAACTGGAAAATAATTGAATATAACGCTTTTTCCCAACCAAAAAGAAAGCCAGCGATCGTTAAGACAATCGCATTAGCCATAAAGATGTAATTCCACATCGCCTTTTGGTAACGATTAGCCATATAGATGGCGATAAAGTCTGTCCCTCCGCCACTTGCATTAGCCATTAATGCTAGTAATGTCGAAGCTCCTACAAATAAACCACCAAAGACCGCTACCAATAAGATATCATCAACTAAATAGGCATTAGGTAAAACTTCAGCCAGGATACTTGTTAAAAGATAATTCAAAATGGAAAACAAGGTAAAACGTTTACCAATATATTTGTAAACTAAAATGGTTGGTCCAATATTAAATAAGATATAGATTAGACCAAAACTAAGTTTTATATTAAAGAATTTCTCAAATATCCTGACGATCAATAATGATAAGCCACTAAAGCCTCCGGGAAATAGCCCAGACGCATTTACGAAGGTTGTCAGTGCTAAGGCATATAAAAAACTAGCCAGGATGACCATTGATATTGATTTTAGATCACTTCTTTTTTGTGTTGACATAGTAGTAATTCACTTTCTTTCAAAATATCATTATACATAAGTTTAAAAGCTTTTCAATCAATTTCTTGATGATCTAAAACTTTACTAAGAAAGCGACAACGATCTAGTTGTTTTATGATCACTCTTACATTAACACAAATGATCATGTCTTCTTTATTCATAAAACTTAATCGGGACAAAAACGATGATATTTTACTTGCTTTTAGTATCATATTAGCATTGATCCAAAATACACACCCTTTATCATTATCTTTGATCGAGAAAAAACAAGCATGCTTATTGATATAGATAGGAGCCTTCTTGATATTACCAAGAAAATAACGAGCACTAGTAATACAACCCTCTAA
>CAYNYC010000117.1:1689-3814 GCA_964401415.1 uncultured Erysipelotrichaceae bacterium
CATCACAATCACCACCACAACAACCAGTTGTAGTAGCTGCTAATTCATAAGCTAATGTGTCGATAACCATACATTCAATCTCAACAAGAGCTCCTTTTGGTAAGGCCGCAACTTGCACAGCAGAGCGCGCAGGATATGGTTCGCTAAAATATGAACCATAAACTTCATTCATTTTCGCAAAATTGGCCATATCTGATAAGAAGACAGTAGTCTTTAATACATGACGCATTTCTAAACTCATCTCAGCTAAGACTGCTTTGATGTTTTCCATAACTTGAGTTGTCTGTTGGGTGATATCCCCAGCGACTAATTCATTAGTTAAAGGATCGATTGGTAATTGACCTGACAAATAAACAAAATCACCTAGTTTTACAGCCGGTGAATAAGGACCTATTGCTTGTGGTCCATTAGCTGGTTTAAACGCTTTAGTAAACATTTTCCCTCCTTGAGGATCATCTTTCTTTATAATAGTCGATCTCTTCTTTGATCAATTGTCTCTCACGCACTTTGAAATAATCTTTAGCTAAGATAAACATAACTAATAAGACTAAGCCTAATAAACTGGCAATGGACAGAAAATCACTGAAATCTTCGATCATACTAACACCTCACGCTCATTATACTAACATCAATAATACAATACAATCAATAAGCTCAAAGATAATACTTGAAATAGCTTTAAAAATGACAATTCTTTTAATATGTTTAATCAATATATATTTAAGCACTAAATTGTTTTTTTGTGTCTTGCAATTTGATATTACTCGTGATATTCTTAATGAGCAAATCTCATGGAGAAAGGAGGTTTACGTCATGGCAAGAATATGTGCAGTTACAGGAAAGAAACCGATGTCAGGTAACAGTCGTTCCCATTCATTACGCGCTACACGTCGTAAATGGAACGTAAACTTACAAAAAGTTAAAATAGTGGTTGACGGCAAACCCCAGACCGTAAAAATGTCGGCACGGGCATTGCGCTCATTAAAAGTTCAACAACAAGTAAATTAAAGAACGAAAGTTCTTTTTTTTATTTAAAAAGATAAGTTACCTTATCTTTTGAATATTACTTATTATATCTCCATTAAATATATAGCTTCCTGCGACTAAGACATCAGCTCCCGCTTCTTTAACAAGTGGGGCTGTTTTTTCGTTGATCCCACCATCTACCTCGATCAGATACTGATATCCCTTATCTTTTCTTAAGCTAGCAAGCGTTTTGATCTTAACTAGTGAGTCCATAATAAATGTTTGTCCCCCAAAACCTGGCTCAACGGACATGATCAAGATAAGATCAAGATCAGCCAACAAAGGTACTAATGTATTTATATCGGTATGTGGTCTAATCGATATCCCAGCCTTTTTACCCAATACTTTGATCTTACGGATCAAATCTAAACATTCATCATCGTTGTCTAGAGCCTCATAATGAAAGGTAATGATATCCGCATCTTTATACCAACTATAACTGATCATTGGATTATCAACCATGATATGAACATCCATTGTTAGATCACATATTCTACTAATATCACTTAAGATCTTTGGTCCAAAGGTTAGGTTAGGCACAAAGTGACCATCCATTACATCAAAATGGATCCAATCAGCTTTAGCTTCTTTAAGTAATTCAAGTTGTGACTTTAAACAAGTAAAGTCAGCTGATAATACTGATGGGGCTATTTTAATCATAAAAATCCTTCCTTCCTTCTTCAATATAACGTAAACATTCTACATAATGTAGGTAACGAATCTTGGATACTAGATCATTGTCAACTGCCTCTTTGATCGCACATCCTGGTTCTTGATCATGTAAGCAGTCACGAAAGCGACACTTACCCTGATATGGTAAAAAATCAATGATCGATCGTGCAAGTCCTTCTTTATCTAAAACAGAGAAATCAAGTTTACTAAAGCCTGGCGTATCCGCGACCCAACCATCACCAATCTGATGTAATTCAACGTGTCTTGTCGTATGTTTACCACGACCAAGGGCATGCGATATTTCTTGAGTGATTAAGGCAAAATCAGGATTTAAGCGATTAAGAAAACTTGATTTACCAACTCCACTTTGACCCGCTAATACCGTGATCTTATTACTTAATACATCTAAAAGTTCGTCATTGTTATC
>CAYNYC010000118.1:0-3755 GCA_964401415.1 uncultured Erysipelotrichaceae bacterium
TATAGCTCAAGTGAGGAAGATGTTGCTGACATATTTGTCCGTGTAAATTCTGCTGGGCAGAAACTAACAGAAAATGACTTTATTCTGACCCTCATTTCTGTTTATGAGAAAGAAAGACGAGATCAAATCGATAAATTTTGCTCTGATTCGCGTATTCCTGCTGACAAGACTTCGTTTAACCACATATTGTCCGTAGATCCTTCACACATTGTACGAATGACAGTAGGAGTAGGATTCAGACGTGCTAGATTGCGCTATGCATATATGATCTTACGCGGTAAAGATTTACAGACCAGGATTACAAGTGAAGAAATAAGAGAAACCAACCTGAAAATTTTTAAAGAAGCTTTAGATAAGGTCCTTGATCTTAACAACTGGCACGGCTACCTAAATATAATTAGGGAAGCCGGATATATTTCAGATAAGTTAATTGCATCATCTAATGCAGTTGTTTTCAGCTATGTGCTCTACCTTATCGCAAAGTATGACTATCACATGGATTCAATGAGATTAAGAAAATTGATCAGCAAATGGTTTTTCATGGCAGCAATTACCTATTTCTATACGGGTAACGCTGAGTCAGATGTTGAGAAGCAATTTGCAGATATGCGTGAGTTTAGAACTGCAGATGAATTAGATACATATCTCAATAGAGTCATTGATGCCCGATTTACTGATGATTACTTTAAAATTACTCTACCTATGGAACTGGAAACTTCAGCATCTATTTCTCCCAGCTGGTATGGATATATAGCCTCACAAATTGTTCTTGAATATCCGATGTTATTCAGCACAAAGCTCCTTTCCGGTATGTTTACTCCAGGATCAAGCGGAACAAAAAATGCAATTGATAAACATCACATATTCCCCAAAAATTTTCTTGCTCAAGTTGGAATAACAAAAGACAGAGACAGAAATCAGACTGCAAACTTCACATACTTGGACTACAGCACAAATATATATATTTCGGACAAGAAACCACAAGAATATGTATCGGACTTATGTAAAAAACTTGGTGATGAACATTACAAAAGGACCTGTGCTCAACATGCCCTTCCTGAGAATTTTGAAACAATGAACTATCATGAATTTCTTAAGCAAAGACGTTTTTTTATGAGTCAAACTGTTAAGAAAGCCTATGAAAGACTTTGCAATAGCTAGAAACATACGCGGATATGGGATCAATGCAAGTTTTTAGCACATTTGTTGGATTTTCTAAAACCCATTTATGACAGAAAGAAGGGTTTCAAAGTGGCAAGTACTGAAGAGTTTATCAGAGAATATACAAGGGCAGTTTCTCAAGGATATGCAGCAGTTTTTGCAGGAGCGGGGCTATCGCGCGCTTCAGGTTACACAAACTGGAAAGAGCTTGTAAGACCCTTTGCTCATGAAATTGGGTTAGATGTAGATAAAGAAAATGATTTGGTTGCAATTGCTCAGTATTATCGTAACAAGCGTGGCAATAGGTCATCTATAAATGAGAAGATATTAAATGAATTCACAAAGGACACGATTCAAAATGAAAACATTGAAATTCTTACTAGATTACCTATCCAAACATATTGGACTACAAATTATGATGAATTATTAGAAACTTCATTAAAAGATAATAATAGAAAGGCTGATGTTAAAACATCTCAAGAATCATTAGCAAATAACATATACGATAGGGATGCAGTAGTTTACAAAATGCACGGGGATGTAAGATGTCCTGAAAAGGCGGTTCTTACAAAAGATGATTACGAAATGTATGGGAACGAAAGGCCATTGTTCAGAACTGCACTTCAAGGAGATTTGATTTCAAAAACATTTTTATTCATTGGATTTAGTTTTGAAGATCCAAATTTGAATTATATTCTTAGTCAGATACGTGTTTTGTTAGGAGAATCTAAACGCGATCACTACTGCTTCTTCGAGATAGTTAAAAAACAAAATGGCGAGAGTGAACAAGATTATTTATATAACGTAGCAAAACAAGATTTGCGAATTGAAGATTTGAGAAGATATGGTATTCAGGCTATTTTGTTAAACAGTTATGATGAAATTAGTAATATTCTAAAGTCGGTGGAGAGAGGATACCTGTTGAAAAATATTTTCATTTCTGGAAGTTTGGCAGAATGTGAATCACCTTGGAACAATGAGAATGTAAATTTTTTCACTCACAGTTTAGCTAAAGAATTAGTAAAAAATAATTATCAAATAATTTCAGGATTTGGTCTTGGCATTGGCTCAACGATAATTAACGGTGCTTTGGAAGAAATTATGGAAAGCAAATATAAACATGTAAATGAACACCTATGTTTGCGACCATTTCCTCAAATTATTTCTGGGAGCATATCACGTGACCAATTATGGAAGAAATACCGCGAAGATATGATTGCTCAATCAGGAATCGCAATTTTTATTTTTGGAAACAAGAAGAAATCTGACACAGTAGTGATTGCAGATGGTATGCTTCAAGAATTTGACATAGCTAAAAGCTTAGGCAAAATAATTATTCCTGTTGGAAGCACTGGGGGTGCTGCTGCAATAATTTTAAACAAGGTCAGGGATAATATCAAAGATTATCCATATTTAGTTGAACATCTCAACAATTTGGCTACTGAAATTGATAAAGATAAGCTTGTTAAATTGATAAGTACAATTGTTAGGAAACAACAAATTATTTAGAGGGAGGAATAAATATGTCTCACAAAACATTTATATCATATAAATACAGTGAAGCTAGAAGTTTAAGGGATGCAATAATAATTGCATTGGGTGATGATGCTACTTATTATGAAGGTGAGACAAGTTTATCCCCGGATTTTTCAGATACATCAACTGAAAATATTAAGAGAAATCTTACTGATATGATGTACGACACGTCTGTAACTATTGTAATAATTTCCCCTAATATGAACGATAGTAATTGGATTGACTGGGAAATAGAATATAGTCTTAAGAATATAACCCGTAAGGGAAGGACATCTCATGTAAACGGAGTAGTTGGAGTGATCATGAAATATTATGGTGGATATGATTGGTTTAAGAAAACATCATCAAAAAGTGATGGGTGTATTTCTTCAAGTTATGTTGAAGATAAAGTTTATTCGATCATAAACAATAACAGGTTCAACCAAAATCCCCCAATATATTGCTGTAATGTTTGTAAAACAGTTGATGCCTTGACCGGATCATATATTTCATACGTTGAAGAAGAAACTTTTTTATCTAACCCACACAAATATATTGATAATGCCTATGATAAAAGTGAAAATGATGCGACTGGATATGATCTAACAAAAACAAGGTAAACAGACTGAAAAAGTTTGGCAAAGGTGTTAACTCAGTAAATTTATCAGAAGAGATGGTGTTAGGATTATATTGGCGCAATCAAAAATTCAAAGTTGTGATATGAGTTATGAAAGGAAGGATGAACATGTCTATTCCTGATTACCAATCTATTTTGCTGCCGTTGCTCAAACTAGCGCAAGACGGAAAAGAACACTCATTAAGAGCGTCGGCCGATGTCATCGCTGATGAATTTCAACTTACCCCGGAAGAAAGAACACAATTACTGCCAAGCGGCAATCAGACAGTTTTCTTTAACAGGGCCGGTTGGGCAAGGACATATCTTTGCAAGGCCGGTTTGTTGGAATCCAATCGCAGAGGATTTTTTCAAATTACCAAACGAGGAAAAGATTTATTATCCGAAAAACCTCAAAAGATTACTGCTAAATCTCTTGAAAGATATCCAGAGTTTATCGAGTTCA
>CAYNYC010000119.1:0-3754 GCA_964401415.1 uncultured Erysipelotrichaceae bacterium
TTAGTTGTCTCATTTACCACATAGTTATAGAGAGTAAAGGCTTGAGTCTGATTGATGTCAAGTATGACTACATTACCTTTTGCATCTTCAGTAAAGTGGGTGTAACCTTCGTCGTCGACAGTGATACGACCTGTGGCAACTTCAGTAAACATTTCAGGTTCTGAGAGGTATACAATTGAAAGAAGGTCCCAACTTGGACGATCGTAGGGAAATTCCTTATATGCCTTGTAGGCATCAGCCACAGGATGATGCTCAGCCCATGACATACCTTCGGAGATGGCTTTGGCAGGATACATGACCATTTTACCGATCTCGAAGGGATTCATCACAATGGTTCCGGGCCACTCGGCGAACAGTTTCTGGCAGGCAGGAATATCATTCTTCACATTGTATTCTGCCCTCTTATACTGTCCAAAGCTTCCGGCCATGATGGAAAGGACTTTGGCTTTCTCGGCCACGAGCTCTTTGCCGGTTTTAGGAGAAATCTCATCAGCAGGGCTGTCCAAAAGCTGGGCAAGAGTTGTGCTGAAGCCAACGGAAACAAAAGCTATGCTCTTGGGTACAGCCTCACTCAAGATTTTGCGGTAGAGGGTCACAGGGTCGGGGTATTGCCATTTATCTACCCCTTCATCCGAATTATCCTCCGTCACTCTATTGGCACGGGGAACAGCATAAAGGCCAGACTCAACAGGTGGAGCGGTATAGTCAAAATAATCACTTTGCACCACTGGAGTGCGACTCTCGACCACAATGGTCTCTGGATAGCCGTACCAATCACAGAGGAGGTCTGCATATTTTGCAGCGGTTGGACTCTTCTTATGGGTGCCAATGGCAAGCAGATCCAGCACACCGGCATCCATTCCCTTAAATGCCAGATCGAGGCAAAGGGCATCGTCAATATCATTTCCAAGATCGGTTTCTATAATGACCTTGGTGGGATTAGCTAGTGTAGCCTTGACAATAGTAGTCTTATGCTCCGGTTGTGCACAGCATCCAGTTAAAAGCGCTGCAGCGAGGGATAACGAAAAGAGTTGTCTCATATTTTTATTCATTGCTGTCCCATACAAATCAATATGTTCTTTGAATGATATAGACTTGACGGGCCATGTTTACTTGATTATGAATACCATCTTACATGAAGCGGGATGTCAATGTTTCTAATCGTGTATTCAATATCTGATCTTCATCAATAATTAAATTTTCGATTTGGGAGGTCTGCTGATTAAATCAATAAAATAGTTTTTCACATTATCTGCCTGCAGACTATCTACTGATAGCACGATATCTCGACCATTCTCTCCTGATTCGAAGTTGGTATATCCTTCAGCCGTCACAGATATGAATCCTGGTTTTGAAAAATGGAAAAAATCTTCTGTGGGTTCCGCGACAACAAGTACAGAAGTCAGATCCCATGTTGGCCTGTCATATGGCATTGGCCGATAATTGTGATATGCATACACCAATGGATGTCGATTGCTCCATGAGAAATTTTCTTCGATTGCTTTAGCAGGAAATAGGATTTTTCGACCCACTTCAAATGGCGAGAGGATGATTTTTGTTGGCCATTTCTCAAAAACAGCTTGTGCGGACTCCACATCATTGATGATATTGAATTCCTTCCGTTTGCTTTCACCAAACGACCCACCCATCACGGACAACAACTTGACCTTCTTTTTAATCAACTCCACCCCGTCAAGTGGTGCATATTGATCTGCCGAAGATCCCAGTAAACGAGCCAAATTGGTAGAGAACCCAACAGAAATAATCGTTACAGATGTATCTGGCTGCTCAGAGAGCACTTTTCTATACAAATCATGACTTTGCATCAAGGCGCCATGATCCTCTTTGCTTTCTTTAAAAAGGGTTCTCCCTTCTTCCTTGATATCAAATACGTTCTTAGCATAATCAACATAATCATCAATAGTAACTCCATTCTCAATTCTACCAATCTCGATGTCCGGATATCCATACCAGGTACACATCATGTCAATAAAATGTGTCGAATAGTCGCTACCTTTGTTGTTCATGATTGCAAGCAGGTCAATAACCTCATCATCCATATATTTGAATAACATATCAAGGGCCAGCGCATCATCAATGTCGTTCCCCATATCAGTTTCAAATATCACCTTAATCGGAGCTGAAGCAATGTCACTCCCATTATCCTTCACTCCGTCACATTGGGCAAACAGGGTTATGGATACAATTGCACATAAAAAAGATCTATACTTCCACATAATCTCATGGTTTGTTTTTGGTTACCTGGCATCTAACTGATGATTACCGGTAAAACTTATTCTATCTACATTCATAAAAGATGCTGCGCATACTATATGCATTGTCATACTAGTTACTCCCAGAGGCTACGATCAATGACAATCCTGCCACAAAAAGTAGGAACATGAGTAGCAGCATGTTATACACATTCCTTGATGCACCCTTAAACTCTTTCCAGATAAAGACACCCCATAGAGCAGCAATCATTGGTGCCCCCTGCCCCAAAGCATAGGAGATCGCTGGCCCAGCCTTTCCCGCAGCTATATAACTCAAGGCGGTACCTACTCCCCACACGATCCCCCCCAAAATTCCTACCAGATGCATCTTCGAACTTCCCTTACAATACTGTTTATAGGAGACCGGTTCTCCAACAAAAGGCCTTCTCATTACGAACGTATTGAATAGGAAATTGCTAGCCAATATTCCAAGCGAAAAGATAAAAAAGGCTCCATATGGCGTCAACATCCCTTTAATTGGGTCTTCCAAGTTATTCAGATCCATTGCCGATGCGACAAAACGATAAAAGAATGACATCAGGAAACCAGCAAAAATTGCAATGATGATTCCTTTTTTCTTGGTTTTTCTCTCTTCAGATTTTTGGCTTATTTTTCCAGAAGCCGCGCTGTTCAAGACAATAGCGACAACAATTAATGCAACTCCTGTAAATAGTGTAATAGGATCACCTTGAGGGGCACCAAAGTAGTTGATAAAAACCCCTAAAACCAGAGCGAGTCCAACACCCACCGGAAAGGCAACCGCCATTCCGGCAAGTGAAATCGACGCAGACAACAGGATATTGGATGCATTAAATATAATTCCTCCAGCGAAGGCATTCCAAAAACTATTCGTGCTTACTTGGGCAATATCATTGACAAAACTACGCCCCTGATCACCTACACTTCCAAGTGTGAAACCAAAGATCAGCGAAAGGAGAACGATTCCAATCACATAATCCCAATAAAAAAGTTCGTACCTCCATGACTTGGCTGCTAATTTTTGGGTATTTCCCCATGAGCCCCAGCATACCATTGTGACAACGCAAAGTATAACAGCTAACAAATAATTTTCTACGATAAACATAATGAATAGAGTTATGATTGATAAGAGTCAATTGTCCTGTTTTTACCAACTGGCACCAGTTCACGCCTGTAGGGTATTGAGCTTTGTGCACCTAGTCGGGACACCGATATTCCCGCGGCACAACTGGCAAATACTGCTGCATCTTCAATGGATTGTCCTTCCGATAAGGCTACACACAATGCCCCACAGAAGGTATCTCCGGCTGCAGTCGTATCGACTACTTCTACTTTATCAGCAGCAATATCATAATAGCAATTTCCTTCCTTCACCAAAGCTCCTTCATCACCCAATGTTATGATTACAATATCTACTCCTTTCCCGGCAATGAGATCAGCGGCTTTCCGAGCGGAAGAGCGATCCTTTATCTCTATACCTGATAATGCTTCAGCTTCAATTT
>CAYNYC010000120.1:0-3706 GCA_964401415.1 uncultured Erysipelotrichaceae bacterium
TTCCCAAATTGAATTACGTGTTTTAGCTCATATGGCTAAAGAAGATAAACTGATCCAAACATTTTTGAATCATCAAGATATTCATACATCAACGGCAGTTGAGGTATTTGGGGTTAGGGCCGAAGATGTTAGCGCGGCGATGCGTCGACAAGCTAAAGCAGTCAACTTTGGGATAGTGTATGGGATATCTGATTTTGGTTTATCCCAACAGCTTCAAATCGATCTAAAAACGGCTCAGGGCTATATTGATCGCTACTTTGCTAGTTACCCAAAGATCAAGGGATTTATGGATGAATTGATCACTTTTTGTCAAGATCATGGTTATGTTAAGACCTTACTTAACAGACGTCGTTATATTCCGGAAATTAATGATAAAAATTATATGACCAGAGAATTTGGTAAAAGAGCAGCGATGAACGCTCCAATCCAAGGAACAGCAGCTGATCTGATCAAACTGGCAATGGTCCATATTGCTAAACGCATAGATAGTGAACAGTTAAGATCAAAGATGATCTTACAAGTCCATGATGAATTGATCTTTAATGTTGTTGAGGATGAGATTGAGATCATGAAAGAATTGATTGAAACAGAAATGGAGAAGGCAATGATACTAGATGTCCCCCTTGAAGCTAAATGTGTTCAAGGTAACAATTGGTATGATGCCAAATAATAACGATGCCTGAACTACCAGAGGTAGAAACAGTCCTAAGGACTTTAGAAAAACAAATCAAAGATCACAAGATCAAAAATGTTGAAGTGCGCTGGTCTAATACCATCGCTCATCCAAGCGTTAGTGAGTTTACTACTCGGCTTAGCAATCAACATTTTCGTGGTTTTGATCGACTAGGAAAGTATCTAATCTTTAGATTAGATGAACAGGTGTTGATAGTTCATTTACGGATGGAAGGGAAGTTTTATCTTGAACCGATAGATATCCCAATTAGAAAACATACACATGTTATTTTTGAATTAGATAATGGTCAAAGTCTAAGATATAACGATACTCGTAAATTTGGTAAGATGTATCTATATCATCAAGACGAAGCGTTAAAAGCGTTAGCTAAAGTAGGGCTTGATCCTTGGGATAAGGGTTTAATTCCGACTTATCTTTTAAACAAGATAAGAAATCGTCACATACCTTTGAAACAAATGTTATTGGATCAAAGCATCATTGCTGGTATTGGTAATATATATGCTGATGAAATATGTTTTGCTTGTGCTATGTCACCACTTAAAAAAGTAGATACATTAACTGAGGATGATTGTCAGCAACTAATTGATAATACCAAAGCTATCTTAGCCAGAGCGATCACCGCTGGGGGCACGACTATTAGAAGTTATACCTCATCTTTAGGAATAAGTGGACGCTTTCAACTATCATTAAATGTTCATACTAAAAAAGATCAACTTTGTCATCGTTGTCAATCAACGATTATCAAGACCAAAGTAGCTGGAAGAGGCACTTATTATTGCCCAGGATGTCAAAAATGATGAAAACGATTGCGGTAACCGGTTCAATTGGAAGTGGTAAATCTCAAGTTATCAAGATCTTAGCGCAAAAGTATCCAGTTATTGATTGTGATCAGATAGCTCATGAGTTAATGCAAGAGGGTGAAGCAGGTCATTTAGCGGTTAAAGAAGCGTTTAGTGATCTATTGATACAAGATCAATTGGATCGCTCAATACTAGCCCAACACGTGTTTAATCACGATGAAGATCTCAAAAGATTAGAAGAGATCTTACATCCGTTGATCTTAGAAGAAGTAATGAAAAGGTTAAAGACTTATCAAAATGAGAAATATGTGTTTGTCGAGGTACCATTACTTTTTGAAGTTGATTGGCAGAGATATTTTGATCTATCAGTAGTTGTTTATACAAAAAAGAAGATCTTGTATCAGCGTTTACAAGCTTTACGTCAAATGAGTAAGCAAGATGTTGATCAACGACTGAGTAAACAGTTACCAGTTGAAAAAAAGCGTAAATTAGCGGATTATGTCATCAATAATGACGATACGCTACAAACATTAAATGATAAAGTGTGGGAGTTTGTAGATTGGCTTGATCATAAAGCATAGAAGGAGTTAACATGGAATTATTTGAACAAGATACTTATCGCTGTGAGGTTAGTGAATCAATAGATCATTCAGTCATGACTGAACTGTTTCTATTGTATCAACCATTGCTTGGAGCTGATGCGATCGCTCTATATGCGACATTATTGATCGAAGTCAAAGCTAATGCCCAAGCCTTATCTCATTATCGCTTATGTAAGTTATTGACATATGATATCGATCAAATTGAAAGAGCTAGGATTAAGTTAGAACAATATAATTTACTTAAGACCTTTTATCATAAACAAAAAGAAGAATATATCTATCAACTACAAAGACCTTTAACAGCTAGTGATTTTTTACGTCATTATGTTTATGGTGTTCAATATAAAAAAGCTATGGGTTTAAATGATTATGAAACTACTAAAGAAATGATCGCTGAGCAAAGTTTTGATCATCAAGATTATCAAGAGATCACTACAAGATTTGATCAGCAGTCTTTACAAAAGATAACTTCCAAAGATGTTGAAGAGTTTATCGCTGTTAAAGCCAAAGACATCAAGAGTGATCTTAATATGGGGTATCCAAAAGGTTTTGATTACCAAGGCTTTATCAAGAATTTAAGTGAATTAGCTTTCCCGCGCAAATTGAGAACGAGTGAGAACATGCGTTTGATCGCACAATTATCGATCATCTATGGTATTGGTGTAGATCGTATGCGTGTTTTAGCTTGTCGTAGTATTGACATCAAGCAACAAGCTTTTGATGCAACAGGCTTGATCAATCGTGCTCGTAAAGAACAACCTAGTTTTGATATCTCACAAGTTGATAGTTATGATCTACCACCGATGGTCTTTCTTCAACGTAAACAACCAAATATGCCAGTAAGTTTATCATCAAAGAAGACTTTAGAATACTTAGTTAATGATACCCCGCTAGCAACGCAGGTCGTCAATTATCTTATAGAGTATGTCTTAGATAATACCAATAATACCTTAAATCAAAAATATGTTGAAAAGATAGCTGAAACCTTTGTTCGTAGTAGTGTAAAAACCTTAGAGGATGCTAAAAATCTGATCAAAAAGATGGGTAAGCAGACTAAGGAAAAGGATATGCGAAACAGTAAGATCGATCAAGCAAACGTCGAAGTAAAAAGACCAACAAATGAAGATAAAGAAAATATTGATATCCTAAAGAAACAGATTAAAGAGAAAGTTGAGCGGATGAAATAAGATGAAAAGAATCGATACATTGATCAAAGATACCGCTGAGTTACAGAAAGAAAGACAAAACGTTGCGGATGAATTACTAACAAAAGTGATCATTAAAGATTATTTAAAGAAGAATGATCTTGATCCCAATTTAGTTAAACGTTATCCGATGCGTTTTTTACGCCTGTATGAACAACTGACGCTTTGTCAAAAATGTCAAGGGCTAGACAATTGTCTTTTACCTAATGTAGGTTACTATCAAGCTTTAGTTGAAGATAGTGGACTGAAATCCATCTATCGACCTTGTCGTCATCGTCTTCAATTTGAATTAGATAATGTTCATTTAAAGAATTATTGGATCAATGATGTACCTGATGAAATGCATAGAGTGCTTTTATCAGATATCGATCTAACCAAGGAAGAAGATATGGCTTATTTAAAAGC
>CAYNYC010000121.1:0-3697 GCA_964401415.1 uncultured Erysipelotrichaceae bacterium
TGTTAATGTATAACTTCTCTATGAGGATCGCTATGCATGTAGGTCTTACCAAAACAAATAGAAAATATGATTATCAAATCAACTTTACTCATGCTATGTATGTGTGTGTGCACTTCTTTAGGGGGCGAGATGGGCCACTAATAGAAGCAGAAATCGCATCGTGCATACTGCCCATACGACCAGGCAGATCCGATAATCGTAAAATCATTCCAAAGGGACATATACCGTTCACTTATAGGGTTGCGTAAGAGATAGTTTGTTGGCAAATCTCTTGTTCAGTATGCTAAAAATTAGAAAATAAATCTTTATGCCCACAGTCGACGAAAGCGCTGAAACTTTAAGCTGTTTCCTTAAACACAATGAATCTTATTATCTGACAATTTAATCTTCATTAGTTATTGATATGAAAATTATAAGATAGTATAATTAAGTAAATCATACAATGATTTATAGGTATGGTTGATAAATGTAAAACCCAAAATGAGCATAGGTGTTATTATGAGTAAACCCGAAAATTTCAAACAAATTAAGACTAAAAATATGGGCAAGATAAAAAAACATATTATGATTTATTGGCTCATATTTATTATCATTACAGCCTATACGTTTCTGGAGTTTAATATTAAGATAAATCATTTAAAGACTGCGTTCCCGGAAACGCAGGAATTTGATTTAAGATTAGAAACGGTAAAGCTTGTAATGATAATTGCATTTTATCTGATGCTTAGCACTATAATAATATTTATAAAAGACGAAAGAATTAAAGCATTCTATTATATATCATCTATTATATTAATATTGGCATCATATCCTTTAATCGATCAATATTATTATCTTAATTCGTCTTTTACTAAATATGAATGGTATTTTGCGAAAGACATTGTTTTTACAATCCGTTCTGATATGGTGTGGAATCCACGTAGCGCCTTCTTTAATCCATCATTATTGCCTCTTCTGATGTCTATTGTAGTTTTAATTCTAACTCTTATAAGTAAACATTTGAAATCACTTAAAGAAGACTAAACCAAACACAAACATATTCATAATAATTAAGGAGATCTCTCCGGTAAAATTTCGTCTTCCATGTCGCAAAATATTAATTGAGAATAGAAACTCATATGGACATGCATACCCAGGTGCGATGACCCGAATATTCAGCAGCACTAGATAGCTGGGTATTTCGGCGGCATCCGGACACTGATTCCGGAAACATCCGGACAGCATATCGGAATTATCCGGACAGCATATCGGAAACATCCGGACACCTTGCCTGGCTGACAAATTAACTGGTATCCTTAAAGTATCACACTTTAAGGAGGGCCAAGAATGAGGAGGCTGGACATGTCCAAAGTCAAAGAAATACTCAGGCTAAAATTCGATGTCGGGTTATCCCTAAGGGATATTGCCGCATCATGCAACTGCGGAAAGTCAACCGTAGATGACGTACTAAAAAGAGCTCAAAACGCCAATATTACCTGGCCCTGCAATCTGAATGACAAAGAGCTCCTATCCTTGATTTATCCCCCTGTGGAAGCCAGAAAAGCGGCTATTGAGCCGGATCTGAATTACATCTTTAGTGAAATGAAAAAGAAGAATGTAACTCTGATGCTCCTATGGGAAGAATACAAGCGAAACCATCCAGATGGTATCATGTATACGCAGTTCTGTGAGCGATACCGGAGGTTCAAAAAAGCTAACCAAATCTCCATGCATATTGAGCATAAAGCCGGAGAGGAAATGCAGGTAGACTGGGCCGGTAGTACCATCCCCTACACGGAGCCCACCACAGGCGAGGAAAAGCAGGCATATCTATTCGTATCCGTCCTCCCTGCTTCCGCATATCCCTTTATTTTCGCCTACGGGGATATGAAAAAGCCAAACTGGATTAACGCTCATGTCAGAGCCTATGAATATTATGGCGGGGTACCAAGAGTCACCATCCCCGATAACACCAAGACTGCCGTTAAAACACCGGACCTGGTTGATCCTCATCTAAATGCAAGCTATGCAGAAATGGCCAGGCATTACGGAACCACCTTGGTCCCGGCAAGACCGGGGAAACCAAAAGATAAGGCTGCTGATGAGAACATGGTTGGTAATGTATCGAGGCGCATCATAGCGGCACTCCGAAACCATCGGTTCTTTAGCATTGTGGAGATCAATCAGGCAATAGAAGTCGAACTGCAAAAGCTTGTCAAGCGGCCATTTCAGAAGCTGGAAGGAAATCGTCTGACTGCTTTTGAAGCCATTGATAAACCTGCCTTAAAACCCTTGCCTGCTGCCCGGTATGAATATGCCGACTGGACAGACGCTAAGATTGCTTTCAACTATCATGTTGAGTACCAGGGCTTTTTCTACAGCGTTCCCTATTCCCACATCGGTGACATTTCCAGAATACGGGTAACAGCTTCCGTTATTGAAGTCTTTGTTGATGGTGTAAGGATAGCGGCTCACAAGAGAAACTTCAACATCTACAGGCGTTACACAACATTGCCGGAGCACATGCCGGAATCACACAAGGCTGTCACCGGGTGGAACTCCGAACGATACTTGTCCTGGGCTGAAAAAATCGGCCCAAAGACCAAGGATCTGATTGCAAGAGTTTTGGATAGTAGAGAGTATCCGGTACAGACTTACCGTGCTTGCATGGGAATCATGCGTCTTGCGTCCAGTTACCCCGCAGAAGTGGTAGAGACCGCCAGCAGGGAAGCAATCGATAAGGGAGTCTGTACATACAAATATTTCAGCATCATCTTAAGGCAAAAGGCGCTGAAAGAAACAGATGGAGTGAGCGAAAAAGTCATATCAAACACCAACCTCCGCGGAGCCAAAACCTATGCGGGAGGTGGGATGAATGCTTAACAATCAAACTATTGAAAAACTCCAAGATATGAAACTAAAAGCCATGGCTCAGATGCTAAGTGAGCCTATTCCGTCTGATCTTGCGCTGTCCTTTGAAGAGCGACTTGGCCTTATGGTGGAAAAGGAATGGATGGCCAAGAAGAACGCCAAGATCAAGCGCCTCCTTAGGAATGCTTCTCTCGGTTTAGACGCTTGCATTGAGGGCATCGAATATTCATCAAACCGAGCGATCGATAAACAGTCCATCCTCGAACTTGCAAGCTGCGGCTTTATCGAAAAATCATTGAATATCATTACGACCGGCAAGACCGGCAGCGGGAAAACCTATCTGATTTGCGCCTTTGGCAGCAATGCCTGCAGAAAAGGGTATTCCGTCAAGTATTACAGAATCCCGGAACTGCTTCTGGAGATAGAGGATGCAAAGGCTCATAATGAATACTACAAATTCATGAAAGGGCTTCAAAAGGTTCGTCTCCTGATTCTCGATGATATTGGGCTAAGATCCTACAGCCTTGAAGAAAGTCGTGACATTTTGGAGATTGCAGAATCACGCTACAACAAAGGATCCATGATCCTGGCCGGTCAAATAGCGCAGGGACAGTGGTATGAACTCTTTCCCGATCCTACGATTGCGGATGCAATCATGGACCGAATCATCCATAACTCCTATATACTTGAACTGGATTCAAAGATTTCGTTAAGAGAAATTATGGCGGCCAAGAAAATGCGAACTATGGATGAACTGTAAATATTGATAATACTTGTTGCCGAAAAGCAGCAATTATTTTACAATCAATTTAGCCGGCAAAGTGTCCGGATGCCTCCGGTTTCGTGT
>CAYNYC010000122.1:0-3634 GCA_964401415.1 uncultured Erysipelotrichaceae bacterium
GTATTTTTGATAGAATTGGATAAATTGGAAAGCCTATTCTCAGAACTCTCTGCCAGCTCCTGTTGCTGAAATTGGCTCCACGGCATAACCTGGTACTTTTTTAACAATGATTGTGAAGGCATTACAAAGGCAACATCATTGGGAAAAGAATCCGTAATACTGCGATTGATGTTTAGTTGGATGTAATCAATATGCCATTGATCGACATTGCTCGCCCAACCGGCTACCCCATTATCTTCGAGACTGGCATAATTTCTAAATCGAAATTGAAAATTGTTCCGCAAATACTGAGGATCAAGAATCGGGATCAGAACTTGTTTAAAATATTGCAACGGATTTTCCTGCAGCCATGTATCAAGCGATACTCCTTCCGTTGACCAAACCCTATTCCATATCTCTTCGGGTCCGAAAATGGAATCCATCGGCAGTTGGACTACCGTTCCTGAATCCAGAAAAGCTTCTACAATATAATATGTTCCGGGAATAAAAGGATTTACAATGCTATCTCCGGGAACATAGTTTGTGTCGGCAATATAATCCCCGTATATAAATTGATTCATAAAAATAGTATCTCCTGTTTCGTAACCAAATTCCAAAACAAGAGAATCATCCGTTTCCGGCTGATCACCAATTCGTTCCCATTCGAGAAAAATATTATTATCCGGAAAAGTACCACCGCCCGGTTGATAATAAAAACTGAAATAGATGGAATCTTGTATCCGAATAACGCGTTTAACAGGGTTTAAAAGTGAGTCTAAACGTATCGGAAGAGATGTTAGTGTATCTGCGCCGAAAACTTCACGTGTGGCATGCCGATAGACTTGACCTTCAGCATCTATAGCATCCAACGTAACAACACCGAGTGTCGGAGGCTGGAGGGGAAATGAAGAATTTACAAACCCTTGATTGTCTTTAAAGAGAGAGGGAGCCGGATAGCCGATATATGTTGAAAAATCTTCAATAAAAGGCAACTGAACGGCCTCAAAACTTCTGTCACTTTTAAACACATTTGTCTTATATGCTTTAACCAATTGAGCATTCTGCTTTAATCCGGTTAAAATCTCTTGAGAATTGACCTGAGGTATAATTCCTATCAGAAAAGCAAAAAAAGTTATAAATACTATAAATCTGTATTTCGGCAAAAAATTGAATATCAATTTCATAATGTAATGCATAAAAAATTTGTAATTCTGATAACTATTTAATTAGCCTCATTTTCTTCGGCAGGTTCTGTGTTTTCATCAGGCAAATTTTCTATATTTTTTCCTACAACCAATGAAATAACATCCCCTTTACTAATTTCTGTCCCCGGAGAAATTGACCTTCCCTTGTAAAGTTGTTCTAATACTGCATTTTCGAAAGGACTCGGTTTATAAATAACGTCACCCAATTCCAAACCGCTTGCCTTCAACATAATTTCCGCTTGCCGCAAAGATACATCTTTTAATTCCGGCATTGGTACTTTCGGCGGCACCGAGGAAGCAACCGTAACATAAACCTTTCTACCCATTTTCACCTTTTCTCCCGCTTCAGGATTTTGTTTTATAATGATTCCCGGTTTTTGAGATTTATCAAAAAAATAATCCGAAACTACGATTACAAAATCATTGGATTTACTATTTGCAATAAGAACCTCAGAATCCTTGCCCACAAAATCGGGCATCTCAATCTCTTCTCCATGACGGGTAAAGAATTTCAAGGAAATCAGCGATACGATAACAATCACCAATGTTATCCCTATGGCAAGAACTATATGGAACCAAATTCTTTTAGGTGATAAAAATTCTTTGATGTTCATAAATGAAAACTATTTTTATATAACGAAGAGTTTTGGATGATATTCTCTTTAAGAGGATGCTTCTTTTTATGTTTTAATCTGCAAAGATACACATTATCTCAATTAATTTGTGTATTTTTGCTTGTTTTTTTATATCTTAAATATAATTTTATATATCAAAAAATTAAGCATTTTATGACACGACATTTTAATTATTTATGCTTATTATTACTCCTTTCCATTTGTATTCCTCTTTTTCCCCAACAAACCATTACGATTGAAGATTGTCAGAATTGGACCATTGCACAATCCTCTGCAAATGTTCAAAAAGAGTTGAATACCCAACTATTGAAAGTGAAGTTAAACGATGCTTCTTCTCACCTCTATCCGGTTCTGGAACTGAATGGTGGAATGAGCTACCAATCTGATGTGACGCAATTGCCATTCTCTATTCCGGGGGTTGATACCATTTCTAAAAATCGCGCCAATATCTCCCTCGATTTTTCACAGGTTGTGTTTGATGGTGCTAAATTCTTTTACGGAAGAAAATATGAACGACTTCTCAATGAAGCGGAAATATATAAATTGGATATCTCTATCAATAAACTGAAAGAACAAGTGATTTCCATCTATCTTAATTTATTGATTATTGAAAAACAAATCAATATTTTGTCAAGCGTTGAAACCAACGTGAATGAACAGATAAACCGACTTAAAATTATGTTGAAAGAGGGAGTAATTTACGGAAATGCCGTTGACCAACTCGAATTGGAAGCCCTTAAAATAGAACAACAAAAAGGGGAACTGAAGGCCACAAAAGAATCCCTCATTTCCTCTCTCTCTATTCTTACGGGACATGATTTGTCTCAAGCCTCTTTCGTAGTCCCTGTCTTCCCCGAAATTGAAGAAAATACCAACTCTTATCGTTACGAATATCAGATTTTTAAAAACCAACAAAAAACCTTAGACTATCAACGCAAATTGCATTTTTCCAACAGTCTGCCCAAATTTTCAATTTTTGCTACTGTCGGTTACGGAAGACCAACCTATGACCTTTTTAGTAATAATTTCGACTTCTATTATATGATGGGCGTTCGGCTTAAAGTTCCGCTTATCGATTGGGCTAAAACAACCGGCGTCGGAAATATAATTAGCCTTCAAAAATCTATTGTAACAAGTAAAGAAGCTGATTTTGAGAAAATTAATAAAATTGAAATTCAAGAAAAATTAAATGAAATTAAAAAGATTGAGAATTTGTTGGTGCTTGACCAAAAAATCACTAGTAAATACAAAGATATCACCCAATCTTTCTCTACACAATTACTAAATGGTACTATTACTGCCTACGATTTTATCAAACATCAAAATGACGAAATACAATCACTTATTAATCAAGAAGTTCATACATTCCAATTACTAAAAGCCAAATATGAACTACTGGCGTTGAAAGGAAAATTATAATCTGATTCTATGAATATAACGAGCAAAATTACGGTACTCTTTTGTTTAATTTTATTTGCAAATGCTTGTTCTACAAGCAAATCGACTACACAATCCCAATTTATTGAAGGTACTGTTACCATCAAACTCAAAGATAGCCATCCGGCTGATTTTAAAGTGAACGAAGATAAATCAATTGACCTGAAAGAGTTACCTTTTTTAAACGAGTTAATCAAACCATACGGGGTTTGCGCTGCCGCAAGACCATTCGAGCTTTTTGATGACCCAAAATTACTGCGAACCATAAGAATCTCTTTTTCTAAAAATAAGAAAACAGATGAATTTATGGAAGCGCTAAAAGCAATATCGGTTATTGAGTATGTGGAAAAAATTCCGGTTAAGCAAAAAACTACTTCT
>CAYNYC010000123.1:0-3630 GCA_964401415.1 uncultured Erysipelotrichaceae bacterium
AGATATAACAATTTTTCATTATAGCTAAGCGTTTTTTGAAAAATCAATAATTTTCAGGTTGAATTTCGAAATAGGCCATTGGGTGGTCGCAAGAGGGACAATTGGCAAGAGCTTTTGTGCCTTCGTGGATATATCCGCAATTCCGACAAATCCATTTTACCTTTTCTTCTCTTTCGAAAACAATTCCTTTTTCAATATTGGCTAATAATTTCCGATAGCGGTTTTCGTGCGTAATTTCTGCTTTGGCAATAACACGAAATTTAGCGGCAATTTTTGGAAATCCTTCTTCATCGGCCACTTTAGCAAACCCAGGGTAAAGGTCAGTCCACTCTTCGTTTTCGCCTTCAGCCGCAGCAAGTAGATTTTCAGCAGTTGTTCCAATGATACCGGCAGGGTAAGAAGCGGTAATCTCCACCATTCCACCTTCCAAAAATTTAAAAAATTGCTTGGCATGTTGTTCTTCCTGAGCTGCTGTCTCGGAAAAAATAGCTGCTATTTGTTCATATCCTTCTTTTTTGGCCACTTTTGCAAAAAAAGTATATCTGTTTTTTGCTTGAGATTCACCTGCAAATGCAGCCAACAAATTCTTTTCGGTTTGTGTTCCTTTGATTGATTTTTCCATAATTGATTTATTATTTATAATACGAAACAATATTAATATTTATAGATATTTTTTTATTTCACGATAGAAAACTTCTTTACGATTACGTTATTGTCACGTGTTCTAATTTCAGCCATATAGATCCCTGCAGCCCATTTATCAACACCAATTGTGGTTTCATAACCTGTAACTTCATAAGAACCGATGGCTTTTCCGAAAATATCGAAAATTCTTACTTGTGACATATCATCATTGCTTTGAAGATTAATTTTATCTTTTGCAGGATTCGGGAAAATGGAAACTTCTCCGGATTGAGCGGTTTCTTGCTCGTTAATACCGGTAACGTCACCCTGGTGCAATTCAAAATCATCAACAAACATGAAGTATTGAACACTACCGTAAGCATAAAATCCAAAATAATAAGTTCCTGCTTCTGTAATCGTAATTACTCTTTGCAACTGAGCAAAATCAGTATTGTCGAATAAGGTTAAATCTTCAACCATTTGCATTTGATCGGGATCTTTTTCAGTTCCGTAATAAAAACGTAAATTAGCTGCATATTCGCGATATACGCAATAATTGAATTTAACTGTGTACTCACCTTCAGTTAAGTCAAAGCATGATGAGTATAGCCAATCGTTGGCTTCTGGACCATCACTTAAGGCAGTACCATTATGATACCACATAGGATTACTGTTATAAGTTACCGGTCTCCATGCAGTGCCATCGTTGTCAACATCGTCGGTTGTCCAATTAATATTATCCTCGTCAGTCGTAAAATGATTTACAAAGGGAAATGTATCTACAGGGCTAATTACACCGGTAAGTATCCATGCCTCTGCAGTATCATTCAATGCATATTCATCTTGGTCTAATTCCACCCAAATCAATACAGAATCCATCGCCGGAATAGTTAAATCGGCAAGGGTAGTAAAGTCGTGTGTATAAGTAGCCAATGAGTTAATAGTTTCCACTACGGAATCCATAACAGGGGCTTGGTTCCCAATTTGGTAATATGCTTTAAAAGAATTCACTGTATTTAGACCGGTGTTTCTAACTTCAACAGAAATTTGTTCCGCATTGGTCAATTCACAGCTATAATCAGGAACAATAGGTTGAATAACGCTAAGGTCATTTTGTCTTGCGTTTACAAGATTCACGTTATCAATAAACACATAATATTGATCTGCATTGCTGGTTGCTTTAAACCCAATATAATAGGTTCCTGCAGTAGTAATATTAATAAATTCGGATGCTTGAGCAAATTCTTCATTCGTAACATCCGTAAAATTTTTGATGAGGGTCATGTCTGCTGGATTGGGGCTTGTGCCGAAGTAAACCCCAAAAGATTCACTTTGATAGTAAACATAACCGGCATATTTAAATTCTAGTGTATAATCTCCGGGTTGTAAATCAAAGCAAGAAGAGAATAACCAGTCGTTGGCAACATTAGTTTCACTATACACATAATACCACATTGGATTGTCTTCATAATCTACTCTCAGCCAAGTACTTCCATCATTATTAATATCCTGCACACTCCATCCTTTGTATAAATCATCATTTCCAAAATCATTATAGTAAGGCACTACGGCAGCAGCAGGAACACCGGTTAAATACCAATCTGTTGTGTCATTTGCGGGGTATCCGTCACCGGTCATCTCTATCCACCCACGAATAGAGTCTGCATCCATAGGGAAAGTGAGGTCAGCTAGAGTAGTGAAAGTATAGATATATGCAGAATCACTGAGAATGTTAACTCCAGAAACAGTTTCTTCAATCGGAATACCATTTCCGATTTGGTAAAAAGCTTTAAAAGAGGTTATAGCGTTATTTCCGGCATTAATTACACCAATTTCGATGGTTTCTGTGGTAGTTAAATTACATGAATAATCAGGAACGCCCAAGCCGAAAACTTCCAAATCGTTCTCGAAAACTTCTCTGACAGTAATATCATCCACCATAAAATAGAAACCATTATCGGAAACATTATTTAAAGCAACATATTTTGATGCAGGACAAACATATTCATAGTATGTCCATTCTGATTCATTTTCTCCCATTTCCACGAAAGGAAGGGTAGCAGGGAGAAATGTAAAATTTGCAATATCATTTCCAGTTGTGGAGTAAGCAATTCTAAATTTTTCTTGTTCTCCTTGAAATGCTCTTGCATAGAATGAAATCTTAACAGGCCTTAAACCACTTAATTCAGGACTAATCATCCAATTGTTGTTAGGGCATTCTTCGACTTGAGTTTCACTAATTCTTTTAAAACTTCTGAAACAAGCGAAATACTGATTTCCGGAATAGGGAGAACCGGTAGTATTGGTAAATTCAGGATCCGTCATTGAAGGATTAAAAACAATAAATGCTTGGGGTTCAAGAACGCTATCCCATAAGTATCCCCCGATACGATAGGTGTTTCCTGAGTCTAGGTCCACAAATGTCCATGGCCCTGTGGAAGGATTAACTGAAAAAGGCTCATAACTTTCAACATCATCGAAATAATATTGAGCTTTTGCTGCAAATAGAACAAGAAGCAGGCTTAAAAAGGTAATAATTTTTCTCATAATTTTATAATTTTTGTAATTAGGAAACAAAAATACAAAAAATCACATAATAAATAATTTTATAGAGGGAAAATTACATTAAAAAGATGTTTTTTTACAATTTGTATGATAAAATCAGCTCAAACATCACTTTTGGCATTGGATATTTTGATAAATCCTCCAATGGAATAATACAACTATTTGGAATAATATTGTTTACAGATGAAACTAAAATTGTATAAAAGGAAACATTTATTAATTGATGCGTTAAACGATGACGAACTTCTTTCAATAATTGAGGAGGGGAAAGATAATCTATATTCTTTTTGATTAAAAAATCATCAATAGAAAAATAAGGCTCCGTGATATGGGACATTATATCTGCTGTTCCTGCCGCTGTTTGTATCCTCGGCACTGAATAAGTGTAGGTAGGGTCTAATACCGAAACCTTTGGCAGCATATCATGATGAAATGTTCCGC
>CAYNYC010000124.1:0-3588 GCA_964401415.1 uncultured Erysipelotrichaceae bacterium
TATACTGATTTAGTTGCTAGTGATGTTGCTTTTGGAGATAGTGATGTTGAAACTGAATTAAATAAAGTTTCATCTCATGTAAGTGCATTAAATGTCATCGCTGATGAAGACAACAATAAGAACTATAGATGTCAAATTAAGATTCAAAATGGTAAGGCACATTTTATTGCCACAGAAGTTGAATAAAGAAAGGAGAAAAAACTTATGTCAAATCCATTAGATAAAGTATTCGTAGGCGAAGATAAGTTCTCTGAAAAAATGGATAATCTCATCTTGGCAGTTCACAGTATTGGAGCTATTCAAGGTGGAGAAACAAAAATCACAAGTTGGGCTCAAATCCAACAAATCGTTAGAGCAGGTCTTGCTCCAAAGGTATTTGCAATCGGTGACCAATTATTAGTCACAAAAGGTGATTCAACTATCGCATTTGATATTATCGGATTCGATGTTGATACTCCAGCAAATCCAGATTTTACACACTCAATGACTTTGCAAGCACATAATACAGTCGCAAATATTATGTTTGACCAAGCAGAATTATTGCACTATGTAAAAGACAATGTTCTTCCAGCAGGAACTTACAAGTTCACATTGCTTCACGGTCAATATGGCGGTGGCACTGCTAATGATGGAACATATCAATTTACAACTACAAAAGATATTCCAGTAGGCGGCGGATTCAGAATCAACGCTTGGGGATATTTTGAAAGCTCATACAATGTCTTAACTAAAAAGATTATTACTTATGACGCAAATGGTGACGCTCTTGAATCTGACATCACTATTACTGCTTATGGCGGTGGTACTGCAACAGACTTAGGAACTTACTCATCAAGAAGTGATGACTTAACTGCTGAAGAGTTAACTTATAAGAACTCTATTGAAAAGCAAGGCGGTGGCTCTAATAACTACTTAAATAGTGGCGTTAGACAATGGCTCAATTCAGACGCAGCAGCAAATGCTTGGTGGAGCAAAAAGACAGTATTCCAAAGAAAGAACGGAAGTGCTGGAACAGCAGGCTTCTTAAATGGATTAGATACAGAGTTCTTGGCTATTGTCGGACTTGCAACTAAAGATGTCAAAGAAGATGAAGTTTGGGACAAAGGCGGAATGAAAACCTTTGAAGACAAGTTCTTCTTGCTCTCAAATAAAGAGATTAGATTCACAACATACGCAGACGAAGGTGTTGATTATCCATACTGGACAAGACTTATCCCAGTAGCAACTAACGACGCTAACAATAATCGTATTAAAAGCAATACTTATTGGTGGACACGCACCTGCCGTCGCTCCAGCGGCTACGTTCAGTGCTATGCGAAGCCTACTGGTGCGTACGACGGCATCTATGCCGACTCTACTGTCGGAGTCGTGCCTGCTTGTGTCATCATCTAATCATCAAAAATTACTTTCGTAAGAAAGTTATAAAAAACAATTAAAGGAATATTAAATTATGTCAGTACCTGTACCATTAAGAGGAAAATCAGGATTAACACTCCTTGACCTCGTGATGAAATTAGCGTCATACACTCTCAACATAGTGAATAGTGAAAAACGATTTCCCAAAAGATACCGTTGGTGTATCACCTCTAAGATAGCAAACTCTGCTGTGGAAATTCTAAATAATGTCAATATGGCTAATGAAGTCTATGTTGTCACTAAAGAAGATTACAAACTTAGAAGAAGATACCAGAAGATTGCTCTATGCGAAACTCGTTCACTACTTGGTATGGTTGATATTGCTACTACAACATTTAATCTTCAACCTTCTGAAAAGTGGGTAGACATGATTAAAGAAGTTAAGAACAAAATTCAACAATGGGTAGAAAATGACGCTAAAAGGTACAAAGACATAGTTTGATATAAAAGGTTAGTTGTTGTTACACCTGCAATCGCTCCAACGGCAACAATCAGTACAATGCGAAACCTACTGGTGCGTACAACAACAACAATGCCAACAATACTAACGGAGTCGTGCCTGATTGAGTAATAAAATATGCCCTTAACAAAGTAATTCAGAAATGAACGAAATTAGCTCTCAATTACACAAGGAACAACTAACCTATCCGTAACTGGAAAATAAAGCACATTGATACTACTTACTTCCAATAGTAATCGTAGTTAATCACAATGACCAATAAACTATGAAATCAGTTCAAGAAACAGTTTGCTCTTATCTAAAACTCTTACAAGCGTTTCGCAAGTCAAAGCAAAACATACTTTGGAAAGATAGTGTTATCGCATATAACCGAAACAAATTATTAAATTGCTTAAAACTAAAAAACGAATTGGAGAATGGAACTTATGAAATCGACAAATACATTACATTCACGATTTATGAACCTAAGAAAAGAGATATTGTTTCTACAAGGTTGAAAGACAGGGTATTTCAAAGAAGTATGTGTGATAACTATTTATATAACGAAATAACTAAACACTTCATCTATGATAATGCCGCTTGCCAAATCAACAAAGGAACTGACTTTGCAAGAAATAGATTATCAGTTCACTTGCAAAAGTTTTATAGGAAACACCAAAAGAACGGTTATGTCCTAAAATGCGACATCAAAGACTACTTCGGTAGCACTGACCACGAAATGGCTAAATCAATGCTTAGAAAGAAAATAAGTGATGATTGGGCTTATGAAAGAGTAGCCGAAATAATTGATAGTTTCGATGGAGATAAGGGCATTGGACTTGGTAGTCAAGTAAGTCAGTTAATTCAATTAGCAGTGCTTGATGACCTCGACCATATAATTAAAGAAAGATACCACATAGAACACTATGTTAGGTATATGGACGACTTTATCTTAATTCACGAAGATAAGGAATATCTAAAAGCCATTAGGACATTCATCGCAGAATATCTTAACGGAATCAAATTAAGGCTTAACGAAAAGAAAACACAAATATTCAAGTTAAGTCAGCCAATTAAATATCTTGGATTCTCATTCGAAATTACTTCTTCAGGTAAGGTTGTTAAGAGGTTATTACAAGATAATCTTAAAAGGCAAAAGAAAAAGTTAAATGGGTTGTTTAGAAGATTAGAAGCTGGAAAACTCACAATGAAAGATGTTGAAACTTGCTATGCGAGTTGGAAAGCACATTCCTCTAAAGGCAATACTCACAACTTAATACTTAAAATGGATAAATACTTTAACGAAAGGAGAAATAAGTATTATGGGATTACCAGTAATAAAAACAAGAGTTGAGGCTGTCGCTGATGAAGCCTTAGAACAAAGCAGAAAAGCAGAGTTCGTTGGTGAGAAGGTTGCTCGTTCAAAAGAGATAAATCGTAAAGTTCGTGAAAGATATTCTCTTTCTGATGAACTTGCAATTATGCGTAAAGCACTTGCAATGTTAAATATTAATTACGACCAACTTGATGAATACAACGATTATGTCGAACAATGCAAACAAGAAGTTGAAGATGAAATGAACAAGGAGATTTAACCATGAAGAAGAAAGGAGACACTGTTATGTATCTTCCAAAATTTAAGTTGTGTTTTCATATTTTTGCTGATGGTTTAGAACCAAAAGAATATGAGGAAGTAGAATAATATGGAAACAAAAGACAAACTAGTTGCTGTT
>CAYNYC010000125.1:0-3578 GCA_964401415.1 uncultured Erysipelotrichaceae bacterium
GTATCACCATATTCTTTTTGACCTTGTTTAACTAGTAAATTTAAATATCCTTCTTTACTGATATCAAAACTATGTCCTTTATGACATCGATAACATCCTTGATCTTTAATAAGCTTATCTTTGCAGATCGGACAACGTACACTCATAATGACCTCTTTCTTTTATTTTATCATACAAAGTAAAAAGTGCATGATAAACGCACTTCTGGATGATCGTTTGGTTTACTAAAGCATCTTTTCTTTCATGTTATGTTTGATCGATCACTTAAGCTCTTCAAATTGATACACATAACCAAATCGATGGTATGCAAGAAGATCTAATCCACTTTTATCGATTTTACCAACCACATTACAATACGAACTAGCTTGTCTATCTTTTAAAACAATCTGCATTTCGCCACTATAGCGAGCCGAGTTGGTATTTAGTATGATGATTGATCCAAAATGACGATCAATACAATTATTAGGGATAACATCTAGCTCAAAACTAGCCATTACTCTACTAGTTTGACTACGTAATAGGGAATCATTAGAGTCATAGCGAAACTGATGCGTTTTTAAGACAAGACTTTTTTCTATGTCTGTAGCTTTTTCATTAAACACAACGGGAATGATCAATGGTTTGAAATTAAAAACCGCATCAATTTGTTCAAAGTCATAACTGGTATATAATACATCAGCTAGTAAGATCGCTTGACAAGCATAATTATGGATCAGATCAATGATCACACTAGATATACTAGCGTATCGATGAGCTTCAATTGTTGGTAAGCCAATAAATAAAGGACCACGTGGATATTTTTGTGATGGTACACAATAATACACTGGTATATCTTTACTAGCAAAATAGTGCTGTTGACTAAGCGCAAACGCTTTGTCTAAACCAGTCTCAGGACAAGGATAAAAATTATGACAAGCTTTGATCAATATGTCTTGATCAAGACTTTTTAAAAACTGTATTTCTTGATCTATTTCTGCTTGTTTATAGATTGAGGCATTCACCACAAAACCATCAATCTTAACACTCTCATATAGTCTTTCAACATCTAAATGATCATAACCATAATCCAATCTAATAAAGTTAATATGACATTCATTTAATGCACTTATATGATCTTCATTATTAAGCACTTCTTTAATATACTTACCACCAATATCAACGGTTAATTCCATGTCATATTCAAGTAATAATTCAGATAAAGCCTGTAATGAGTTAAGTTGATCGACTAATGTCATTTCTGGCAAGTGAACGCTAGTGAAAACCTCATTAAACCCATGTCTTTGGGCTAATTCAATATAATCTTTCCATTGTTTGATCCTATCTTTATAATCTAAACAAGGATAAATAGCGATGCTTTTTAACATATCATGTCCTCAACTTTCACTATTTGATAGAATTCTTATATAACAATTATAACTACTTTGTCTGTGTTTGCCAAAGCAATAAAAAAGAAGTAAAAGTTTACTCTTACTTCTTTATCGTATTACTTATGTAAGAAATCTTTCTATCTTTCCTTCAGCCTTAAAGCAAAATTACTACCAAACTCATAAGCACCTTTTAGTTCATCATCATTAGGTTTAAATCTAATACGATATCCATCAAGTACTTCAGCTTTTATTTGTTTTAACCTTTCGATCAAATTAGGTACAGCTTCACCACTCCAGCCATATGAGCCAAAAGCACTCATTAATCGGTCTTTATAGTTAACTGATGATATAGAAGTAGCTAAATCCCAGATTGGTTTTAAGGCCTCACCAACCATCGTTGGTGATCCAAACAAGATACCATCAGCTACTGCCATTCTCTCTAAGACTAATGCTGGTGATTGATCGACCATATCATATAATTCAACGTCTATTCCACCATCATCTACTATTGCTTTAGCGATTGTTTCCGCTAATAACTTAGTATAGCCATAGGCACTGACATAAGGAATGACAACGAGCTTATTTGAACCTTTGGGTTCAACTTTTATCCAACTACGGTAGTTTTCAATTACCTGTTCTACTTGTGTATCAACTACTGGACCATGACCAGTTAAGATCATCTTAATATCAAGACCAGCAATCCTTTTTAAGGCATTGGCCATAAAGGGATGACTAAATGGTTTCATGATGTGATCAAAATAGTATTTTACTGATTCTAGATAAGTGATCTCATTTTCAACCTTACTTCTTAACATTACTGGATCACTATAATGAGCACCAAATACATCACACGTAACTAATAATTTATCTTCATGTACATAAGTAAACATCGAATCTGGCCAATGCAGATTAGGCAAAGGCATAAACTCTAGCGTCTTATTACCAAGATATATCTTATCCCCATCTTTAACGATCATACTCTTGAATTCACGATTAACGATCTTCTTTAAGAAGTTGATCCCTGCAGTTGTGCCTACAATGATGATCTCTGGATTTTCATCCAATAACCGCGAGATACTGCCTGAATGATCAGGCTCCGTATGATCCACAACTAGATAATCAATATCCTTAACATCGACCACTTCTTTTAGTTTTGTGAAAAACTCATCCTTGAAGCCTACTTTCGCTGTTTCAAATAGTACTGTCTTCTCACTTCCTTTTAATACATAGGCATTATACGTAGTACCATATTGTGTTTCCATGATGATATCAAAGACTCTTAAGTCTTTATCGATCACACCTACCCAATATAGATCTTCAGCTAACTTTAAACTTTTCATAATTATTTCCTTTCTTATCTTTGATAGATAAAGCGCTCTAGCACTTCACTGATCGCATCTTGATTGTTATCAGCTACACATACATAATCAGCTATCTTTTTGATCGCTTCTTGACCATTACCAACACTAACTCCAAGTCCCGCAACAGTGATCATTGATAGATCATTAAAGTTATCACCAATGGCCATTGTTTGTGACAGTGGTATGTTTAATAACTCTGCCAATTTGATCAACCCACTACCTTTATCTACCGCAAGATGATTTAACTCAACATAATGTCCTGATGAGAAACTCACCGCAACTTTGTCTTGAGTAATTGGATTGATATCAGTGATGATTTGTTGTTTCTGTGCTTCACTACTGTAATAATAGATGATCTTAGCGATCGGCGTCTTCTTTATCTCAGCTAGTTGAGTCTGTTGTATCTCATTGTACTCGATCCGTTTATCTAAGTATTCTTTATCTGCTTGTCTAAGATTTATCACATAAACATCATCTTGCGTATAGACATGCATATCTAATCCTTGATCAGCACCATACGCTAGTAAAGGCTCTATGGACTCTTCCGCGATTGGGGTAAATGATATGATCCTATTACGATGATTTTCAGTAATGATCGCTCCATTTAAAGAGATCACATATTCATCTGGTTTATCATTAAGATCAATATCAGTTAGTGCCGTTTGTACTGATTGAAAGCCTCTTCCTGTAGCGATCACAAACTTAATTCCTAATTCTTTTAGTTTAGTAATAGCTTTCGTATTTAAATCGGATACACTACGATCATCACTCAACAATGTCTGATCAAGATCACAAGCGATTAGTCGATACATACAGATCCTCACTATCTAGTATTAATTATAGTTAAGTT
>CAYNYC010000126.1:0-3562 GCA_964401415.1 uncultured Erysipelotrichaceae bacterium
GATCAAAGATGTCCTTTTACAGTTATTTGGCAATCGTTTAAAATACAATAAGTAAATGTAACAAACTAGTTTGATATTTTTTGTTGGTTCAACTTCCATACAACATCAATTCATGTTATCCTTTATTTTCGTGTGTTTTTATCGATTAGTGGTAATTCCTAATTATTCACAATCATAATTATTTATTGATATTTTATCTTTTATGATCATCATATCGTTTATATTTTATGTATTGCATATTTTATTTGTATGAAATATAATACTAATAAAGAAAATTGTGAACAGATACCGATATGACTTTTATCAACTAATATGTAATTTTGTAAAAACATTACAAGAGAATTGACTATTTGCTCTTGTTAAGTTATAATTCTTATAGAATTATAGTTTGTCCTCCGGTGTCTTTCGAGCCCGGGGGTTTTATTTTGTGCAAACAGACAAAAAAATATTCAAAACACATCGTCAGTTATTAAAAATACTTCGTGATCGTGGTCTACAAATTAATAAGGGATCACAAGGATCAAGAGTGATTAAAATCTTAGAAAAAGAAAACTACTATAATGTAATAAATGGTTATAAGCGGTTTTTTATATTGAACCAATCTTCTGTTGATGTACCTGAAACATACATACCAAAAACTACATTCGATGAGATTTATGCTCTTTGCTCATTTGATCGCGAGTTAAGACATATTCACCTAAAGTTTTTACTTCGGATTGAAAACAATTTCAAAACTGTTGTCTCTCATACTTGCTCGAAGAACTACGGCTATGATAATTATTTAAAGCTAGAGAATTTTGATTGTAAACCTACAAGTGATATGATCATTAGGAAAAAAATAGCTAAATATCACAAAATTGATATTTCTGATTCAGCTAAAATTGATTTTATAAGTTCTGAGAGTAATATACAAAATATAACCAAATTGTTTGGAGAAATTCAAAATGATATTGCTAGACAACTAAGTAAGCATAATGAAATGGTCTCTCATTATATGACGCTGCACGGATATATACCACTTTGGGTATTAGTAAATGTTTTAACTTTTGGCAAGGTTACAAGATTTTATTTATATATGAAAGAATCTGATAAGATTGATATTGCAAAGAATTTCGGTTTACAATTCAAAGAATTGCACAAATATATGACGATGCTTAGCTTTGCTAGAAATAAATGCGCACATGATGAAAGATTCTTTGATATAAAATTTGCTCAGAGAATTCACACAAAAAGCATATCTAATTTTTCATCATTAAAACTGCCCAAAGACAGCAGTGGTTCTTATACAAAAGGAATATGTGATGCATTTACTATTGCGATAATATTCAAGAAACTTCTTAGTAAATCAGATTTTAATGAATTTTATAATCTAATGGATCAGGCAATAAAGAAACTATCAAAACATCTTGTAGTAATTTCTGAAGATATAATACTAGACACTATGGGTTATACTAAAAACTGGAAACTTATTAAAAAACTATAACAAACTTTGCTATTAATCATAAGTTAAGCCTTACATAATCTTGAACTAATATAATACCTAATCACCACTAATCTTCAGGTCAATATTCCATTGACAAAGTAAGATCATATCGTTAATATTTTGAGTAATAGTCAGGTAATGATAATGATAGATGAAAGACCCTCAATAGATACGATCAAGAAAGAAATTCGCCTTGTTTTCCCTTATACAATACCCGTATTGACCGGGTTTTTAATATTAGGAATGACTTATGGTTTGCTTATGCAGACTAAGGGCTATAACGCTTTCTATTCAACTCTTATGAGTATGCTGGCTTTTTGTGGCAGTATGCAGTTTGTGGCGATTGCTTTACTCACAACGATCTTTGACCCCTTACAGGCTTTTCTACTAAGTTTTATGGTCAATGCTCGACACATCTTTTATGGGTTAGCGATGTTAAACAAATACAAAGGTATGGGTAAGATCAAAAACTTTTTAATCTTTACTTTATGTGATGAAACCTTTTCGATCATCTCTAGTATGGATATACCTGCTAGTATTAAACCTAAATCTTTTTATTTTTGTACTTCTTTACTAAACTATCTATATTGGATCAGTGGTACCTTAATGGGAGGACTGCTTGGCAAGATGATCGTAGTTGATATCAGGGGCTTAGATTTTGTCTTAACCGCCCTTTTTGTCGTATTATTTTTACATCAAATGAAAAGAAAAGAAAACCAGCTTTATGGTTATCTTGGTATTATCGTTACATTAGTATGGCTTGTGATATTGGGTCCAAAGAATTTCATCATCCCCTCAATGATCACTATCTTATTGGTGCTAGTCATTAAGGAGCGTGCTTTATGATCTTAACGCCAATACAGACACTGATCATGATCATCGCCATCGCTTTAGGATCGATGTTAACGCGCTTTCTACCGTTTGTGCTTTTCCCTGAAACAAAAGCTCCATCTCAAAAGCTAATCTTTTTAGGTCAAGCTTTACCACCAGCGATGATGGGACTACTTGTTGTATATTGTTTGAAGGATATCAAACTTGTTAGTACTCCTTATGGACTACCTGAATTACTAGCGATCATCTTGATCGTTGTCCTTCATAAATGGAAAGAGAATGTCTTGATCAGTATTGGTCTTGGTACTATTTTCTATATCATATTACTAAATTTCGTCTTTATTTAATAAATTCTTAATATACTAGTATTTGACAATTTATTCACATGATAATAAAGTAGTAAGATACGGAGGTATTTTTATGATATTGGAATTAAGTAATATCAATAAAAGTTTTTCTGGTAAACAGATCCTACATGATGTATCATTCACAGTTACAGCGGGTAAAGCTATGGGCTTTTTAGGACGTAATGGTGCCGGTAAGACTACAACTATCAGAACATTAATGAATGTCTTTAAGGCTGATAGTGGTCAATTTATGATAGACAATAAGAAATTCGATCCTTTAAACCATAAGATCGGTTATCTTCCAGAAGAACGTGGTCTTTATGGTAAAGAACCCATACTTGAACAATTGATCTATTTTGGTATGTTACGTGGATCAAGTAGAAGTGAAACTAAAGCTAGTGCAGAATACTGGTTAGAACGCTTTGAATTAAGTTATGCGAAAAACCACAAACTTGAAACCTTATCGAAAGGTAACCAACAAAAGATTCAAATCGCTCAAGCTTTATTAAATGATCCAGATATCATTATTCTTGATGAACCTTTTAGTGGTCTTGACCCAGTTAATGCTCAAGTATTGAAAGATGTTATCGTCGAACTGATCGATAAAGAGAAATTAGTGGTGTTCTCCAGTCATCAGATGAGCTATGTGGAAGAATTCTGTGATGAGATAACGTTGATCGATCAAGGTAAAGTCGTCCTTTGTGGTGACTTAAAAACGATCAAGGCCGAAATGGGTAATAAACGTTTACGCTTAAACACTAATAAAATGAGTAATGATGACTTAAAACAATTACTACAAGCATCGATCAAAGACATTGTGATCGATCAAGATGATACATCGCTGATCATTCAGTTGATAAACAACAAAGATAAACAAACTTTCTTGAATGAAGTGATCCAA
>CAYNYC010000127.1:0-3557 GCA_964401415.1 uncultured Erysipelotrichaceae bacterium
GTGATGCACTAATAGAATGCATATAGCATATTCCATCGCGAAGGAAGATATAGATATTGTATGTAAAATGAATAAACTTAGTAAGATGGATATAACTCAATTCGATTTAAAGCAAAAAACAGGTGATGTTGTTAAAGACTATGCATCATCAAATTCTATGAAAAATGATCCATTTAACGGTAAAAGATGCTGGACACTTAATTACATTGATGAGTCAAACTTCCATATAGATATTCTTCCCTCATTACAAGAAAGTATTTATGATGATGAATTGATATGTATCACTGATAAAAAAAATGTTAATTATAAAATAATATCTAGAGAATGGGAAACGAGTAACCCAAAAGGTTATTATCAATGGTTTAGGAATCAGTCAAATTATTACGATTATAAAAAAATGATTGCCGAAAGATTTAGTTCAAATATTGAAGATGTACCTTACTACAAAGTAAAAACCCCATTGCAACGAGTTGTGCAAATTTTTAAACGCCATGCTGAAGTTATGTTTGAAAACGAAATGGAGTATAAGCCATCATCAATTATTATTACTACATTAGCAGCAATTTCTTATCCTGAAGTCACCCAATATAGTGATGACTTTACTAGTCTAGTTATAAATACAATCGATAATTTATTAGATGGAATAGAATATGACTTGGGGTCACCATGTGTTTACAATCCAGCTAATAGGAAAGAAAAAATATCAGGGAAATGGGATAAGGACAAACAGTATTTTGAGAAATTTTTAGTATGGGTAGATCAATTGAAGATTGATTTTGGGTTTAATCAAGAAATATCTGTTTTTGAACGAATGAATTATATTGGACAGAGTTTAAGAATTAATTCTAGTAAGAATATGGCTGAATCGTTAAGTAGTTTACCACACCATCAAATTCCTAAATGGACATTTCATTCAAGAATTGATATTGAAATAAAAGCTAGTCTGTCAATGTATAAAAATGGACGTTATAGAGAAATTAAAAGTGGAACCCCTTTAGGAAAGAGTCAATACCTTAAATTTGAAGTTATAGTCAGTAATGTTGATAGTTATGAAATTTATTGGCAAATTACTAATACAGGATTTGAGGCGAGAGATAAACAATGTTTAAGAGGTGATTTTTACGAATCTGAATTATTAGAAGGAAAGAAAATTAGAAATGAGTCAACATCTTATATTGGAAAACATTATGTTGAAGCATACATTGTTAGAGATAATATTTGTTATGGAAAAAGTGCTCCTTATGTAGTTAATATTGTAAAAGGATTGATGGGACATCGATAATTGAAAATTATTACACTTAATACTAACGTAACATAAAAGTATTTATGAAAATTCGTTGTATAATATTAAAATCATGGCTGAGAAATATCAATATAGTTTGAAAACATTGATAGTATAAGTGTTTTCCATAAAGCATCATAAAGCGACAAAACATCCACTAAAGCTATTCTTTAAAGGATTTGGAATTATCAAAACGTTAATCTATTTATTGATCAACAATTCAAAAACTCCCATAATAGGGAGTTTTTGTTTGATAAACTCGAATAACGAAGTTCGATAAGATATTAAAGTTTTTAGAAAGCACATACTATATAAAAGCCAAAATATCCGACAATATATAGTAAAATATGCATAATGCATACAATAAACCATATAAAATATGCATATTGCATATTTTATGAATTAATTGTATAGTTTAACTAGGAGTTGATGAAGATGAAAAGACTTATAGACGATAAATTAAATTCTTGGTATAGATCAGACGATAAAAAACCTTTAATTATCAAAGGTGCTCGCCAAGTGGGTAAGACTTATAGTGTACGTGAATTCGCTAAAGCATATTATAAACATGTTGTTGAAATTAATTTTGAGAAACAAGTTGAGTATGTTAATCTATTTGAAAAAACAAAAAATCCAAAAGAAATTCTCGCCTATTTGCAACTTTCCTTTTTGGAAGTTCCTTTTGATTCAACGACTCTATTATTTTTAGATGAGATTCAAGCCAGCACTCATGCTTTAACAGCATTGAAGTTTCTAGCTGAAGAGTTTCCAACTGATATTATTTGTTCAGGAAGTGTTCTTGGAGTAGCGATAGCTTCAACAACTTCATTTCCTGTTGGATATGTTGAAACTTGGGAAATGTATCCCTTAACTTTCACTGAATTTTTATGGGCATCAGGAGTTGATGATGAGTGGATGAGTCGATTGGATAATTGCTTAGTAAACCTAGAACCACTTATAGAACCTTTACATCTGAAGATGAATGAGCTCTTTAAAGACTATGTAGTAATTGGTGGGATGCCGGAAGTAGTTAAACTGTATTTACAAACAAAATCATATAAGGAAGCTTTATCTGTTCAAAGACGAATTGTTCAAGATTATTCAAATGACATGGCAAAATATGCCAATGGTAGTGATCGTATAAAGACTCGAGAGTGCTTTGAATCCATTCCGCTACAATTAGCTAAAGATAATAAGAAATTTCAGTATAAAGTTGTTAAAGAAGGATATAATGCACGATATTATGAATCCAGCTTGCGTTGGCTCCAAGACAGTGGTTTAATCATTAAGGTCAATCGATTAAGCAAAGTTACAGATCCAATTGAAGCCTATATTGAATTGCCTGTCTTTAAAGTTTATATGAGTGATACAGGCTTATTGCTATCACAGTTTAATGAAGGAATTATCAAAGAGTTACTTATGGGAGATATTGGCATTTATAAAGGAGCTATTTATGAAAACATCATAGCTCAGATGCTTCAAGCAGCAGGAAAAAGAAGTTTCTACTTTGAGCATAGTAATAACATGGAGATTGATTTCGTGATCTATTATGAGGGAAAGATAACACCAATTGAAGTAAAATCATCATCACATACTCGATCTGTTGCATTTAATAATTTCGTGAATAATCATAAACCATTGAATGCTTTTCGTATATCAACTAAAAATATCGGTAAAGAACAAGATGGTAGTATTACATATCTACCGTTTTACTTGTTTGATACATTATTGAATAATGAACAGCAGATATGGGATTAGTAATATTTTATTGAATTGAAATTAAGATGTCCTTATGCATTTTTAGTACATGTGATTAAGTTAATGATATAATTTTATTAGTTAAGGAGCTTGTCAATGAAAATTACAGTGATTGGATGTGGTCGATGGGGATCATTGATCGCATGGTATTTAGATAGTATAAATAATAAGGTAACTTTGTATGGTAGAAGTTCTTCTAAGCACATGCAAAGATTTATGTTGGATAGAAAAAATGATGTTTTAGAATTACCCGAAAGTATTCAATTAACAAATGATCTTGATAGTGTCAAAGATGCCGATTTAATTGTCGTATCAGTTAATTCTCAAGGCTTTCAAGCTTTAATGGATGAACTACAAGTCTTTCAATTAAAGAATAAGATCTTTATCTTGTGTATGAAAGGCATTGAGATAACAACTGGTAGAAGATTATCACAGGTGGCTAAAGATAATCTAGATTCAACTAATAAGGTTGCTGTTTGGTTGGGTCCTGGACATGTTCAAGAATTGTATCGCGGAA
>CAYNYC010000128.1:0-3477 GCA_964401415.1 uncultured Erysipelotrichaceae bacterium
GTTTGATTATCGCAAATCGTAACCGTATCGGGTATAAAGTAAGTCGGGTATACCGTCAAACGAAGTCTGTAAATACTGTCACAACCTTTGGAAGAGACAAGACTATCATCGTACACTCCGGATTGCGACAAAGTTCGTCCTCGAAAAAGATAGGGTTGATTGTCACAAACCACCGCCGAATCGATGAAAAGATAGTTCGGATTCACCTGCAATACTAATTTATAGATGCTGTCACAACCATACACAGACTGCAGACTGTCATAATAAATTCCCGGTTGAGAGAGAATTCTTCCCCTGAAATTATAAGTTTGGTCATCGCAAATCGCAATCGTGTCTTGAATTAAATAGACAGGGTGAACTTTCAGATTGAGTTGCAGAACACGGTCGCAACCATTGGCTTGTACTTGTGTAACTTCATAAACGCCTTCGACCGTGTAGTTTTGAGTCAAAAATCGCAAACTTTGCCCTTGACAAATGGTATCATAGACATAAATGCGTGTTGTAGGTCGGACAATAAGACGGAGACAATAGATACTGTCACATCCGGCAGCAGTTTGCATTGAATCATAGAGCAGATGTAACCCCGCCGGTAAATTTTCCACCAAAGAATCCCTCCATAAGAAGGATTGATTATCACACATATTGTGGTTGGTTTGAAAGAAGTATATCGGATTAACTGTTAAATGGAGCCGATAGACACTATCACAACCGTTGGCAAATCTTATGCTGTCGGTATAAACGCCCGTTTGACTTAAGTTCATCCCCATAAACGAGTACACTTCTGTACTGCAAATGGAGACATATTGATTGATTCGGCGATGGATAGTCAATTTGATAATGCTGTCACATCCATGAACTGTTTGGTGCTGTTCATAATAAACACCTGTAGAATTAATCCATTGCCCATTAAAGAAATAGGTTTGGTTATCTTCAAGGGTAACCATTTGTTCAGAATAATAGGTTGGGTGGACATGTACGTCAATTCTTCCTGTAGCATAACAACCGTCTGCGGTTGTTGCTGCCACCGTATAGGTTCTGTCCGACTCCGGAGCTACCGTGATGGTATGCGTAGTTTCGCCTGAATTCCAATAAACATAATCCCCGGCAGTTACACTCAGGGTAGTTGTATCCCCTTTGCAAATCTCTGCATTTCCGGTAATCGTAACTGTATTGGGAAAAATGGTAACTACCTTCCTGACGGTATCCAAACACTGATTGTTGGCCAATCCGGCAATCATGGTAATGGTATAAGTACCCGGAGCGGGATAGGTAATCGCCGTGGGGGAATAGAGATTTGACGTGGTTCCATTTCCAAAATCCCAATAGGCTGTTTCGCACCAATTTCCGCTTCCATCAGGCGTTACCCCATCGGCAGAAGTTCTGCTGGTGTTGTTCAAAAACAAGGTGTTGCTGCACCCAACCCTGCTGTATGTAAAATCCGCCAGCGGATACCTCGGGGATACATTTACAAATAAAGTAAATTTACACGATGCATTGTCCACAAAAGAGACATCACAATATAAGATATGAGATTGCACCCCGACCGTAGCTGTATAACTCCGATTTGTGGATAAGGTTACGCCCGGATCATCGGAATAGTACCACCTATAATGGAATCCGTCGGGTGCTGTATAGGTGTTCTGTTGAATATTTCCGCAAGTTTCTACCGAAATTTTACGCTTTTTACACTCAAACGAAAAATAAGCATAGCCAAAATGACCTGTAGGACTGCAATCGTAGGTTGTTAAACGTATCCGAATGGTTTGTCCGTGGTAAGCGGACAAGTCTATTCCCACACTGGTCCAGTCTTTCCAAAAAAGGCTATTTGCATTATGCCATCCGTCCGTAGTATTTCCGGATATAAAATCGGCAGATCCGCAAACCGGATCTATCTCCACATTTTGATAATTCAATATTTGAAATGTAAATCTTGGCTGCTCTGAAGCATTATGACTAGGGTCTTCAAGAACAGCTGCATATTTTAATACCAAAATATCGTAATTGGTTGTATCTACATAATACTCATACATGATGGCCTCTGCTTGTGCACCTGACGATGAATTCCCTAATTGAACCGAAGCTATCTCTCCCGGTCGCACGCAATACAACCCCCCATTTGAGTAAGGATCTACCTGATTAACATTTGTAATTACCTGATGCCGCCCCGCAGCAACTCCGGTATTTGCATAAGGATTTGAAAAATCACCATAGTAACAGGTAACTTGACTGCCTGTCAGATCGGTAAAATTAATACAGCTTGCCGTGTCCTCAGGCGGATCTTCTACGTAAACATTCTGGTCTATGCAACTGATCATCAACTCCACCCCCTGTGCATTTCCGCTGCCGTTGGTAATAAAACGAATGGTTAACGGACCTGTCGTGGAAGTGTAGGTTGGAATGGTTAGCGCCGTACCGTTCGATGGACTGGTTCCTTTAAAGAGAATTGTTCTTCCACTACCGGCTCCGTCATAAATAATTAAGGTATCTCCCGTTTCTAACCAGATCGTGCCACTGACGGTTACCATAAATCCCGACTGCGCCGAAAAGACTTCAATCAGTGCATCGGAATTGTCGGAATAGTTGGCATTAGGGCCCCCGCTATCATAGATAAAACCGGCACATGAAGTAACACTTGTAATGGTATTTGTCCTCAGGTAATAATTGCCCATACCTTGTCCCGAAACGGAAAAAGACAATACCATTAAGCATAAAAAAGAGAAGAAAGAGTTGAATATTTTGCTTCTTAATATGCTCACCAATTTCACTATTTAAACGCTATTCATTATTTATGGAAATAGACAACTCCTTTTATGATAAGTTGCCCATTTCCATGCAAAAATAAGAAAAAAATGAAAGCTGCAATTATTTTTATTCTATAAATGCAATTATTTCGCCTTTCATCACTTTATCGCCTTGTTTGGCGATTACAGCACACAATCTTCCCGGGTACAAAGCTTTGATTTCTTCATTTCCGAAATAGGCTGATACGAAGCATATCACATCCCCTTCTTCGAACTTGGTTCCTATAGGTTTCTCAATGGAGGGCTCATCTACTGCCAACTCCCACAAGACTGTCCCTGAAACCGTAGCGGTCACCGGTTTCGCATCCGGGTGTTCTTGCTTTATTTTCGCAATCAGCTCCTCTTTAATCACTTCCGGCGCTTTCACCTCTTTAATCACCACTTTGATGTCCGAACCGTTCTTCGCTTTTTCCAACTCCTCTTCAAACTTCTTCTTCGCAACTCCTGATTTATAATCTCGGTATTGGCGATCATGCATAGCCAACTCGAATAATTCCTCTTCGTCTTGTCCCAACTCCCAGCCTTGCTCTTCCATCTCTTTACGGAAAGCGGGTAATTCATCCGGATAGTTGTCCTGAGGAACTCCTGTGAAGAATTCATACCCTTTCTCTTCCGCCAACGCTACAATCTCCGGTGCCAACGTGCCTGGCAATTTTCCGGTTCTGCCCAATATCAT
>CAYNYC010000129.1:0-3465 GCA_964401415.1 uncultured Erysipelotrichaceae bacterium
TGATTCATTTAATGAGTCAGACTTTTTATATAACTCATGTATCATACTTTTAAGCAGAAATGTAGTTGTTTAAAGTTAAAATAATTATTAATATGCATGATATACAGGTTATAAAATTAGATATATGCCAAAAATATTGCAAAATATTGACATTTATTATATTATTGGGTTAATAAAGGAATTGGTTCATTATTACTATGAAGAAAGTTCTAGTTATCGTCTTAATTGCATTCTCAATAATTACCTTCAATATGGCAATGAAGAATTTTGATAATCTTGTTGTCTTAAATACTTTTGATGTCTATGGTTTTGAAAGCAACAATACAGCGACTACAAGCGAATATTCAACACCAGCTACATTATTAGCGATAAATGTTAGTTATGACAGATACGCTGAGTTTAGTCAATATTTCATCACATTGTTAAACAAATATGATCTGAATGCTTATCAATTCAGCAGTAGCGATTATCGTAATGTGATTTTTGTTTATTCAGCTGATCCAAACTACATTAATAAGATCAAGACTTATCATGTTATAGATCAACTAACTGATTTTCATTATTATACAAGTACGTCAATAGATAATGAGACAAAAATTCTCAAGCCATTAAAGACATCAACTATTGAGTTCTATAGTATTGCCTCAAACTATAATGATAATCTATTTAATTTTTCGAACAACACATATTTGAGCGCTAACAGTGGAAATCTAGCGGATAGCACTAATAGATTAGTAAGCGAGATTACTGAGGACTATCCAGATGTTGAAGTCAGAATAAGTAATCATGATATGCATTTTACTCCAAAAACAGCGTTAGCAAATGATGAGATTGCTTTGTTAATACTAGTTTCAATGTTGATAATAACATTACTTAATACTGACTATCTACGAAAAATAAAGCTAATAACACTAAAATCGATTAATGGGTTTAGTAATTTGGACATTTTTAACCAATATTTCACCAAAAGCATTATAACTATTGTTTTGGCTGTTATCGTATTGTATTTGATCCAAATTATTTATCATTTTGGTTTGCATTTCAATCAAGTTATCGAATTATTAGTGAATCTGAGTCAATACTTAATCATTTTGTTTGGTCTTTTACTCATCATAGGTATCATTACATTTATTACGATATCGATTGTTAATAGTAATCTGATCATAAAGGGATATAGTAAGCTTAAACCGCAATTAACCTACACATACATGTTAAGAATCTTGACGGTTTTTATCTGTTTTTCTTTTTTAAGTAACGGCGCCGAGGCACTAATAACATATATGGAAAGTAGGATTAATGAAAAAAATTATCTTGATCAGATTAATGACGTTTATTTTCTTGATGCATCTAGCTCTGCTATAAATGATTTTCAAATATCTGATGAGTATTACATGGCTCAAAATCAGATAAGTGAATACTTGGTAAAGAATAATGATTCATTTTTATTCAGTGACTCCGGTTATATGCAAGAAGAAAATATCCATTTCTATAATGTTAGTGAGTCTTACATTAAAAAGCTTAATATTATTGGGGAATTTGATGAAGCTCTTGGCGTATTAAACATTATGATTCCTAACTCATATGATGAAACAACAATAAGTAAGATAAAAAAATATATAGAAGGTGAATTGTTTTTCATAAACGAAAAGTTCAACTATGTAAATTACGATAACAGCATTGTAAATTACACACTTAACCAAACATTTATTAATAATACTGTCAATCAAGGTGTCTTGATTAAACAAGCAGGTGGCCATGGATTAAGTAGTAAAACATTCTTCACTTATCATGGTGATGACGCTAAAGGGTATATCAATGATCTATTCAAGTCCTATGACTTTGTTAACCCATTTAAAGTCACTAGTCTTTTAGATGCATATGAGTTTTATAAAAGTTTTGATGTTTATTCTCTTATAAATAGAATTAATTACTTCTTGTTGACTTTCATTATCATCATTATTATGAGTATCCAAAACTTCTATCTCTATATGATATGTCATATCAAAAAATTAGCGTTATGTGAGATTGAAGGTTGGTCATATAGGGAAATCATGACTGATTTCATCAGCAAAGAGTTAGCTGTTATGATATTATGTGGAATTGCCCTTGTTGCTTTTGAAAAAGCTACTATAATAACAGCATTTAGCATTTTATTAATTATGTTTGTAGTAAATATTATCTTTAGTTATGTTTACTTTAAGTTGCGTTTTATCCGATTATATCGAAGGGAGCTCAAATGATTGAATTAAGAAATATCAGTAAAGCATTTGGTTCAAGAATTGTATTGAATGATTTTAGTGTTGTGATAAACGATGGCGACTATATCTGTTTTTATGGTCAATCCGGTTGTGGTAAAACGACACTACTAAATATCATAGGATTAATAGAGGATTATGACAGCGGTTTGGTGTTATATGATGCAAAGCCAATAACAAAACGCTATCGAAGAAAGCTTCTCGATGAAAACATTTCTTTCATCTTTCAAAATTTCGGCTTGATTGATGATCTTTCTGTTTATGAGAACTTTGATGTTATTAGATCAATTAAAAACGTCAATAAATCCAAAAAACATGATTTAATTGATAAAACCTTGGAAAAAGTAGGTTTAGCTAATATAGGTAATAAAATGATATATGAGCTTTCCGGAGGTGAGCAGCAACGTGTTGCTATTGCAAAGGCAATCATCAAAAATAGTAGTATTATTCTAGCCGATGAACCTACAGCTTCGTTAGATCCAGACAATCAACAAGTAATCCTCGATGTACTAAAAGACTTGAATGATAAGGGTTGCACTATCATCGTTGTGAGTCATGATGATACTTGTATAAATGCATCAGAAAGGAAAGTTAAAATTGAAAGGAGTTAAAAATGAGAAAAAGAGTATTAAGAGTTATTGTGTTGATTTCTCTAACATTTGTAGGTGTTAAAGCAGAAAAAAATATGAGACTACTTCTTACTAAACAACGATATATTTAATTATATGATATCTTACACAATAACATATGATTAGTATATATGATAATGCAGATCAATCTGAGGTCTAAAACAGTTTGTTAAATACGAAAGGGAGCTTTTAATGATGAAAAAAGTAAGATTTATAATGATCATCACTTTATTGATATCATTTGTGTATTGTCTTTATTTTAATGTAGAATTGTTTAATAAAAATAATACAGAGTATGATATTTTACCAAGTTACTATTATATCTATCTAGCAAGGCCCGTTTTTTTCTACTTGTTAGGATATCTACTTGTTGATATCTTGGTAGTAAAAACGAGGATAAATTTAAATATAATAATTCGGAAGATATTGATTGCATTGATCATTGTATCTGGTTTCTTTCACGCTTATATGTGGATAAACAATATTATTTTACAACCACTTTGGCTTAATAGATTGCTATTTTATAATTTCACATTTATGCTTATATATGGAGCATGCTCAAGTGTTATCATTAACAAAGG
>CAYNYC010000130.1:0-3464 GCA_964401415.1 uncultured Erysipelotrichaceae bacterium
CCGCTTTGAAAACTATTAACTTGAGTTGGGAATTTTAAATGAGATTTTTAAGTGTCATGTTACTTAACTCAAACATTCAATGAATATGAAACATAAAAAACTTAAAATGGGCATGATCGGCGGTGGCAGCGATGCCTTTATCGGGGCCATACACCGTCGCGCGGCCTTCATGGATAACCTGATCGAACTGGCCTGCGGTTGTTTTAGCGTTAACCCCGAAATATCGAAGAGTTCCGGAAGGGAATACTTTCTCCCGGATCACCGGGTTTACGATAACTACCATGAAATGTTCGAACGTGAAATGGCATTGCCCGAGAAAGAACGCATGGATTTTGTCACGATAGTTACCCCCAACAAGTGGCATTTTGAACCCGCCATGATGGCTCTGGAAAGAAGCATCCACGTGGTGCTCGATAAACCGATGACTTTCTCCCTGGAAGAGGCGATCAGGCTAAAGGAAAAGGTGGAGGAGACCGGTTTGGTACTGGCTCTAACCCATGTTTACTCGGGTTACCCCGCCGTTAAAGAGGCGAAAGCCCGAATCGCTAACGGGGAACTGGGCAAACTCAGGAAGGTGTACGTGGAATATACCCAGGGGTGGCTCTCACAACGTGTAGAATTGCAGGGGGGTAATAACGCGGGGTGGAGAACGAATCCCGAAACTACAGGTAAGGCGGGATGCATGGGCGATATAGGCACCCATGCCTGGCACTTGGCGGAATACGTGACGGGACTCAAAGTACAAGAAGTTTGTGCCGATTTGCAGACGTACGTGGAAGGACGTCCGGTAGATGACGATGGCGCCTCGTTGCTGCGAATGGAAGAGGGGGTAACCGGCGTGTTGATGGCGACCCAGGTTGCTACCGGGGAAGCAAATAATATCCGACTACGGGTATACGGGGATAAAGGCGGTCTCGAGTGGCGACAAATGGACTCCAACCGGCTATTCCTCCGATGGGGCGAAAAACCTGCCCAAGAGTTGTACATGGGAAGCAATGAATTCCTGGGCGACCTGGCAAAATGGAACACCCGCACGCCTGCCGGGCATCCCGAAGGGTTTATTGAAGCGTTTGCCAATATCTACCGGAATTTCGCTTTGACCGTGATGGGCAAGAATAACGGGGATACACCCGATAAGTTGATTTCCGATTTCCCGACGGTAGAGGACGGGCTCCGGGGAATGCAGTTTATTGAGACGGTCGTCGCCTCCGGAAAAGACGATAGCGCAAAGTGGCAGAAATGGATAGAGCGAGACATAATTCATAATCAAGATTTAAGGATTTAAAGTATTAGAAAATGAATTAAAAACAGATTACAACAATCATAATAGCTATAAAATGAAAAAAGAGAACAATGTAACCAGGAGGAATTTCCTGAAGACATCTGCCGTGGCAGGTGCCGTGGGGGTGATCGGCACCGGATCGGCCGGGATACTGGCTTCCTGTAGCGGCGGGAGTGGCAATCGTAAAACCGGAAACACGCCACTCAGGGAAGCGGGCAGTTACTATATCCCGGAACTCCCTGATTTGGCTACCGACGGGAAAGAACTTAAAGCCGGGGTCGTCGGTTGCGGTGGACGCGGTTCAGGCGCCGCCATCAACTTTTTGAATGCTGCCAACGGCGTGACCATCGTGGCATTGGGCGACGTGCTCCAAGACAGGGTAGACGGACTTGCTACCCGGTTGAAGGAGGAACGCGACATAGACATCCCCGCGGAAAGACGGTTCGTCGGCCTGGACGCTTACCAGCGGGTGATCGACAGCGATATCGACGTGCTGATCGACTGTACTCCCCCCTTCTTCCGGGCGGAACACTTCAAGTACGCGGTCGACAAGAACAAGCACTGTTTCCTGGAAAAACCGATCTGCGTGGATCCCGTGGGGTATCGCACCATCATGGCGGCTTCCCGGCAGGCGCAGGCGAAAAACCTGAGCGTGGTTACCGGCACGCAACGCCACCACCAGCGCAGCTACGTGGAATCCTACCAACAGATCATGAACGGTGCCATCGGCGAGATTACCGGGGGCATCGTGTACTGGAACCAGAGCATGCTGTGGTACCGGGATCGCCAGCCGCAATGGAACGACTTCGAGTACATGGTACGTGACTGGGTGAACTGGAAATGGCTATCGGGCGACCATATCGTGGAGCAGCACGTGCATAACATCGACGTGTTCACCTGGTTCTCGGGGCTGAGGCCGGCCAAAGCGGTAGGCTTCGGGTCTCGCCAGCGGCGTGTCACGGGTGACCAGTACGATAACTTCAGCATCGATTTCACCATGGAGAACGGCATTCACCTGCATAGCATGTGCCGTCAGATCGATGGCTGTGCCAACAACGTGAGCGAGTTCGTCCAGGGGACCAAGGGCTACTGGACCTCCGAGGGAGGATGCCGCATCGTGGACAACCAGGGCAACGAAATATGGAAATTCGATTATGATGCCGAAAAAGCCAACTACGAACAGACAGACCCATACACGCTGGAACACGTGAACTTGATCAATTGCATCCGCGGCAGCCGTCCCATTGAGCAAGGCTCCGAGACGGCAGTTTCCAACATGGCTGCCATCATGGGGCGCGAGTCGGCCTACACGGGACAAGAAACCACCTGGGAGTCCATGACGGCTTCCGCGCTCGATTACACACCTGCCGACATGAAGATCGGGCAGATGGACATGTCCGGTTTCACGGTACCGGTACCCGGAAGCGGGAAATAAAAATTGAATAGTATGACACTCGATCGAAGAAAATTCATTAAAACAACTCTCGTCGGTTCGGCAGCGGTGGCCGTCGGAGGGTGCACCTCGTTTGCCAGCGCGCACGGGAAAGACAAAGGGGCTTCAAGCAATGTGAAGTTAAAGATTTCCTTTCAGGAAGGGAATGCCCCGGGAGCCAACCTGAACGAGAAGTTCGACTACATGGAGGCGCACGGCGTGGTGGGATTCGAACCGCATGGCAAGCCATTGCTCTCCAGGAAACAGGAGATGAAAGATGCCCTGCAAGGGCGTAATATTAAGATGAGTGCCGTTTGTGCCGGTTTTGACGGGTTTATCCTCTCTACCGACCCGGAGGTCCGGAAGCTATGTCGCGACTCCATGGAACAGCTGATCATTGCCGCGGGCGAATTCGAGTCGACCGGCGTGATCATCGTGCCGGCGTTCAACAGCCAGGTACCGGTGATGGCTCACACCCGGGAGACACGCGATTTCCTGTGCGAACAATTCGACGAGATGGGTACCTTAGCCCAACAGCACGGTACCACCGTCATCCTGGAACCGCTCAACAGGAGGGAAGCCTTCTACCTGCGCCAGCTGGCCGACGCGGCATCTATCTGCCGGGACATTGGCAACCCGGGCGTCACCTGCCTGGGAGATTTCTGGCACATGACCTGGGAGGAGACCTCCGACTTTGGGGCGTTTATCTCGGCGGGCGACTACCTGCAGCACGTGCATATCGCGAGCCGG
>CAYNYC010000131.1:0-3404 GCA_964401415.1 uncultured Erysipelotrichaceae bacterium
TGATTTTATTATCTTAGCGGTTTTATCTTTGATCACATTTGTTGTTGTCGATCGTTTCGCACCTAAGCGGATCGAAGAAGTTGAGATCACTGATGAGCCAATGATAACTGGCATTCCCACCGCTGATGAAATGTTAAGAGTGGGCAGTCTATTTATGGATGAATTAAAAGAGAGTGCTGAACAGATCAAAGAAAGATCGATCAAAGACAAGGTTGAAACGATCATTGATCTCTTTACCAAAATACTGGCTCAGATTAAAAATGATCCACGGGATGCGACAACGATCAAACAATTCATGAATTTTTACTTACCAACAATTAGTAAATTGCTCAAGTATTATTTAACATTTGAAAAACAAGGTATTAAAGGCGAAAATATCGCAACCTCCATGAGTAAGATTGAAGAGCTATTAGATAATGCTATCTTAGCGTTTAAGAAAGCTCTTGATGGTATGTTTGCGGATGAAGCAATGGATATAACCACCGATATCGTCAGTATGGAAACCATGTTGGCTAGTCGGGGTTTAAATAAAGAACTATTTAAATTCTAACAAAGGAGAAATTATGACAAACATAAAAGAAAAAGAAACACCCGTATTGACTTTGGATCCACTAATGCAAGAAGTTAGTGAATTAGATGTCAAAACATTAACCAAAAGCGTTGATGAAACCAATTTGACCCCGGAAGAGAAGAAGATGGTCGATGAATTTGCTCAACAGATTGACATCAGTAACACAAATGTTATCTTACAGTATGGTTCGGGTGCTCAACAAAAAATGGCCGAATTCTCTGAATCAGCCTTACAAAACGTTAAGACGAAAGATCTTGATGAAGTTAGTGATATGATCACCAGTTTAGTAGTTGAACTAAAGGGCTTTGATCTTGATGAAAAGAAAGGCATTATTGGTTTATTTAAGAAATCAGCTAATAAACTACAAGCTTTAAAAGCTAAATACAATGATGTCAGTGTTAATATTCAAACAATCGTTGATCATTTAGAAAGACATCAATATACTCTTTACAAAGATATCGCGATGTTAGATGAAATGTACAAGCGTAACTTAACTAACTTTAAAGAATTATCTATGTATATCATTGCTGGTCAGAAAAAACTAGAAGAAGTTAGAGCGACTACTTTACAAGAGTTGATCGATAAGGCTCAAGCTAGTGGTCTACCAGAAGACTCACAAAAAGCGAATGACTTCGCTGAGTTGTGTAATCGTTTTGAGAAGAAATTATATGATCTTAAATTGACCAGAGAAATATCAATCCAAATGGGTCCTCAGATTCGTTTAGTACAAGGTGGAGATACCCTTATGGTTGAAAAGATACAATCAACCCTCCAAAATACGATACCCCTTTGGAAAAACCAAATGGTCATCGCTTTAGGATTGAGTCATTCACAAGAAGCGATCAAAGTACAACGCGAAGTTACTGATATGACAAATGAACTGCTAAAGAGTAACGCTGATCGCTTAAGAATGGCTACCGTTGAAACAGCGAAAGAATCAGAAAGAGGTATCGTTGATATTGAAACATTACAACATACTAATGAACAGCTAATCGGTACTCTTGATGATGTTATGATAATCCAAAAAGAAGGACGTCAAAAACGTCAAGCCGCCGAGGTTGAATTAGCACGAATTGAAGAAAACCTCAAAAAGAAATTACTAGAGATCAGTAAGTAAAGGAGATAGCCTTGAAGATTTGGGAAAATAGACGATTAATGATGTTTATCATGATCTTTATGATCATCTTTTCCATCTTGTTTGGTAGTCATAGAACGCTAGCTTCTTTAAAGGAAGATTTAACAGAGGTCTTTTATCAAGGAGTTGATAATGATGGTTATGGGATTCAAAACGACCTAGAACGCGTTATTGATTCCTCTAGCCGTTTATTGAGTATAGCCGGTCTTTATGTACGTGGTGAAGATACCGATTTAGTTGATGAGGTAAGTGAGGCACAGCTTGCACTTGTTAATGCTAGTAGTATTCATGATAAATACCTAACTTATCAACAACTTGATTCATTGATCGATCAGTTATATTACGCACTAGATGATTATCCTTTAAATGAAGCACATAAAGTAGCGATCAGAACTCTTTACTATGATATCAGTGAAGCCAAAGATAAGATTGGTCACAACCAATACAATACTCAAGCTGATCAGTTTAATCAAACATTGAAGAACTTTCCAGCTAATATCTTAAGCAAACTAACTTTTATTACCAAGGCAGACACTTTTAGATAGGATGAATGATGAAAAGATTTAGATCATACATATTACCGATCCTTTGGATACTATCGATCACATTTATGACTATACCAATTAAGGCAATCGATATCCCAAAGCCAAATGATACTATCTATGTTCAAGACTTTGCGAATGTGCTTAGCACTGAAACAGAAACTTACATCATTGAACAAAACGACAAACTCGCTCAAGCAAGCGGTGCTCAGATCGTTATCGCAACCGTCACTGATACTGGTGGCTATGAGATTGAAGATTATGCTTATGAGATGTTTAATGAGTATCAAATAGGATCAGCCTCACAAGATAACGGCGTGTTATTGTTATTAGCGATCAATGATGATAATTATTGGGTCATGGTTGGTAACGGACTTGAGAACGTCTTTACTGGTGGTAAGCTTAAAAACATGTTGCTGGATCACTTAGAAGATGATTTTGCGATGCAAGATTATGATAGTGGTGTCTACAAGTTTTTTACCGCTATGTATCAAGAATTGATTGATATCTATCAGATCGATGATAAGGATAATGAACAAATCTTTCCACCAATTGATACTGGTGATCCAATCAGTGAAGATCGTAGTATCTTCACTAGCATCATTAACACGATCATTATTATCTTCGCCATTCTTTTAGTACTAATCATCATTTCCGCCTTTATCGCTAGCGCTAATAAACGCAAACGTTATACTAATACCACATCGTTTAACTCGTATACTAATCCTACTCATCGTCGACCAACGATCCTGCCCTTTATTACCCATCTTCCAAGAACTAAGTCTAGTATCTACACGATGCATAAAATGACTAAAAGTAACTATGCACCCCCAAGACCCACTAACAAAAAATCAACTGGTATCTTTGGTAGTAAAGCAAGTCGGACAATATCCCGCTTTACGGGTGGATCGCGTAGCAGTGGAGGTTCGCGTTCATTTGGCGGTGGTGGATCACGCGGAGGTGGCGCAGGTCGAAAATAAAGAAAAACCTTGGTAATTCGTAACCAAGGTTTTATTATACCAATTTGTTATTTCCACAAGTCCTTAGGATATTTCCCTTGAGCCTTTAATGCCGATAATGATTTAACAATGTTTTCTTTGTCTTCCTTATAAGTTATTCCATACCATGTATCATTTGATCTTAACATCTTGATCTT
>CAYNYC010000132.1:0-3320 GCA_964401415.1 uncultured Erysipelotrichaceae bacterium
ATGCAAGCTGTAAAAAAAGGTGGAGATCGTCAAGTATTACATGAAGCTATTCGTCGTCATTCTCAAGCCGCTGGTAAAAGAGTTAAAGAAGAAGGACTGGATAATGATCTATTAACAAGAATACTTAATGATCCAGTATTTGATCTTGATCAAGTGGAGCTTGAGCAAATCATGGATGTCAATAAGTTTGTCGGTCGAGCACCTGAGCAGACAGTAGAGTTTATCAATGAGGTCATAAAACCTATCCTAAAGACATATGAAGATGTCTTAGGTATGGTTGGAGATATAAAGATCTAACGGAGGTATAAAATGGTCAAAGCAATCGTAGGCGCCAACTGGGGCGATGAAGGAAAAGGCAAGATAACTGATTTTTTAGCTAAAGAAGCTGATATTGTTATCCGCTTTCAAGGGGGTAGTAATGCTGGTCACACTATCGTTAATGATTATGGAAAATTTGCACTCCACATGTTGCCATCAGGAGTGTTCTATCAACATACAACTAATATCGTAGGCAATGGTGTAGCTCTTAATATACCATTTTTTATTGATGAGGTTAATTCGTTGGTTAATAAGAATGTACCAAAACCTAATCTATTAGTATCTGATCGAGCACATATCGTGATGCCTTATCATATGTTATTTGATGCTTATGAAGAAGAACGACTTGGTTCTCATTCATATGGATCAACTAAATCAGGTATCGCTCCAGTCTATGCGGATAAATACGCCAAGATTGGACTGCAAGTATGTGAGTTGTTTGATGAAGTTCATCTTAAGGAAAAGTTGGCTAATATTTGCGCACTTAAAAACGTCATGCTTGAGCATCTTTACCACAAACCATTACTTGATGAGAATCAACTGTATGACATTTGTATCCAATATAAAGACATGATCAAACCATATATCTGTCATTTGTCAGCTTATTTAAATGACGCTATTAAACAGGGGAAGAAAATCTTGCTTGAAGGCCAACTTGGTTCGCTTAAAGATACCGATCACGGTATTTATCCTATGGTCACTAGTTCCTCAACACTAGCAGGTTTTGGGGCTATTGGCGCCGGTATTCCGCCTTATGAGATTAAGGAGATCATCACGGTCGTTAAGGCTTATTCAAGTGCTGTAGGAGCGGGACCTTTTGTGTCGGAATTGTTTAATGAAGAAGCAATCTTATTAAGAGAGCATGGTGGAGATGGTGGCGAATATGGAGCTACAACAGGCAGGCCTCGAAGAGTAGGTTGGTTTGATGCTGTCGCTACTCGTTATGGATGTATGTTACAGGGGGCAACCGAAGTTGCTTTAACGGTATTGGATGCCTTAGGTTATTTAAAAGAAATACCAATCTGTGTGAATTATGAATTAAATAATGAAATTACTGATGTGTTTCCAAACACGGTTGAATGTTATAAGGCTAAACCCGTTTTAAAAGTGCTTAAAGGATGGAATAGCAATATTAAAGGAATCAGAGAATTCAAAGATTTACCACAAGAAGCACAAGATTATGTGGACGAAATTGAAAGACAGATTGGTTATCCAATAACGATCATTTCCAATGGTCCAAACCGTGAAGATATCATCCATCGTATACCTAAGATTTAAGTTAGACCGAGCAATCGGTCTTTAACTTTATTGGCAAATAAGGCTAACTAAGCTATAATCGTATTATTACGGAGCACTTAAAATGGAAAAACAAATAACTAAAGCTAAAGAACGTTTGATCTTAGCTGGGATAAAAGTAATTGAAGAAAATGGAATACAGGGCTTTTCTTTACGCAAAGCGGCGGAAGCGTGTGGTATTTCATGTGCAGCTCCATATAAACATTTTAAGAATAAAGAAGAATTTATTACAAGGATCGTTCAATATATCAACGATCAATGGCTTGAAAAACAAGCGATAGTTATTGAAAAATATAAACCTGATCTAAAAGCACAAATGATCTATATCACTTTAGCTTATATCGATTTTTTAGTTAATAACCCACATTTTCGCTCGATCATTATGATCAAAGATGAATCATTGAGTGCTGAAAATAACTCAATCAGATATCGAATAAGTAGTAAATCTTCGCAATTGGTTGAAAGATATTGTTTAGAAAATGATATCCCAGATGCTCTTCAAAAAGAACGCTTGTTTATGGTCAGATCGTTGATCTATGGGGCGTCATTGATGTTTGATAATGGTGAATTAGCCTATAATGATGAGAATATCCAAATGATCTATAATATAATCGAAAGAGCTTTTGATGTTACTGATGAGCAAAAAATGATTGACAAAAAGGTTAGTAAAAGCTAGAATATCTTAAGTTAACACTCGTTAACTTTAAAACGAAAGATATACGAGGTATAAAAATGAGTTACAAGATTATTGGAGACAGCTGTGTTGATTACACAACTTATAAAGACGGTTTAAATTGGGTTACAAGAGTACCATTAACGATCACATTGGATGGTATAGAATATGTGGATGATGAAACATTAGATTGTGATGATCTAGTTACTAAGATGGCGAATTCAAGTGATGCACCTAAGTCAGCTTGCCCATCTCCTGGTCAATTCTTGGCTGCTTATGAAGAAGGAAACGCTGATGATATTTATGTGGTTACTTTAAGTAGTCCACTAAGCGGAACTTATGCTAGCGCTACAATGGCTAAGACGATGCTAGAAGAAAAAGACAGTAAAAAGAATGTTCATGTCTTTGATTCGCGTTCAGCCGCAGCTGGTGAAGTAGCGATTTGTGTGAAGATAAAAGATTTGCTTGATGAAGGGCTCAGTTTTAATGAAGTAGTAGAACAAGTTGAAGCGTTTATTAGTTCAATGAATTCAATCTTTACTTTAGAAACGCTTGAAACATTAAGAAAGAATGGTCGTTTAACTAAACTGCAATCCGTTATTACTGAAAGATTGAATTTGAAAATGGTTATGGCGGCAACATCAGAAGGTGAGATTGAAGCTTTAGCTAAAGCTTTAACGATGAGTGCGGCCATCAAGAAGATGATCGAAATAATCAAAGAGCGTGGTCAAAAAAGTGGCTTTGAGGATCGGGTGTTGTATATAACACAATGTCAAGCTTTAGAACGGGCGGAAATGATCAAAAAGAAAGTTTTAGAGTTATGTCCATTTAAAGATGTAGTAATCTGTGAGGCACGGGGCATTAGCACTGTCTATGCTAACTCAGGTGGAATCATCTTAGCATTTTAAGCAGATAAAAAGACGTTTCAATTTTTGAAACGTCTTTTGTTATTTATCTTTGCCAATCGATCGTAAGCCAATTTCTTTTCCTCTTATGATATTTACAATGTTTTTACGATGACGATAGATAATGA
>CAYNYC010000133.1:0-3316 GCA_964401415.1 uncultured Erysipelotrichaceae bacterium
AATATGTTATCTAAGTATGTGATCATTACAGGTAAAGGCCAAGCAGAAATTCAAGCTGAAGAGCTTGATACAACAAATCTTAAACCAAATGAAGCAATCATTGAAACCAGCACAAGTCTAATTAGTGCCGGCACTGAACTTTCGCGAGTGTTTGCGATCAAGGAAGGATTTACTTATCCAGTAAGACCGGGTTATTCATCAATCGGTACAGTTTTAGCGAAAGGTGAAGCTTTAAGCGATCTAAATGTCGGGGATAAAGTATTCTACAGTGGACCACACGCTTCTGTTAATCGTCATCGTCGTGATAGTAAGACTCAAGGTCCAAAGATTTTTAAAATTCCACAGGATATGAACGATCATGAAGCTAGTCTAATTTGTTTAGGGCTTGTGGCTATGAATGGTGTAAACGCTACTGAAATAAAACTTGGAGATACTTTAGCCGTATTTGGTCTTGGAACGATCGGATTAATGGCTGCTTTACTGTATCAAGAACTAGGCGCAAGGGTCATTGCAGTTGATCCAGTATTAAGTCGTTGTGAATTGGCAAAAGACTTAGGAATCAAAGAAGTATTAGCATGTACACCTGATCAGCAAGTCGCTGAGTTAAAGCAAATGACTAATGGACGTGGTGTAGATATTGCTGTTGATGTCAGTGGTGTATCACAAGCTATTGAAAATGTGATTTTGGCTTGTGGCCTTCATGGACAGGTAATTCTTCTTGGATCACCGCGGGCTGCTTATACGACTAACGTTACCAGTATCCTAAATCATATACATATGAAAATGATCAAAGTAATAGGTGCGTTTAATAATCTCAATCCCGTATATGAAAAAGAGGGATCAAGAATATGCGTTGAAAGAGACTTTAAAGTCGTTACTCAACGTATCTATGATAAGCGAATTGATGCTTCTAAAATAATCAGTCAGATCATTAAACCAGAAGAAATTGAAAAAGCATATCATGGATTAATGTATGAAAAAGAAACATATCGATGTGTTGTTATTGATTGGAAAAAAGAAGGCTAGAAAAGCCTTTTTTTCTGGTATGTATTTTATGTTGAATAAATAAACTGTTTGGTGTTACTTAAAAATGTTTACAATTATGAGTAATAAATGAAAAAACCAAGTTGTTTAATAAATAGTATTATTGATTTAAGATCTTGTATTAGAGTCATAATAGTTAACTAGTATTTTATCGATAAATATCTGGGAAAGCTGTGGATCAAATTGCTTGCCCATATTTTTTTTGATCTCTTCGATCGCTACATTAGTTGATATTCCTTTTTGATAGGGTCTATCTTGAGTCATAGCATCAAAGGAGTCAACGATCGTAATGATTCGTGACATTAAGGGAATAGCATTTCCAGCAAGACCTCTTGGATAACCCGTACCGTCCCATCGTTCATGATGATATAAGATGATGTCGGATATCTGATAAAGATCTGGTACAGCTTGTGCAATACGCCATCCAGTTTCAGGGTGTTTTTTTATTATCTCCCATTCATCATTATTAAGCTTTTCTGGCTTTTGCAAGATACTAAGGTCAATACTTATCTTACCGATATCATGAAGTGATGCAGCTAACTCCAAGGTGTCAAGATCACGATTTGGCAGCTGTAATTGCTCTCCTAATGCTTTAGCCATATTAGCCATTCTTTGACAGTGTTCTTGAGTTTCATTGCTTTTTTCAAAGATGGTGGTTGTTATGTACTTTAAAAACATACTATGAACACCTTTTCGAGCTAGTAGTTTGTGTTGGTACATATAGTCTTCCGCTTCTTTAAAGATTTCTTCAAAGTTACTTGAAATATTTGTTTTTGTCGAACAACCAGTTGATATGCTTGGATAAAGCAGGTCGTTTTCAACAGTTAATTTACCCTCATGTGATTTATCGTGTATTACATTTTGAAATATTTCCGCTTCTTGATAGCTTGTATTAGGTAATAATATACAAAACTCATCGCCACCAGTTCTAATGATAATGTCATCTTTACGAGTACTTTGAACTAAAATGTCTGTTGTGATCTTAAGCAGTGTATCACCAGCCGCATGACCAAAGGCATCATTAACAAGTTTTAAGCCGTCTACATCACAGACAATGATGGATAGAGGTAGATTTTTTTCTGTATCAATTTCAAGACGTTTTTCTTCTAAATATGAACGGTTATAGATACCTGTTAGTACGTCGTGATGATTTAGATAACGGAGAGTATCTTCTTGTTGTTTACGTTTTGTTATATTTCTTCCAACATAGATCGTTCCATATATCTCTTTATTTAAATCGTAGTAGGGACTGCGAATTATCTCAAAGATTAGTTCTTGGTTATCTGAGGTTGTAAGCGTTTTTTCAAATTTGGTATCAGTTGGATCTGAAGTGTTACATTGTTTTCCTGCTAAAAATACTTGGGTAAGTATGGGATTGTTAAAAGAACCGTTGCTGTTGTTTATCAGTTTTTCTTCTTTGACATCAAAGAAGGTTTCAAAGGCAAGATTACAACCTAAAAACCTATTATCCTTATCAAGATAGAAGATCCAATCTTCAATAGAGTCCATTAATGATTTGATTAATAGTTGTTTGTTTTCATTTTGTTGATACAGTTTTTGGTATTCTACTACTGATAATTCTAATTCATCATTTTTCTCTCTTATCTTCTTCTCGGAGTCAAATACACTAAGAAAAGCATAATAGATAAGCAGATAAATTATTACGGTAGTAACTGTGACATAAAAAATACCTTTGATCAGACTTGCTAAGATCAATCCTTCATGATTAGTAAAGAGCAAGTCCATTAGTCGATCAGAAAATACGATCCACAATGATCCTAAGATAAAATAGACCAAAGTAATCTTAAAAGATTTTCTTTGAGCTTTCTTAATACTATCGTTTGATGAAGAAGATCGCTTATAAAGAGTGTTTTTTTCCATGTCCTACCTCTGAGTATAGTGGTAATCGGATTATAATTATTGATGTGTTGATTATTTATAATTCGATTATAGCATTTATCAAAGTATTTGCAATTAAATGACATCATGCTAAAGGATAGAAAAAAACCGCTAATAGCGGTAGGTATAGATATATGGCGGAGAGCATGAGATTTGAACTCATGGTAGCTTTCACTACGCCACCTTTCCAAGATGGTGCCTTAAGCCGCTCGGCCAGCTCTCCTTAAGCAGCATTATCATTATAAATGATAATTGTTATTATGTCATTTATTTTCTGTTATAATAAATTTAGATAAAAACAGGAGAAATACTATGAGCTTTATCACAACTGTTTACATGATGATGATGATCGCTACCGTCACTATCTGTGTGC
>CAYNYC010000134.1:0-3287 GCA_964401415.1 uncultured Erysipelotrichaceae bacterium
CCGGTTACATTTGGGTTCCTACCGGTTACATTTGGGTTCCTACCGGTTACATTTGGGTTCCTACCGGTTACATTTGGGTTCCTACCGGTTACATTTGGGTTCCTACCGGTTACATTTGGGTTCCTACCGGTTACATTTGCATTCCTACCGCTTACAATGGGCATTTTCGGCACACAACAGCATGCCAATGGCTTACAATTGAGTTGCAACGTGTTTTAATGAAATAATTTTCAGCTTGTAGTCCGGTTGTATCTCCCTATCCGGGTTATACTTTGACGTGCAATATCGTTATTTAGTAAAATGTTGTTAATAGAAAAAGGGAGACCAAAAACGTTAAAATTCATAAGATTTATCAGGATAAAATGACTTATTTAAAAACAGACGTGTGAACTTGATTATCAGGTACTTTTTATTGTATTTTAACTATTTTTATTTTTTATCGGACTCCACTAAGATTATTTTTGTAACTTTGCGATACATTTTTTTGTATATTAAAAATTTTTAGGCATACCCACCGCCAAGAACGGCAACACTTTGAAAGACCTTGAAATTTATAAATTAACTACATAAAATTATGAATATTGAAGAAACTATAAAAGAATTAGAAGAACGCTTGCAGGCATACATTTCAGAAATTAGCATCAAAATGCTTGAGTACACACCGTTCATTGTTGAAGTTGGCGCTTTAACTGTTGGTACTGACGAAAACGGTGTTGTGATTGTAGAAAACAAAAACTTTCCAACGCAATTTTCGGAAGATGCTGTAAAAACCATACTTTCAATGACTTTCAAAAACTGTAATAACGAAATCGTTACACCAAAAGTGTACAACAGGTTCGAGTGGTATTCAGAAAAAATTAAAAGTTTGGAATTTACAATCAGCGAATTAAGAAAATTAGCAGCGTGAATTATTATTACCGAAATACAATAAGGGCTTTTTTGCAACAAAGCACCGACGAAATTATCGGCGTTATTACTCGTTCCAATGAGTTTGACGCTACTTTTTTGCAAAACAAATCGTGGGAGTCACAAATCCCAATTTTGAAAAATGCTTTGCAGGACTTTGAGGGTGATATTTTCTTTGAGTTTTCTATTCCTCGAATGGGAAAACGTGTTGATACGCTTATTGTAATAAAGAATGTAGTATTTGTGATTGAGTTTAAAGTTGGTGAAAGTCATTTTCTAAACCATAATATTGAGCAGGTTTGGGATTATGCTTTGGATTTGAAAAACTTCCATAAAACGAGTCACAATGTTGTTTTAGTTCCTGTTTTGATTGCAACAGAAGCAAGAAATTCATATACACAAATGGTGCTTACTTCCCACAATGACAATTTAACTTACCCTGTGAAAATCGGCAGTAATTCATTGAAGGAAGTGATTATAAGTGCTTTATCATTCTTTTCGGATGAGCCACAAATCAACATTACAGAATATATTAGCGGTGGTTATATGCCAACGCCAACAATTATTGAAGCAGCTGTTTCGCTATATACGACTCATAGTGTTGAAAATATTACCCGAAGCGATGCGGGTGCAAAAAATTTAACTCAAACGACTAAAAAAATCTCAGAAATAATAGAACAAGCCAAAACTGAAAACAAAAAAATTATTTGTTTTGTAACAGGGGTTCCGGGAGCCGGTAAGACACTTGTTGGGCTGAATGTTGCAACTTCTCACCTTGATAACGAAAAGGGAAATGCAAGCGTATATTTGTCTGGAAATAAGCCGTTAGTTGATGTTCTACAGGAGGCATTGGTACGAGATAAAGTTCGAAGGGAGCGAGAAAAAGGCAATAAAATAACAAAGAAGTCAGCACAACAAGCAGTTAAATCATTTATTCAAATTATTCACCATTATAGAGACGAATATTTACGCAATCCCGAAGCTCCTTATGACCACGTTGCAATTTTTGATGAAGCGCAACGAGCGTGGAATAAAGAACAGACAGTCAAATTTATGAAACAGAAAAAAGGAATTGCTGACTTTGATTATTCTGAGCCGGAATTTTTAATTTCGTGTTTGGACAGGCATAATGATTGGGCTGTGATTATCTGCTTGGTTGGCGGCGGACAGGAAATCAACACAGGCGAAGCAGGAATTTCTGAATGGCTTGATGCAATGGACAAAACCTTCCCTGATTGGTTTGTGTATATTTCGCCAAATCTTACTGATTCTGAATACACTGCAATAGAAGCAATAGAAAAACTTGACAATCAAAATAGAGTAAATTTTGATAGAACCTTGCATTTATCTGTTTCTATGCGTTCATTTAGAGCCGAAAAACTGTCTTCATTCGTAAAGAATCTTTTAGATATTGAAATTGAAAAAGCAAAAGCTGATTTATTGCAGATTACCGAAAAATATCCAATCGTATTAACCCGCGATATTGTCAAAGCAAAAAAATGGTTGAAAGAAAAAGCAAGAGGCAGTGAGCGTTACGGTATTGTCGTTTCTTCTCAGGCTCTTCGGTTAAAGCCATTTGCAATTGATGTAAAAACGCCAATGAATCACGTTAATTGGTTTTTAGATGGCAAAGATGATGTTCGTTCTTCGTTTTATTTGGAAGATGTTGCAACTGAATTTCACGTGCAAGGTTTGGAGTTGGATTGGAGTTGTGTTGTTTGGGACGGCGATTTGCGCTACTCGCCGAATGGTTGGAAAACTTATTCTTTCAAAGGCAACAAGTGGCAAAATATTAAAAAAATTGAAGGCAAAAAGTACCTTTTGAATGCTTATCGTGTTTTACTTACTCGCGCAAGACAAGGAATGGTAATCGTTATCCCTGAAGGGAATGATGAAGATCACTCACGCCTCAAAGTGTATTACGATGATACGTATAATTATTTAAAACAATTAGGAATTAAAGAAATATGAATAAAGACAACAATTTCTGCGTTGCAATAGACCTTTTTGTTAGTACAGGCGGGTTAAGTATTTACGCTCAAAACGAAGGTTTATAGATTGTTGATACCTTAGAAAAAAATAAATATTTTACCCGAACTTTCAAAAGAAACCACACTGCTTGAATATTTGCATTTTATAATTTTAGACCATATTCAATGGTGCGGAGCACAATTCTTTCATATAAACCGGAACTCCCACCTATTCCATAACATAAATGCGAGGAACCCGTCGTGAAATGGCCGTCAACAGTTCGTAAGGTGTTTTATGTATCCGGTCGGCGATGTCATCAATGCGGTTTTCTTCTCCGTAGATAATCACATCATCTCCGATATGTACATTTTCTATTTCGGACAAATCAATCATACACATATCCATGCAGA
>CAYNYC010000135.1:0-3280 GCA_964401415.1 uncultured Erysipelotrichaceae bacterium
AGGAGTCACGTGACGGTATTGTCGTGCTCGATCAGGCTGGGAAAGTACACGAAACCAATCGTCGGTTTGCCACCATGCTCGGTTACACCATCGAAGAGATCCGAAGGTTGAATGTATGGGATTGGGACGCTCGCTACAACCAGGAGGTTATTCTGGGGATGCTGCACCAAATCAATGGAACAGGCCACCATTTCGAGACACAACAGCTGCGCAAGGATGGCACGGTCATCGATGTGGAACTGAGCAACAGCGCCATCCTGTTCCGCGGGCAGAAGATGATTTTTTGTATCTGTCGAGAAATAACCGAGCGGAAAAAAGCTGAGGCGGCTCTGGAGCAGAGTGAGGCCAAGTTCCGCGCATTATTCCACAAGCATGCTGCGATAAAATTACTCCTTGACCCGGGAGACGGCCGAATCTTGGATGCCAATGAGGCTGCGGTGGCCTTTTATGGATGGTCCCGGGAACAGCTGCGGAACATGCATGTGCAGGATCTCAACACGTTGCCTCCTGAACAGACTTCTGCGGAGTTGGCTAAAGCCTCCCGCAACGAGCAGGTCTGTTTCGAATTTCGTCATCGCCGGGCAAACGGCTCTACTCGGGATGTGGCGGTCTATAGCAGTGTCATTGAACTTCCCGGGAAGACTTTGCTGCATGCGACCTATCATGACATCACCATCCAGCGACAGTTGAAGGAACAACTTCGTCAAGCTCAGAAGATGGAGTCCATCGGTATTTTGGCCGGTGGCGTGGCCCACGAGTTTAACAATATGCTCGCTGTTATAATAGGATATGGTCAATTGGCCCAGGAAAAGATATCCTCGGATAGCCCGCTCCACAATGATCTACAGGAAATTCTTCGAGCTGCGGAGCATTCAGCCAGAGTGACCCGGCAATTGCTCGCTTTCGCTCGGCAACATCCGAGCCGTGCTGAAGTGTTCGACCTGAATTCAGCCACTCGAGACTTGCTCAACATGCTCAGGCGGCTCATCGGAGAGCAGATCGAGATGGTTTGGCAACCCGGTCCCGACGAAATGCCTGTACTTATGGACCCCACGCAGTTCGACCAGATTCTCATCAACCTCTGTCTCAATGCCCGCGACGCCATTGCAGGCACGGGCACTATCATCATTGCCACCAGCGTTGCTCCTTGCGTGTGCGCCAAAAGCACCGATGGACATTCTCGCGCGTCCGGCAACTACGCAATTCTTTCTATCTGTGATGATGGCTGCGGAATGGATCGCTTTACCCGTGAGCGAATTTTTGAACCGTTTTTTACCACAAAAGCGCCTGGTGAGAGTACCGGCCTTGGGCTTTCCGTGGTCTATGGCACCGTCCAGCAGAATGGGGGATGCATCGAGGTTGCCAGTACTCCAGGAGAAGGCACGACCTTCACACTGTCTTTTCCGCTCGCCAGCGACTATGTGGCGCCCGTTGAAAAAGAGGAAGTTGCTGAGCATTTCGCACGAGGGAAAACAATCCTGCTTGTTGAAGACGATCCCTCGGTTCTACAGATGGTTGAACATATGCTTTGTGAATTGGGCTATGAAGTTCTGGCGGTAGATTCGCCGAGGGAGGCGATTCAATTGGCTCGGTCGTTTGCAGGAGCGATTGATTTGCTCGTAACGGATATGGTTATGCCGAAAATGAACGGTTTAGAGTTGCTTGACGCTTTGCAGGAAGATATTCCTGATATAAAAGTTTTGTTCATATCCGGGTATGTTTATAGAAGTAAAGATATTCAGGATGACAATATTTTGGGAGTTGGGTTTCTTCAAAAACCTTTTACTTTATATGATCTGGCCAGAAAGGTAGATAGTTTGAACCGTTTTTTACCACAAAAGCGCCTGGTGAGAGTACCGGCCTTGGGCTTTCCGTGGTCTATGGCACCGTCCAGCAGAATGGGGGATGCATCGAGGTTGCCAGTACTCCAGGAGAAGGCACGACCTTCACACTGTCTTTTCCGCTCGCCAGCGACTATGTGGCGCCCGTTGAAAAAGAGGAAGTTGCTGAGCATTTCGCACGAGGGAAAACAATCCTGCTTGTTGAAGACGATCCCTCGGTTCTACAGATGGTTGAACATATGCTTTGTGAATTGGGCTATGAAGTTCTGGCGGTAGATTCGCCGAGGGAGGCGATTCAATTGGCTCGGTCGTTTGCAGGAGCGATTGATTTGCTCGTAACGGATATGGTTATGCCGAAAATGAACGGTTTAGAGTTGCTTGACGCTTTGCAGGAAGATATTCCTGATATAAAAGTTTTGTTCATATCCGGGTATGTTTATAGAAGTAAAGATATTCAGGATGACAATATTTTGGGAGTTGGGTTTCTTCAAAAACCTTTTACTTTATATGATCTGGCCAGAAAGGTAGATAGTGTTATCCGTCAAAATGACAATAAAAAATAAATTATTTTATTTATTTTTTATTTATATAGAGATTGCTTTTTTGTAATTACCCTTCCTTTAATAACTTTTTAAGTTGAAAACGATGCATATCGCCACTCTTGATGGAAAGATAATCGCCTGTACATGTTTTGATCATCCCTTTGTGGGTGTCGGCGAGTCTTTTTGGTGTATCGAGGAGGAGAATCCTAGTCCTGGGCTAGTGAAACTCGTCAACGAAGATGTGAAACATGAGTGGTCGTTGCGTTTTATTGGTGTTTTTGATGAATGGGGCGTCCTGTGTGATCAGGATGGTGCTGGACTGGCATTCATTTGGTCAGATGGTTCCTGTGAATCCGGTGTCCTCCGTGACCGTGATACTGGCGCTATTGCCAAGGGTATTACCTTGGAGGGGATCTACAATGGCGACTACCGAGTTGACTGCACAGTCCTCCTCCCGGGCAATTTACTCGGTACAGCATTGTGAGCAGGGCTTTTAAGAAAATCTCATGCCTGTCGTTATCCGCGTCCAGGCACGCGGTCAGGCAGTCACCTATGCTGCCGTGGCCGTTGGTCGCAATCGTGCCGCAGCGGAAAAAACCTTACCGATTGCTCTGCGCTTTCAGAGTGGTTTCCCTAGCCACGCGATTTTTCTGTATCAATCGTTCTTCCCTTCCTCCACCACCCGCAAATACTCCTCGATCTCACGGGGGGTGTAGTAGCGGAAGTGGATGCGCCGGCAGAGCTTGTCGGTGAAGTCGGAGAAGGCCATGACGATCTCGCGGCCCTCGGCCATCAGGGCCTCGCCCTCCTCGTAGGAGATGCCGCCCATCTCGCCGAGCCGCCCCTTGAAGTTGGCATAGGCCAGGTCGAACTGGCGCAGGATGGTGCACAGGGTCG
>CAYNYC010000136.1:0-3229 GCA_964401415.1 uncultured Erysipelotrichaceae bacterium
ACTTCACACATCATACTATCGTGTGCATCAGTTTTAAATGTATCCCACATATAAATACCTCCTTATGTTTTTATTATATACTATCAAGCGCAAGATCATAAGATGATTAAATATCAAAAAAGGGTGTTTTAAACACCCTTATCATCTACTAATCGTTTCTCACCTGTTAAGGCTTGAATTGGTTTAATGTCTTGTGTTACTTCTAAGACACCAAGAAATTCTTTGTTTTCATCTCTTACCGCAAAGTAGCGGATATAGACATATTTGTCTTTCATATTTATCCAGAAGTCTTCATGATCTTTACGTCCATTTCGCAAGTCTTCGATAATATTCTCGACAATATGGACACTTGCTGGGGGATGGCAATTGATAACCTTACGACCGATGATCGATTTAGCTCTTGCAAAGACTCTTTCACTTCCCTGGGAGAAGTATTTAACATTGTTATCTTTATCCACAAAGGTGACATCGATTGGTAATGTATTTAACATGCCGATCAACTCTTCAATCTTTAAATGACCACTACCAAGTTGGATTTCTCCATGACTCATTTCTGATTCGTTAGCGTCTTCTGATTTTGTAAGTGGACTCCATTTAGGTACGTATTGAATTAAGGCAAAACCTAACTCATGATTATCGTTAGCTAAAGCCAGCCAATCTTGATCAGTTAGATTGTCAACTAACATAGGGACCATGATACTTTCTTCTTTGAAGATCATTTCTTCAATTCTACTGATAAGATGTTCAATCCATTCATAAGCGACCGTTTCACCTTTACCAAGAGCTTTGATCATCGCTTTAAGATCGGTCTTGATCTCATTATCAACACCCCACATGACCTTAGTAGGGCCGGTAATGCCATATTTCTCGAGATAGGGGAAGATCAGTGTTTCTTTTTTAGTATAGTGAAGATCGATAGCTGTTAGTTTTTCAAGCTCTTTAGCTAATAAGGTCTGATCTTCATAGTGTAACATTATCTGATTCAGTACCTTCTTGATCGCTTTATTCTCTAAGACTAAAATATTGATTGGATGGCCTGGAATATCGGCTGGTAAGGTAGTTTTATGAATATCCGATATTGATCCTTTAAATACCGCCGCATGAACATCACATAGTCTTTGAACCTCTTCAACAGGTAGTCCTTCATTGATCAAGGCTTGTTCAGCTTGAGCAATCTCTTCTGATGAAATACCCTCAAAGGCTTCTTCAAACTGTTGTTTAACGATTTCGAATTCAACACCATCGTGTAGTTGTCTAATAAGATCACCAATGATCTTTTGACGATAAACGCTATTATTGATTTCTTTACTCATGTTATTTCTCCTTTTCTATGGTAACTGTTAATATCTAACTCTTAAATAATACCAACAGTTAAAGATAAATAATGTGATTCAAATCAATTTTATTCACTGATCAACTCTTGTAGTCTTGTCAAATCTTTGATCAATATTTGTTTACGATTAAGTGTTTGGATAATATTATCGTTTTCAAGTTGACTTAATTTGCGGGAAATGGTTTCACGAGTAATTCCTAAATAATTGGCCATTTGTTCGCGGCTTAAAGGAAGATCGATCACTATTCCATTAGTCGTTAAGTGACCATATTCTTCCGTATAATTGATTAGTAAGGCATTTACTCTGTTATCTACACTACGGATATTAAGATGATAGATCGTTGATTCAAGTTTACGTAAGCGTTTATATAGCTGACTGATCAAGTTAGTCGCTATATCAGGATGTTTGATCACGATCTGATCAAAGTCTTTTTTAGCTAACACACAAACTTTTACTTGCGTTAGAGCTTCGATTGTATAATAACTTGATCTTTCATTGGTTAAGAATTGCTCACCAAAGAAATCTTTGGCAAAGAAAACATGTAAGATCTGTTCTTTACCATCAAATGAATATTTACTGGCTTTTACTTTTCCTTCATTGATCAGTATTAGTGAATCAAGAGGATCTTTATCATTGATCAATATCTCACCTTTTTGATAGGTATGATGTTGAATAAGGGGAAAGATCTTGATCAGTTCATCATCACTTAATGAAGAAAAAAGGGGTATTTGTCTAATACATAATTCTTTGAATTGACATAGATGACAATTTGGTTTACTTAACATAAAAACCCCCACTTACCTATATTATAACTTAATCAAGGGCAAGTGGGAGTTTATCTTAGTCTGTTAGATCAATATTTTCTTTTGCGAAGATCATCTTTAAGGCTTTAGTAAAGGAAATTTTATTACCATAGTTAAGCGAGCCTAAGCGATATATCTTGATTGAGACATAAGCTAAGAAGACAGAAGTTAAAGCCATCAAAGTGATCGATATCATTAATTCAATTACAGGAACTGATGTTAAGAAGTAACGGATGGGCATAACCAAGATAGCTGTGAAAGGAATGAATGAGCCAATATTAACAATGATACCTTGGGGCATATTGATCGCAATAGCCGCCATAAAGTAAGCGACCATAAATAACATGGTAATAGGGGTCGTGGCTGATCCAACATCTTCAACCTTAGAAACAAGTGATCCTAAAGAAGCGTAGATGAAAAGATACAAGGTATAGCCAACAGCCGTGAAGAGTAAGAAGACGATAGTGGCGTCCCAAGACAAACCAGCAAACAACATTTGGATGATCTCTTGGGGATAATTTGCTTGATTTAATAGATAACCAATAACACCAACACCAATGATGATCGAAAACTGGATCAATCCACCGATGGCGTTCGCGAAGACTTTACCGATGATCAAAGCTTTTGGGGAAGTAGATGTGATCAAGATTTCCATTGTGCGATTATCTTTTTCACGCGCTACGGAAGTTGACACAAAAGAACCATACATGATCACTAACATATAGACCGCAAACATCAGGATATATGATAATAAGAAGGTGCTAGAAGCGTCTTTACCTAAGACAATCTCATTTAGATCAATAGGCATATACGACACAGCATCAACTTGGACTGGATCAATACCCATCGAAGTTAAAGCTTTATTACGATTAATATTTTGCATAGCACTGATCAACATTTGATCAGTGTAATTATACATATCTTTATTTTGGACAATACTTGTTAAACTTTGAGCATCTTTAATGATATAACCATTGGTCAATACACCATCTTTGATAGCGGCTTGTAATTGTTCTTCACTGGTATAGATATTAAGCTGACTTTGGAAGTAGGCGCTTAACTCATCAGCACTCAATTCTTCAGACTCAAAGA
>CAYNYC010000137.1:0-3018 GCA_964401415.1 uncultured Erysipelotrichaceae bacterium
CATCGATTGCTTCTTTAGGCGCTAAACCTTGACTAAAGGCACTAGCACTACCAGCTGCTATCGCTGTCTGTAAAGCGGTTTCTGCATTATCATGATCATTGATCATTCCACTTATAAAACCAGCGACCATGGCATCACCTGAGCCAACAGAACTGATCAGTTTACCCAAAGGGGCAAAGCCCTGGTAAAGGCAATGATCTATACTTAATAGATATGCGCCATCTTTACCAAGTGATACCAAAACATGTTGAGCACCTAGTGCTTGTAGTTCATACATATAAGTGATCAATTGTTTTTTATTTGTGATCTTAGTTTTAAACAATTCTTGCAATTCTTGTAGATTAGGCTTGATCAAAAATGGATGATAAGCTAAACAATCTTGAAGATGTTTACCACGAGTATCAATACAGATCCTAATCTTTTTGTCTTTTAGTCTGTCATTGATCAAGACATAGATGTTTTGCGTAAGCCCTAAAGGAACACTACCAGATAATACAAAATAATCATTATCATTTGTCTGATCAAGTTTAGTTAATAAACGCTTTACATCAGCTTCTTTGATAAGTGGACCTGAAGCGTTTAACTCTGTTTCTTTGTCGGCTTTGATCTTAACATTGATGCGTGTCACTCCCTCATCAAGCATGATAAAATCATTGGTTAAACCCTGTTTATTTAACATGTTGATCAGCTGTTGGCCAGTAAAGCCCCCAACAAAGCCAAGATTTTTACATTCATGACCTAGGTTAGTTAAGACAGTAGCGACATTGATACCTTTTCCGCCAGCCAAAAAATACGAATTATAACTGATATTTAATTGGTTAGGTCGCAATTTATTAAGGATGAGATGATAGTCTATAGAAGGGTTTAATGTAACTGTGTAGATCATATTTAGCTTTCTATTTTATGAATATGAATATATATTGACATTCATTATTTAAGATGTCAATCAGACAGGCAAGTAAAAGATAGTGTCGTCACAGCTCACCTAGAATGTAAAGTTATGCTGTGTTGACTAAGTGAATTATATTTAATACAATTTAGTGACGAAGGATATTATAAGGCTAAGAAGATGAAGAGAAAATTAAAACACCTTACAACTGGAATAGTTGTTATATTGATCGGGTTGGTTTTGTTTTTTATTGCGATCGATTTTCGATGGAAACTTGAAGATCAATTAGATAAACAAGCTAAGGATATCTTAGCTCGTAGTGCAGAGATGATCAATGAATTAGTAGATAAAGAGTTTGAAGAACAATTTGCAAGACTTGAGTCCATCGCCACTCTTATTGGTATAGATGATTATACCGATCAACAGATTATCGCTATCTTAAATTATTTTGATGTTAATAACATCGCTCATCGTTTATCATATACCGATATCACAGGCCGTAGTATCTCAATCGAGGGCTTTGAATTCAATATTAGTGATCGTGATTATTTTAAAGAAACGATCGATAAAGGTCAATCCATCGCTTTTATTGATCAAAGCTATGTTGATCAACAAAGTAAACTGATCTTAAGTAAAGCTATCTATGATCAAGATGGATTAACGGTTGGCATGATTTCTAGTGCCTATAATGAAGATAGTTTTTATATATTGTTTGAAAAGATGGAGCTTGAAGACTTTATTTTATTAGCTGATCAAAATGGTGATGTTATGGTGAGTATCAATCGTTATGATGAAACGATCAAGATTGATAATGTTTTTGGCCATTTTAAAACGACATCTACTTATGATGAAGCGATGGAGACCAGTATTCATAATAATATAATCGCTAAACTAGCAGATATCATTGTGATTGGTCAAGGAGAATCACGCCATTATATCAGCTACTTTAATGTAGAAGGTACACAATGGATGATATTTACAGCTGTACCCTATTCGGCCATTTGGTCACAGTTTAATGAGATTGGTAATATTTCTTTACACTTATTCTTACAGATCCTACTGGTATTTGTGATCATAGTCTTACTTGTTTACTATTTTGAATACAAGAAAAGAGAAGAACTGGAAAATGAAAGAAAGCGACTACGACGCAGTGAAGAGAGATATCGGGTGCTTGATGAACTAAAACAAAGTATGGTTCTTGAAGGAGATTTTGAAAGTGATACGATCACCTTTTCATCAAATCAAGAAACGATCTTTGGTTATCGACCAAGCACTAAAAGGATTAGTGATTATCTAACTAATAATCCCTATATCGTAGCTGAGGATTTGGTAAAGATAAAAGCGTTTATTGATAGGCTTAAAGGTGGTGCTGATTCGGCCATGGTTGATTGTCGTTTGATCTCAAAAGATGATATCACTTTTTGGACAACTGTAACGGGTATGCCAATGCGCGATCATAATGGAAAAGTAATTGGGTTTATCGCTAAGGTAACCAATCGTGATGAACAAGTGAAACAAATGTTATTACTTAAAGATGCCGCATCTAAGGATTCATTGACAAAGATCGATAATCGCGAATCAATTGAACTAAAGGTAAATGAATATGTAAATAGTCGATTCAACCAACCAGAAATATCCGCCTTCTTTGTCTTAGATATGGATAATTTCAAAGATGTTAATGACAAACAAGGACACTTGATTGGTGACAAACTATTGATTGATATTGCTCAATTGTTAAGCAAGATGTTTAGAAAGACGGATTATGTTGGTCGTCTTGGTGGTGATGAATTCGCTGTCTTTATGAATGACGTAAAATCGACTAAAGATATAGAAGATAAAGCTAAAGATTTACTTAGAGGCATCAATGAAACTATTGATCTGTATAGTTTTGATAATAATTTGTCCTGTAGTATCGGAATAGCCATTACTTATGATAATCTTGAGAAATTTAATGATCTATACACGCGTGCCGATATAGTATTATACAGATCAAAAGAAAATGGAAAGAATCAGTTTTTTATAGATGATCCAAAGAAAGGGGAATAATAATGATTGAGTTTAGAAGATTAACTAGTGAGGATGTTGATATCTATCAAACAGTAGTTAAGAATTTCCGTGAGCAAGATGTT
>CAYNYC010000138.1:0-2993 GCA_964401415.1 uncultured Erysipelotrichaceae bacterium
AGGAATTTCAACCTTCGAATTTTGCATTTTACAATTTCCTATAAAATTTGCCCCGGGTTCAATGGAAAGTTTTCCGGCTATTATATTGCCCATCAGAACTGCATTTGAGCGTAAACTCAATAAATCTCCAACATTGATATTGGCTTTCACTTTTCCTTCAATTTCGATATTTTTACATACAATTTCGCCTTCAACGATTCCGGTTTCTCCGATAATAACTTTCGCATTAGACTGAATATTTCCTTTCATGTTTCCATCTATTCGGCAATCTCCTGAAGTTACAATATTTCCTGTTAAATTGGAGCCTTCAGCAATGACATTGACTCCATTTTCTTGTTCGTATATTTTTGGCATATTTTATATAAATTAACTTAGGGTTAATACTGATTTTAACCTGCAATAATACAATTTTTATTTTAGATAACAAAAAAATGTTAATAAATAATAGAACCCCCATTTTTCTACTGAAGGTTATTATAAATAGGATGGATTATTATGCACAAATTTTGTTAAAAGAATGAGCTAATTGAAAAAAATCTTGTAAATTTGCCGACTTTTAAGATGAAAGAACAAAAAATAAGCTAAGTCTCTTTCAATGAATAGGTTTTAAGAATTTTATAGTGAAATTATGAAAATATCTTTCAATTGGTTAAAACAATATTTGAATTTTGATTTAACTCCCGAAGAAACAGGGAAATATCTTACAGATTGTGGATTAGAAGTAGAAGCTATTGACACTTTTGAAAGTGTTAGAGGCGGATTGAAAGGATTGGTAATAGGAGAAGTACTTACTTGTGAGCCGCATCCAGATTCCGACCACTTACATGTAACAACCGTTGATATAGGGAATGATCAAATATTGAATGTTGTTTGTGGTGCTACAAACGTTGCCAAAGGGCAAAAAGTAGTAGTAGCAACCATTGGTACTATATTATACGATAATGAGAGCTCTTTTACGATAAAAAAATCTAAAATTCGGGGAGTCGTTTCCGAAGGGATGATTTGTGCCGAAGATGAAATTGGTTTGGGAAGTTCTCACGATGGAATTATGGTACTGCCCGAGGAGGCAAAAATAGGAATGCCGGCTGCCCAATACTTTAAAGTAGAAAGTGACTATATCTTTGAAATCGGATTGACGCCCAATCGTAGTGATGCCATTTCTCACTATGGCGTCGCCAGAGATTTATATGCAGTACTTAAAATTAACGGAGTTAAATGTTCCGGGTTAGTTTTACCTACAGCATATGATTTTACCTCAAATTCGAGAAAAAATGGAATTGAGATTGTGGTGGAAAATAAAGAGGCTTGCCCTCGTTATTCTGGATTGACGTTTGATAAAGTAAAAGTGAAAGAGTCCCCGGAATGGCTCAAAAATCGATTGAAATCTGTTGGTATTCGACCAATTAATAATATTGTGGATATTACCCAATTTGTTATGTTCGAAGTGGGACAACCACTTCATGCTTTTGATGCCGATAAGATTATAGGGAAAAAGGTGATTGTTAAAAATCTTCCGTCCGGAACCCTTTTTAATGCTTTAGACGGAAATGAAATTAAATTAGATCATGAAGATTTGATGATATGTAATAGTGAAGGGGGAATGTGTATTGCAGGTGTATACGGAGGATTGGATTCCGGTGTTACTCAAAATACGACTTCCATTTTTTTGGAAAGTGCCTATTTTAATCCTGTTTCTGTCCGGAAAACATCCAAAAGACATAATTTAAAAACAGATGCAGCATTTAGATTTGAACGGGGCTGTGATCCGGAAATTACTATTTATGCACTGAAGAGAGCAGCAAATTTGATTAAGGAACTCTCAGACGCCATAATTACGTCTGACATTATGGATGTGTATCCGACTCGTATTGAGAGGTCTACTATTACGCTGCGTTTTGATGAAATTAACCGTATTGCCGGCAAAGAAATTGATAAGCAAACGGTTTCAACCATCTTATTGCTCTTGGGTATGGAAGTTCAGGCCTCAGGAGAAGAGCAACTTATGGTTACAGTTCCTCTCTATAAAAATGATGTTACTCGTCCCATTGATTTGATAGAAGAAATTTTAAGAATTTACGGCTATAATAATATTGAAATTCCCGAACAACTTTCATATAATATTCATCTTCCTAAAAAAACGCTGAATACAAAACTTCAGGATAGAATATCCCTTTATCTTGCAGCCAACGGATTCTATGAGATGATGAATAATTCGCTGACAAAGAGTACTTATGCAAGACAGTTTGATTTTATTGACGAGTCGAAATCAATTCCTTTATTGAATCCTCTCAGTAATGAATTGAGTGTCATGAGACAAACAATGCTTTTTTCTGGATTGGAAACCATTTCCCGTAATCTGAATAATAAAAATATCAATCTCAGACTTTTTGAATTCGGAAAGACTTATAATCGAAAATCACTAGACCATCATGCTGAGGTAACTGAGCAAATCGAAGAAAAAGACACACTTTCGCTTTTTGTTACAGGGAAAATGCACGATGATGTATGGAATCATCAAGCCCCCGATTTGGATCTCTTCTATTTGAAAAATATGGTGTTGAATCTCATGCAAAAAATCAACTATCCATTGGAAGAATTAGCGACCTCTTTTGAAGAACCGGGGCGTTTTTTGGAAAATTTGATCTATTCAAAGAATGATAAAGAGTTGATTCATATTGGACAAGTCCATCCAAAAGTATTGAAATATTTTGATATTAAAAAACCGGTTTACTATGCAGAAGTGGATGTGCAATTGCTTTATGCCGATTGTCATAAAAATAAAATCATTTATTCCCCGATACCGGCATTTCCTGCAGTAAAAAGAGATTTGGCGTTGGTAGTAGATCAGGATGTTTCTTATGAACAATTGGAAAGAATTGCTTATCGCACAGTTTCTAAATGGTTGAAATCAGTTACCTTGTTTGACGTTTATGAGGGAACCCATATTGAAACCGGTAAAAAATCGTATGCATTGAATTTTATCCTCCAACACT
>CAYNYC010000139.1:0-2991 GCA_964401415.1 uncultured Erysipelotrichaceae bacterium
CGACCCATACCGCTTTAATGTTTGATGTTGTTGGTGAAGATGTCTTGATCACCGGTGCTGGTCCCATTGGGATGATGGCGGCTGCGATCTGTTTAAAAAATGGAGCACGAAGTGTCGTAATAACGGATGTTAATGATTATCGTTTAGATATCTGTCGAAAACTTAACGTTACCGCGGCTATCAATGTGACCAAACAAAAACTTGAAGATATCTATCAAGACCGGCATATCGTTGAAGGCTTTGATGTTGGCTTAGAGATGAGTGGTTCAGCATCAGCCCTTAATTCAATGATCGCACATATGCGTAATGGTGGTAAGATCGCTCTTCTTGGTATTCAAGATGCTAATACACCCATTGATCTAAATCAAGTCATCTTTAAAGGTTTAACCATGCAAGGTATTTATGGTCGCAAGATGTATGAGACTTGGTACAAGATGTCAGCTATGGTTGAAGGTGGTCTTGATCTAAGTCCCATCATTACGCATCGCTTTCATTACACAGACTATGAATTAGGCTTTGAAGCGATGAATAGTAAAAATTCTGGTAAAGTAATCCTAGATTGGAGTAAAAAATGAAATCTGCTTTAACTATCTATAAAGATGCCCTGACAAGTATCAAAGAAAGCGGTACATTTAAGGACGAAAGAATCATCACAAGTCCTCAAAATGCCCGTATTGATACTGATAAAAATAGTAATATCTTAAACATGTGCGCTAATAACTACCTAGGCTTGGCTGATGATCCACGGATCATCCAAGCAGCCCTTGATAGTTATGGTAAATGGGGTTATGGATTATCATCAGTACGCTTTATCTGTGGTACACAAGCCATCCATAAGCAATTAGAAGATAAGCTATCAAGCTTTTTACATACCGATGATACTATTCTTTATTCATCTTGTTTTGACGCTAACGGAGGCTTATTTGAGACCCTACTAAGCAGCGAAGATGCGGTTATCTCTGATGAGTTAAACCATGCCAGTATCATTGATGGTATTAGATTATGTAAAGCAACACGATTTAGATATAAAAATAATGATATGCAAGATCTTAGAGCTAAACTTGAAGAAGCCAAAACAGCCCGGATCAAATTGATCGTCACTGATGGTGTTTTCTCAATGGATGGTTATATCGCCAATTTAAAAGCAATCTGTGATCTGGCTGATGAATATGACGCACTTGTGATGGTTGATGATTCTCATGCGGTAGGCTTTATGGGTAAAACCGGTAGAGGAACTCCCGAGCACTGTGATGTGGTTGAACGTATCGATATCATCACGGGTACCTTAGGTAAAGCACTAGGCGGAGCATCTGGTGGTTATACCAGTGGTCGTAAAGCCATCATTGATCTTTTAAGACAACGCTCAAGACCGTATCTATTCTCAAATACACTAGCTCCAGCCATTTGTGCAGCTTCGATCAAGACATTAGATATTCTTACAGCTTCAACTGAATTACGTGATAAACTTCACGCTAATACTAAATACTTTAGAGAAGAACTCGCTAAAATAGGCTTAGATGTCTTACCTGGCACTCATCCAATCGTACCGATCATGTTATATGATGCCCACGTAGCTAGTGAGTTCGCCAAACGCATGTTAGAAAAAGGTGTCTATGTGATCGGCTTTAGTTTCCCAGTCGTACCAAATGGCAAAGCACGAATTCGGACTCAAGTATCCGCTGCTCATACCACTGAAGATCTTGATTTTGCCATACGCTGTTTCAAGGAAGTCAAAGCAGAGATGAATCTATAGAACACATAAAAAGCCGGGACTCATCATAATTGATGGTCTCGGCTTTATTGTTTTATATTTGTATTTTATCTTCTTTGACGACTTCCTGATAAAAGGATAATACGCAGGATTTGCAGTAACGTCGCAAGTAAGGCTGCGATGTATGTAAAAGCTGCAGCAGACAACATCGCTTTAGCATCGCTTTGTTCTTCGCTGTTAACGATACCATCTGCTAATAAGATATTTAAGGCGCGACTGGAAGCATTCAACTCCACAGGCAACGTAACCAGCTGGAACAAGGCAATGACACCTAACATCCCAACACCAATCCAAATCAAAGAATCGAAAGAAATGATAAGACCAATAAAACAGACAGTCCAACCTAGGTTTCCAGAAATGATCGCAAATGGAAGGATCGCATTACGCAAGACGATCGCACTGTAGTTTTCAGCATGCTGGATGGCATGAGAGACTTCATGTGCCGCTATAGCGACTGAGGCAATGGATGTTTCAGAATACACTTTCGGCGAAAGAAATACTGTTTTATTTCTTGGATCATAATGATCGCTAAGCATGGCATTCTTGCTCGTTTTAACAGCGACATCGCTTAATCCATTCTCGTCCAATATCTGGCGAGCTACCTGAGCACCGCTCATTCTACTGCTTGTTTCCATCTGGCTATAACGGTTATATGCACCTTTAACTTTATATTGCGCCCAAAAGACAAGACCAATAGCCACAAAATATAAGAGATATTGTTCCATAATGTTCCTCCTATGTGAGAATTATAGAATAAACTATAAAGTATATCAATAAAAGCGCACAGCAACTCAAGCAATAAAGTTGACTCACTTATACATTTATATTATACTATGGTTGCTCTCAAATATGGGGGTGTCATGGTTTCGACAGGATCATGTTTGATTCAAACTGCAGTGGAGTGATTACCTAATAATCAAACAAAAAATAACTGGAAACAGAAATTTAGCTTTCGCTGCTTAATTAGTCAACAATAGACTTCAGCGCGCTTCTGATGATTCACCATTGGTCATCAACCTAGCGTCAGAAACAATGGTTAAGCGTATTTGATCTTCTGTAAAGATACGTCGAAAACCTAACAGAAGAACCGTAATTGATGTTGTCTGTTACTAACTCTTACGGTAAAAACAACAGACTAAACTGTAGACGTTTGAATGTGGAACTTTTCTTGGACAGGAGTTCGACTCTCCTCACCTCCACCATAAAGCAATATACCGCTT
>CAYNYC010000140.1:0-2948 GCA_964401415.1 uncultured Erysipelotrichaceae bacterium
TCTGTTAAAAAAGTTCATATTTTTTTCCTTTCGTCTATTTAACTATTTTTATCGCAAATAACGATATTTATACTGACACTTTGTTTAATATAAGTGCCTGATTTAAGCTCATTGCCATCTGATCTAGAAATCGAGATAACTTCAGAATTATCAGCCGTATCGCTATTTTGATATGTTATCTTACAGGTAACACCTGTGTTGGCTCCACACAAGTTGTTGATATCGACTTCATGATAACTACTAGGGGTAGCAACCACTTGTGCCCACGTCACATTTGTGGCTGGCTCGGTTGTACTTGTATAGTCATCTAATAAAATATTCTTTCCTTCTGATATAACTAAGTTCAATTTAGTTCCTACAGTTACACTGCTTAAATTACTTACTCTTATAATACTACCAGGAGCCAAATCATTTATTTCATATGTGTAACTAGGATTGATTGATAGATTAGCACCCTCTTCATTTAATCCATTAATAATATCTTGCAACTCAGAATCGGTTTTCCCTACAGGATCATCCAGTTTTGGTTTACCTAATGATATACCAACAACAAGGATGTCATCATCTTTAATGATCGTGCCCGAGGTAATTGATTGATAAACAACGATATCTTTACCAATCGTCGCATGATATGTTTGTTTGAAGCGTACTGTAACGTTATTAGCGGCTGCCCAATCAGTGACTCTTTCTTGTGTATAAGCATCTAAATAGATCATCTTAACAGCTGGTCCTTTAGATACTACTACTTTGATCGTATCGCCTTCTTTTACTTTGTCGTCTTTAGCGACACTTAATGAAACAATATTTCCTAAAGCAATAGTGTTGTTGTAGGATTCACTCATTTCAACAACTAACTTATTAGTGTCTGCCCATGATTTAAAGATACTATAGGCTTGATCTACATAATTCGTTGTGACAGTGATCGTAGCGGCGGGTTTAACCCCTTTTGAGACAACGATCGTTAAGGTTGAACCACGGGTGAATTCACTCTCTTCGATATTCTTAAGATCATATGATATTACTTCATCTTGCAGGATCTTGTCATCATATGTGGTTGTGACTCTAGTATTTAATAATTTATTATCGGCGATCCAAGTATTTATCTCCGATAACGTCATGGTCATTAATGCTGGGAACGCTACTACTTCACTTGGATCGGCTCCTAATGAAACAGTAATAGTCATTTTTGCATCTTTTTTAATCTTCTGACCTTCTTCAATATCTTGTGAAATAACGATATCTTTTGCGTGTTCAAAACTGTATTCTTCAACAACGAGAACACCTTGTGAATCAATATCATTCTGTCTTGCCCAAGCCGTAAAATCACTTACTTTACGTCCGACAAAATCTTGCATTACTATATTCGGTCTTAAAAAGAAATAATAAACTCCAGTAGCGATAAGCGCTAAAACCACCAAAACACTTATTACCGTTTTTGGTTTAAACGGATTAGGTCTAGTGATCTTTTCAACTCTTTCTTCTTTAAAACTATCTGGTTTGTTTTCTACTTCTTTTGCCAAAGAACCGAGAAAATCTTTGTTTTCTGCCATAAAAACCCCCTCTTAGCGTATTTATTCTAACACTCTTACGTTATTTTTCCATTAAACGCTAATAAGTTGCGTTTTTTATTGATAACTTGCCAAGTGTTATACATCACATAGTACAGTACTATAGCCACTAGCCAATGTCAACGAGTTGGGTGTTTCTTAAGATATTCTTAAAATACTTTAGGTGGATTTAAGTTCCAGAATTATATCACGCAGTTCTGCCGCTCGTTCAAAGTCAAGAACACGAGCTGCTTCACGCATTTCTTTTTCAAGATCCGCAAAGAGTTGTTCCTGTTGTTTCTTATCTTTCTTAACTTTCTTTTTCATAAACTTAACAGCCATCTCTGCTGTTTCTTTTCCATGGATCGCATCTCTAATCTCTTTGACGATCGTGGTTGGTGTTATATTATGAACTCTATTGTATTCTTCTTGAATCGCTCTTCGTCTGTTGGTCTCTTCAATCGCTTTGATCATTGAATCAGTCATTCTATCCGCATATAGATATACTTCACCATGAGCGTTTCGAGCAGCTCGACCAATTGTTTGGATCAAGGCTCTGGATGATCGTAAAAATCCTTCTTTATCCGCATCAAAGATCGCTACTAGCGATACTTCTGGTAGATCTAATCCTTCTCGTAATAGGTTAATACCAACTAATACATCATATTTTCCCTTGCGGAAATCGCGAATAATATCCGTTCGCTCTAGTGTTTTTGTCTCATGATGAAGATATGCAACTTTTAGATCGAGTTTTTTAAGATAACTAGTTAGATCCTCGGCCATCTTTACCGTAAGCGTGGTGATCATTACTCTTTCATTTACTTTGATCCGTTTTTTGATCTGATCGATGATATCATCAATCTGTTCACGTTGTGGTTTAACCACGATCTTAGGATCAATTAGTCCGGTTGGACGAATGATCTGTTGAACAATGTCATCTGGTGCTTTATTAAGTTCATAATCACCAGGGGTGGCTGATACATAGATAACCTGATTAACCTTTTCTTCCCACTCATCAAAACGCATTGGACGATTATCTAAAGCACTTGGTAAACGAAATCCATAATTGACCAATACTTCCTTACGGGCTCTATCACCATTATACATTCCTCTAATCTGGGGAACACTAACGTGTGATTCATCAACTACAAGCAAGAAATCATCAGGGAAATAATCATATAAATTAAACGGTCTCTCATTTTCTTTTCGGCCATCAATATGTCGTGAATAGTTTTCAATACCCGAACAGATCCCGAATTCTCTTAATGATTCAAGATCATAGAGCGTTCTTTGTTCTAAACGTTGCGCTTCTAAGAGTTTATTTTCTTTCTTTAGATACGCTAAGCGCTCATGTAATTCCGCTTCAATCTTTTCACATGCTTTCCAGATCGTTTCTTTATC
>CAYNYC010000141.1:0-2943 GCA_964401415.1 uncultured Erysipelotrichaceae bacterium
TCAAAAAACGAGTAAAAAATGTGTAGACAACAAAATTCACAGCGGTTGTTAAGACACCAAAGACTAAGTATAGTAAAACTTCTTTATTACTTAATAATTTATCTATCACGGATTTCATTTATTTGTTCTGATAAAAAGATTTTATGCAAGAACATACTTTGTATATGATTTCTTCTTTTAGCCCATAGTACATAGGTAGTCTCAATAATCTTTCGCTTTCCTTGGTGGTATAGTTGTCATACCCACTAAATCTACCGTATTTCAAGCCAGCTGGAGCTGAATGCAAGGGAATATAGTGGTAGACGGCTTGTATTCCATTTTCTTTCAAATAATCGATTAGCTCGATCCTTTCGTTTATGTCCTTAGTTTTTATATAGAACATATGGGCGTTATGTGTACAACCATCAGGAATAAATGGCAATGAAATATGTTGATCATCGGCTAATTCTTTTAATAATGAATAGTAGCGTTTCCAACTATTCAATCTGTCGTTGTTAATTTCATCCATGGCTTCAAGTTGAGGTAAAAGATAAGCTGCTAATATGTCACTCGGAAGATAAGATCCACCTTTTTCTACCCAAGTATATTTATCAACTTGTCCCCGTAAAAAGCGACTACGATCTGTACCTTTTTCTCTGATTATTTCAGCTAATTCCATTTTATCATTGTTAACAATGATCGCTCCACCTTCACCCATACTGTAGTTCTTTGTTTCATGAAAGCTATAACAGCCATAATCACCAAATGTGCCAAGCATCTTTCCTTTATAGAAGGCATTGACAGCTTGCGCGGCGTCTTCGATCAATGATAATTTATATTTGTGACATAGTGCGATTATTGGTTCCATGTTACAAGCGACTCCAGCGTAATGCATAACACAAATTGCTTTTGTTTTATCAGTTATGGCTGGTTCTATTAAGGTATCATCAATATTCATTGTTAATGGGTCAATATCTACAAAAACGATCGTTGCCCCTCTTAGAACGAAAGCATCAGCTGTTGATGAAAAAGTAAATGATGGCATTATTACCTCATCTCCAGGTTCAATGTCTGATAGAATGGCAGACATCTCTAATGCTGTTGTGCATGATGTAGTCAATAGTACATTCTTAGCATTACATTTTATAGCTAAGATCTCATTACACTTCTTTGTGAAATAACCATCACCACATGTTTTCTCATTATCAAGAGCGGTTTTAATGTAATCTAACTCTTTTCCGGTTAATGGAGGGATATTAAATTTTATCATCTATATTTCCTTCTTTCTTGGTTTTAGTTAAAAGTAGTAACTCGGCAACAAGCAAAGCTAATAAAATTGATGAAAATGGCTGATCTAGGGTATGGCCTGAAGAGTAGGCACTAATCAAGATGCCACAGAAAGACAATCCACACACAAGTATATCAGCACTTATGATATTTTTGAATTGTCTTAAACCTTTGTAAAGGATGATCAGCAAGGCTCCAATCCATGGCAAGACTAGAATAGTAAAACCGATATAACCATGAGTATAGACTTGCATCTCAAAGTCTTTTTCTAATAATATACCGCCATTCATAAATGTAGAGTATCCAAATCCAAACATCTTTTGGGTATTTGACAGTTTATTCCATTGATAATCTGAAAAGATCTTCTCAAAATCACGACCATCAGCTCGTTGATAGAAGTCATATTCAAAGATCAAATCAACCCAAAATTTGGGATCTAAACGATAGTAGTAGATATTCATGTAGTATGTTGGTGGTATAGATAATAAGAAGGCATTATCAACAAAGATATGTGAATAATAATTAATAAATTCTTCACTTAATGGATCCAAATTTGGGTTAACAATAGATCCTTTTATTTGTTGTCTTAAACCTTCGTTTTCAATTATCTCAAAATTATTGTCTGCATTTATCTGTTGGTTTACGTATGCTGGAGTCTGTTTGAACATTAAGCCAAAAACAAACAGTATCAAAAGAAAGACTGCAGTGAATTTTCTATTAGGTTTTCCCTTTTTGATAAAATACATCACTAATAAAATCTTAAGATAAGCTATCATGATTATGATAACTCCATATGAAGCGACTCTTGTTGCGATACAAAACATTGCTAAACCTTGAACAATGACCATTAAGGATGTTTTCCATGATGCATTAAACTTTCTCATTAAGTTTATGGTGAAAGGGTAAGTTGCAAATAGAACTATTCCCGTGGTATTTCCTTCAGTAAAGAAAAACTTAGTTGCTAACTCACGTGGATGATATACATCATATATACCAGTAAACCAAGTTAAGAAGTTAGACTTTGTCCAACCAACATAAGTCGATGGACTGATCGTTAGTAGATTGGTAATTACTATAGGGATTGATATCATCATAGCAACCATTACCATTATTTTTTCTGTTTGGGTAAATGATGGTTGTAAGCGATAGATAACATATACAAACACTAAAGGTAATAACAAGATAACCATGTAGATAAGTTCATATATCAGTGAATAGTGAAAATAATTCTGTAATCGAAGAAAAGTCTCAAGATCGTTCACTAGTAGATGGTGAACTATAAAATAAGCAACATAGATAACTCCTAAAACAACAGCTATTACTAATACTTTCTTCTTGTTTGTTTCTAAAACAAAGAATACTAATAAGATATAAATAGGTAACCAAATAAAAGTAAGGATGGTTGATGGCAAAGGAAGACCAAACCTGTCTAAGTAAGGGTAGATCCATTGATCCATGTCTAAAAAAATGATCAAGGCTACAGTTAATGTGAATAGCTTCATCAAGGTTTCTTTAGATATGGATTCAATACGTTTGACTATTTTTTGCATTAGAAATCTCCTTATATTCTATTATCAATATAATAACACAAGTCTTTTAATATCTTTACATTGTCATAATGGTAAGATGCTAGTGCTTGTTTATATCTTTGCAGCCTATTTCTATCTAAACAATAAG
>CAYNYC010000142.1:0-2854 GCA_964401415.1 uncultured Erysipelotrichaceae bacterium
AGAGCCTTACCCTTGTTTATTATGAAGATAGCCGAATTGGAATCAGTCATGTTTGGACGTGAGATCTACCCATTAAGTTATATTTATTCCATTATCATTACTTTAGTCTTCTCTTTGATCGTCAATATCGCAATGAATAAGAAACTAAAGAATATCAAGATGGTTGAGTCTTTGAAATCAGTAGAGTAAAAATAACCCAGTCGGGTTATTTTTTGTGTATGAGTTGTTTTACCTCTAAGAGATTATCGACAACATGGGTGGCTAAACTTGTATCAAAATTAAAGCGTGGATCACGTAGTGCCACAACACACATTCCTGCGTTATATCCAGCTGTTATACCCATCGTTGAGTCTTCAATTACCATACAATCTTCGGGATCAACGTTTAACTGCTTGGCTGTATGTAAAAATATTTCTGGATGTGGTTTTGTTTCTTTGAACTGTTCGCCAGAGATAACAACATCAAAATACTTATGTAAATCACATTGATCAAGTTTATTCATGGTCCTTATAAGTCTACCAGATGAAGCGACGGCCATCGGATAACCCAAATCCTTAAGATAATCTAATAATTCAACTGCTTCTTTCCTTAATAACTTCGTAAAATCAGTTGGAAAGTCAATATTGAATTGCGTATGATAAGCTGCCGCGATCTCTGGTGATACATTTAGAAATTTAGCGATGTTTTCATTATAATACTTTGATGGCCCTCCACCAATATAATAAAGATCTTCAAGTTTAACATCGACTCCATGACCCTTTAAGATTTTTTGGACATTCTTGATATACTGTATTTCACTATCCATAATTACGCCATCCATATCAAATATCACTGCTTTGATCATTTTTTACCCTCACTTACTAGTCATTATTGTATCGGATATTGATACAACTGTAAAGTGACACACACAAGTACTAAATAATATGGTATTATCTAATGAGTTAAGCATTTGTTTATAATTAGCACAAATGCTAATGCGAGGTGTTATGGATAGAAGAAATATTACTAAGACAGAAGCGAAGATCCTAAAGATATTGACTGATGAACCAATGATCACTCAGGACGATTTGGCTCAAACCCTTAGTACATCAAGATCATCAGTTTCTGTTCATCTTAATAACCTGGTTAAAAAAGGTTATATTCTAGGACGCGGATACCTTCTTAGTCATAATGTTGGTGTTACAGCGATTGGTGCGTCAATGATCGATATAACTGGTCACAGTCAAGATCGTTTGATCTTAAAAGACTCAAACCCTGGTAAGATTACCGTTACACCAGGTGGGGTAACGCGTAATATCAGTGAAAATCTAGCTTTATTGAATGTTGATGTTACTTTGATCACCGCCCTTTGTAATGATGGCTTTGGCTATCAAATTAAAAAAAGATGTGAAGATGTCGGTATTAATGTATCATTTTCGTATTTTTCACCAGATGGTATCACTACAACTTATATGGCAATCTTAAATGATGATGGTGATATGGAATTAGCCTTATCAGATACAGCTGCTTTAGATAACATGCCACTTGATCATCTAATCAAACATCAAGCGGTGTTAGATAAAAATGAGTTGATCGTTATTGATGCTGCTTTACCTGATGAGATCATTACTTATCTTTTAGATAAACATCGTCACCAACGGATCTTTGTTGATCCGGTATCGATTAAAAAAGCAAGATCGATAAAAACCCATATTGGTAAATTTGACACCTTAAAGTGTAACGAAATGGAAGCTCAGTATCTTTCCGGTATTAATATAACGGACAATGAAAGTTTAGAGAAAACTGCTAGTCATCTATTAAACAAAGGGCTTAAAAACATCTTTATCACCCGTGGTCAAAAAGGTGCTTACTATCAAAACAGTAGTGAAAAAGGCTATATTAAAAGTTTCGCTACTAGCATCAAAAATGCGACAGGTGCTGGTGATGCTTTCACAGCGGGTATTGTTTACGCTGCTTTAAAAGGATATGATCTTCAAAAAGCCGCATTAATGGGAAACGCTATGGCTTCAATTGCTTTACAAAGCGTATCAGCGGTCAATCCACTAATGTCACTTGATCAAGTAGAATCATTATTAAAAAAGGAGAATAACTAATGAATTATCAAGACTATTTTGTATTTTCACCTGAAGTTAAAAAGGCATTAAATGAGAAACGTCCAATTGTTGCTTTAGAAAGTACGATCATCGCTCATGGATTTGCTTATCCGGCCAATCTTGAAACAGCTAGAGAATGTGAAAGGATCATCCGCTCACTTGATGTAATTCCTGCAACAATAGGGATATTAAATGGTAAGATCCATGTTGGATTAACTGATGAACAGTTAATTTACTTCGCTACTAACCGTGAGATGAAAAAGTGCTCACGACGCGATGTAGCGCCGACTATCGCAACTAATGGCGATGGAGCAACTACAGTTACCACAACCGCGATGTTTGCGCATATGGCCGGTATCAAGGTCTTCGCTACTGGTGGGATCGGTGGAGTTCATCGTCATGGTGAAGTAACGATGGATATTTCGGCCGATCTACAAGAATTAGCTAATACTCCAATAACGATCGTATGTGCTGGAGCTAAATCAATCTTAGATATCGAAAGAACAAAAGAATATTTAGAAACACATGGTGTAAGTATCATTGGTTATCAAACAGCTAAGATCCCAGCCTTTTATACCCGTGATAGTGGCTTTGATGTTGATTATCAAATAGATGATGTAGCCACGATCGCTAAGACAATCAAAGTTAGAGATGATCTATCAATACCATCAACATTATTGATTACTAATCCAATCCCAAAGGAATCAGAATTAGACCCTGATTATATCAACACTGAAATAGAGAAAGCCCTTAAAGATAGC
>CAYNYC010000143.1:0-2834 GCA_964401415.1 uncultured Erysipelotrichaceae bacterium
TACTCATGGATGTTGCGATGTTTTCGCCTTTAATACCTTGTTTTTCAAATGTTAAATAATACTTAAGCAATTTACTGATCGTTGGTAAGTAAAAGTTCATGAATTGTTTGATCGTTGTCGCATCACGTGGATCATTTTTGATCTGAGCCAGTATTTTTGTAAATAGATCAATGATCGTTTCAACCTTATCTTTGATCGATCTTTCTTTGATCTGTTCAGCGCTTTCTTTCAATTCATCCATAAATAGACTACCAACTCTCAACATTTCATCGGCAGTTGGAATACCGGTGATCATTGGCTCATCAGTGATCTCAACTTCTTCAATTCGTTTAGGTGCGAACCGATCGACAACAACAAATGTGATCAAAGATAAAACCGCTAAGATAATAAAATCAATTATTCGATACATGGGAAAGACAAAAGCGGCTATCAACCACAATAGGCTTATAGCTATAAAAGCTAGTCCAGTCTTTCTTTCAACCTTACGATAACGTTTTTCGATCATTGATGATGTTCCTGTCCCTTATTATCATTTTACTTTTTATATAAGCTGAATTCAAGAAATACAGCGGTATTATTGATGATCGGGATTAATTAGATAATAATAACCAATATCGTAATAACGATCACGATGAAAGAAGTCATCTTTACGGATTCCTTCGTAGCTCATACCGCATTTTTCAAGCACTCTTTTTGAAGCCAGGTTCTCTAAGACATAACCGGCGGTTATCTTATGATAGTTGACTGATTTAAAAAGATAATCAGTCACGGCTTTAACAGCTTCAGTGATATAACCTTGGTTCCAATATCTAGATCCAATCGCATAACCAATCTCGATTGAACCAATATAATCATTACGAGATTGTTGCAGAAAGATACCAACGCATTCATTAATCTCTTTTATCTCAATACCCCAACAATACGCCACTGGATCATTGGATAGACGAACTAAACTATCAATACTAGAACTATTAAAATTCTCATAATAAGGAGCCCCAAAATAATCTAATACTTGTTTGTCATTGTTGATGTTGATAAAAACATCATAAGCATCTTTGTTAGTAAGGGGCCTGATTATCAGTCTTTCTGTTTCTAATCTTTTACTACCATGATGATTTAGTGTAGGCTTTTGCATTATCCCCACAACCTTTCTATTATGTCCATGCCACTAATGAAGGTGGCAATGGTGCTAAAGACATTAGCAACAATGACGATCGCTAAGATCTTTATGAATCGATTAGATAGGATACCCTTAAGAGTTGTGATATCTTTATAGACATTTTGCATATCACCAACAGTTGGTTTTTTGATCATAGCTTCAACGATACCAGCAAACCAACCAGCAGCCAGTAAAGGATTTAATGAGGTTATTGGTGCGACCAGAAAAGCAGTTAAGATCGTCAATGGATGAGCCATTAATAGCAAACAACCTAAAGCACTAAAAGTTCCGTTATATAAAATCCACGATTTGAGTTGTGATAGACCCATTTGGAAACTATTGAAAAATGAATAAAGGATCAAAGATATAATGATAATGGGAATTATCCATCCTTTTAGTTTTGACCATAGCGACTTGTTTGGTACTGATGATAATTCATTCATATCTTGATCAAGATATATTTCCTTGGTAATACCAAAAACATGAGCAGCACCTAAGACAGCAATGATCTTTTTACCTGGAGCATTTTTGATCTTATTGGCTAAGTATTGATTGCGCTCATCGATCAAGACAGTAGCTACAGTCGGTAAAGATTGATTGATCTCAGCTAAAGCAGACTCTAACATATCATGACCTTTTAATTCTTCAATCTTTTCTATTGTTAGTTTTTCATCATCAAGTGATGAAAAAAGTAACATATATAATAATTTGAGTTTCTCGATAAAACGCAGTTTTCGCCAGATGCGCATGAAGGTTGTTTGAATATGGCGATCGGCTAATACCAGTTTTGCATTAATGCCTTTAGCTGAATCAATGGCTTGAATCATTTCTTGGCCAACAACTGAATCAACATCACTAGCTATCTTTCTTTGGTATGAACTCAGTAACATATTTACTAATAATAAGAAGACTTTCTTATCTTTGATGACCTGGATCACATCGGTTTTTTGCCAATCGTTTTTATTATTTAACGAATCAAATCTTTGTTTGTCCAATTCGATACAAACACTGTTTGGTTTTTCGTTTTCAATCAGTTCTTTAACATCAAGCACACTTTGTTTGGATACGTGAGCTGTTGGAATAAGGATGATTTCTTTATCTTTATAGTTTAATCTGGTTATCTGGGTTTCTATCATTTTACTCTTCTTTCATTATGTTATCATACCTTAATCTTATCATGTAACCAAGATAAAATGAATGATATTACTTGTATATATTTACAGTGATAAAAAAGCGATTGTTGATCAAAATGTTTCATATCAGAATATTGATTATATGCTATAATTAACGAAGTAGGAGGACCTATTATGTTGAATTATACAACCTTGCAAAACATGATCCAGCTCGCAAGGATGGTTATCGATATCGCTATCATTACATTGTTAGTGTATTATTGCTTAAAGATAGTACGCAATAATTCACGAACAATCCAAATATTTAAGGGCGTTCTCTTTGTTGTAGTTATGAACGGCGTTGCACAATTCTTTGGTTTAAAAACAGTCAAAGTTGTGGCAGATATTTTAGTTCAATGGGGCTTTCTAGCGGTCATAATCATCTTTCAACCAGAAATTAGATCTATTTTAGAAAAGCTTGGTAAATCAAGTGTCTTTAGTCGGATGTCTTCTTTATCAGGTAATGAAAGAGAAGAATTAGTTGATGAGATCGTTGAAGCGAC
>CAYNYC010000144.1:0-2806 GCA_964401415.1 uncultured Erysipelotrichaceae bacterium
GGTCTTTGGATTGATTCTTCTTTTGGTTATATCAATGATAATTTGGAACTATTTTGAAAATTATACATTAGGCGTTGCAATTTCATTGGTATATCTTGTAATTCAAGTAGCTATCTTTTATTGGATAAAAAAACTATATTTTAAGAAGACATTACCTGTTGATTTGATGCAGATATTAGTGATTAAAGAATTATAGTCAAAACAGAATATTATTATATAGATTTATTGAAAAAGTCAGGAGATTGATATGAATAAACATATTACAATAATATTGATTTTGTTCTTTTGCTTTGGTTGTACTAATACTAATATTGAAAGCGACTCTATTGATGAAGAAAAAGTACCGATTGAAGAAGTATATGACGAGCCGCCATATTCAACACTCTGTGAATATAAACATTTAGATTATCATTGCCCAGAATTTCTTACTTTTGATAGTACATTATTTTATGATTATAATCGTTTGGCTATAATGGTTAATAATGATAAGAGCTCAAAAGGAAATTCATTTTATATTAGTATCTATGAAACAGAGGGTACATTATATGCTGGAGACTATGAAGTAGTTGAAAATGATTTGTTTGGCGACAACTTATACTCTTTCAATGGAGATTTCACAAGTGTTATGGACTATTATTATGATGAATTTACGTTTCCGTTAGAGAATAATGACATTGATGGTTATTTTGTATTATCTAAAGATTTCAAGACACTGTATTTTTTAACAGAAGAAAAGCAATTGAGTTCAAGCGATTATCAAAATGCACAGACATGTACAATTCTATATTATGAATAATACATAATTGGTAGCGATTATATTTTTAACTTTTAATATTATAAACATAATTGTAGTAGAATTAGTGACATCACGATAAATGAGAACGATGTTTTCGGAACTTTTTAAAATTTAATTACTTATATTTAGATCATATCTAGATGTGTCTTATAGATTTATTACGACTATTGCAATTCTATCATATTTACATTTTTTCTGATGATTGAGTTCAGTAGTTAAAATAGTTTTTCATTATCAAATGCATTTATTGTTTGATTTTATTAGAGAATAAATGGTTTTTTCTATTCACCACTTATTTTGTTTAAGTTTAGTTAATGTTATAATTGATGACATTAAAGGATAATGTTAAATTAAATACAATTAGCGAGGGAATAATGGAAAAATATAGAGTTGTTGACAAAAGGATATTAGTTGGTTATCAATACAGCGAACAGAAAAACACAATTAAAGCATGTGATGAATGGCTTTCTGCTTGGGATGATATCAAATTAATTATGGAAGAAACTGGAATTAACGATATTAACAAACTCCAAAAGAAATATCAATGGTCTGATTTCTTATCTAACTTTGTTCAGGATTTGGAAGAGGAGTTGTTAAGAGCAGGTTATAAGGATAAAAAATATTACAATAAGAGAATAAAATACTGTTATGAATTGCTTGAAGGGTGTATTATATCGAATGACTTAATTATTGAAAACACACGACGAGCAATTGCTGAATCTTACTTTTTGCTTGATAACAGACAAGAGTGTGATCGGTTGTTTGAAATGTGGCTTCATAATAATCCAGATTGGGGTTGGGGATACATAGGTTGGGCAGATTGTTATTTTTTCTGTGTTGAAAGGGAAACTACTGATTTAGAGAAAGCAAGAAGCATTCTCGAAAAAGCTCTATCTAGAAAAATCTTGCGTGATAGGATTTATGTTGAGGAAAGAATAACTGATATTTATAAGGAACTTAACAATCAAAAGTAAAATGTGGTTTTGTAAGATTAAGTCCATGCCCTTGTGGTAGTAAATGCAAATACAAATGGTGCTGTGACAAGAAATTATTTTTGATTGGTATTAAAGAAGAAAATCAACTTCTATAGATCATCATTGTGGTTGAGGAAAAGTGTTTTTTCATAAAGAGATAGAAGAAATACAGGTTTATATTGGGCATGGGGATGGGTTACTAGTGAATTAACTTCATTAGCGATAGATACATATAATAACAACTATGGAACTCTTTACGAAAGAGTTTAAAGGTCTACGAATATTGATTGCACGATTTTGGTAAAAGAATATAGCAAAATATATAGTAATAGTGCTTATACTAACTGTATAGAAACCTCAACAATTAAGCATAATTGGTTGAGTACACCTTGGTATTATGTTACAGCACCATATGCATGTTGTGTATTAGTAGAAACTTACCCATAAGTTAGGAGTCAACAATGTATGAATTTGTAAATAAGGAAATATTGAAAAGCATTTATAAAATGTCCCCATTTAGATATTCAAATTATGTTATTGTAAATGGAAAGAGTATCAGTATTTCGGAGGAGTACAAACCAATAATGAAAAAAATTGAAAAATGCTTGATATTATTTGGTGTTTCGAACTGAGTATATTACTACTTATATCAATGATGATTAATAGTAAAATTGATGTTTTTTCTAGAGCAGTTATGGTCGCGTTTTCATATACGCTGGTTCATATCGTGGTATTTAATTGGATAAGAAAATCTTATGTTAATAAAGTTTTACCAAAAGATCTTAGAAAGATTATAAATGAATGAGTATAATGCAAAAACAAAATGTATTATATTATCATCATAATTTAAGGTATTTAACATTTGCTCAAAATTATATAATAAGAAATTACGTATAAATGACATAATTTAGTGGTCATATATGTTTGTTGATCATTTGTTGTCTTCTAATCCAACAAAAAAATCCTTCATAGTTTGAAGGATTTTACTTTATGATTGGCAGGGGTGACAAGAATTGAACTCGCATCCACGGTTTTG
>CAYNYC010000145.1:0-2794 GCA_964401415.1 uncultured Erysipelotrichaceae bacterium
ACATCAAAGCCTGTCGCTGTTCTAATGATCGTCCCTAAGTTACCCATGTTTGATGGATCGACTAAAACTAAATGATTTGTATCTGGATTGATTGACGAGGCTAATTTGCTAAATTCGCCAATCACTAAACAATTTTCTTTTCTTGATAACCGATTTATTGCTCTATCATTTATCTCATGAGTTATATTATGCTTGTCACACAAAGAGATGAATTTATCATACTCATCACTTTTTAAAAAAGCACTATGGAAATATACCTTTTGTACATAAGTGTATTTCTCTTTCAACAATTCGTAGGTTAAAGAAGCGCCTAAAGCGTAACTTGTTTCATTAGTTTTTTTATAGATATGCCCAAGTTCCATATTTACCTCTTTAAGTGATTATATCATAATATTTTCTCAGAAAATGAGCCGTTTTAATGATATAATCACATTGTTGATTTAAAGGAGATAATCTATGGATAAAATTGCTTTTAATACTGAGCGCTATATACAAATGCAGACCCAAAAGATCATGGAAAGAGTCAATATGTACAACAATAAGCTCTATTTAGAGTTTGGTGGAAAACTCTTTGATGATAATCATGCTGCCCGTGTTATTCCAGGATTTTCACCAGATACTAAGATCAAGATGTTAATGAATATGGCTGATCAAGTTGAGATCATTATTGCGATAAATGCCAATGATATCCAAAAAAATAAGATACGAGGTGATCTTGGTATCACTTACGATCAAGAAGTGCTACGCCTAATTGATGCATTTCAGGCAATTCAACTTTATGTAAGCAGTGTAGTTTTTACGCAATATACTAAACAAAGTGCTGCCGATAAATTTCGTCAACAATTAAAAAGATTAGGGATCAAGACTTATCTTCATTATCCAATCAATGGTTATCCAACAAATGTAGCAGAGATTGTTAGTGAAAATGGCTATGGTAAAAACGATTACATAAAGACTACAAGACCACTAGTCGTTGTAACTGCTCCAGGTCCTGGAAGCGGAAAGCTTGCCACCTGTTTATCTCAACTTTATCATGAAAACAAAAATGGCGTTGTTGCTGGTTATGCTAAATTTGAAACTTTTCCTATTTGGAATTTAGCCCTTAGACATCCAATCAATTTGGCTTATGAAGCCGCTACCGCTGATCTTAACGATGTCAATATGATCGATCCTTTTCATCTTGATGCCTATGGCATCAAAACTGTTAACTATAATCGCGATGTGGAAGTATTCCCTGTATTACAAGCAATCTTTATGAAGATCTTTAATGATTGTCCTTATAAATCACCAACAGATATGGGTGTTAATATGGTAGGTTTTTGTATTACCGATGAGCAACTAGCAATCAATGCAGCTCAAAATGAGATTATCCGTCGTTACTTCCAAGCTTTAGTCGAATATCGGATGGGCTTATCTGATGATGGTGCTAGTCAAAAGATTTCTCTATTAATGAATCAAGCTAATATTTCGGTAAATGATCGTAAAGTCGTAGAAGTCGCCTTACACAAAGCTACCAAAACTGGATTACCTGCCGTCGCTATCGAACTAGCAGATGGAAGAATTGTTACTGGAAAGACATCATCACTACTTGGTGCTTCTAGCGCTGCTTTGTTAAACGCCCTTAAAACGCTTGCCAGTATTGATGATAAGATCATGTTAATTTCTCCTCTTGTGATCCAACCAATACAAGAATTAAAAATAAACATGTTGAAAAATAACAACCCTCGACTTCATACCGATGAATTGTTGATCGCTTTAGCGATAGCTGCTCAATCAGATCCAACAGCTAGACTAGCATTTGATCAAATACCAGCATTAAAAAACAGTCAATTACACTCGACTGTTATCTTATCATCGGTTGATCTAAATATCTTTCGCAAATTAGATATAAATGTTACATGTGAGCCAATCTATCAAACAAAAAAACTATATCATCGCAAATAAAACATAACTCAATGTTCCAACCAAGCCTGAACCGAATATGATCATGATCGGATTAACTTTGTATTTACGCATTAAAAATAAAGAAGCCGCAAATATGACAATTTCTATAACTTGTATATTATCCAAATTAATGTTTCGATAATCATTTGCTTTAAACAACGCCATTACTAATATAGAAAAACCTGCAGAGAGGATCATTGCCACAACCAGTGGCCTGATCCTTTTTAATATTCTTTTTACTATATCCAATTCTTTATATTTTTTATATAACCAAGATAATAATAAAACGATAATAAGCGAGGGAACGACACTTCCTAAGGTACTTACTACTGCTTCTAAGAAACCATCAATCTTCATCCCAACAAAAGTAGCGGCGTTAATGACAATCGGTCCTGGAGTCATTTCGGCGATCGTTATCAAGTTGATAAACTCACTAACTGTTAACCAATGATAACGCTCAACGACCATACTTTGAATAAGTGGTACAGCGGCGTATCCACCACCAAAACTAAATAACCCAATCTCAAAAAAACAGAAAAATATCTTAAACAACTCCATGGGCTTTGATTACCTTTCTGTTTTGGATCAATTCAAATCCTATCGCCAGGGCTAACCCTAGCAAGATCAAAACAACCGTATCCACCTTTACAAAATAAGATAAGATAAAAGCTACAGCCATCATTAAGACATTAAAGAGATCTTTAGATTTGAAGACATCTTTCATTAAACTCAGTGCGGCATCAATAATTACGGCGGCCACTCCACTACGCATAACCTTTAAAGCAATCTGGACTATCTTGTTATCACTAAACATTGAATAGAAAATAGAAATAAACGTTATGATAAACAA
>CAYNYC010000146.1:0-2791 GCA_964401415.1 uncultured Erysipelotrichaceae bacterium
CCTGTAAATATTTCGTTACCCAAGGTTATACGGATGGTATAATCACCAGCCGGAAGTCCATTCAGCGGGATGGCTTCGAATCCCATATCATATACTTCGAAAAAGCTCTGTTTTGCTCCTCTTTTGCCTATAATTTCAACCAACGCAGTGCCACGGTAATTTTGCACTGAGATGGTAATCACGTTTCTATAATTAAATGCCTCAACGACCGGTTCAGCTGCAACTGACTGTATGCTGAACATCCGGCTGGTGCTGGCGATCCGGGTAGTGCCACCATCTCGGCTTAATTCAATCTTATCCTGCAGATCATCTTTTACCTCATTCCGACCGGTGGAAGAGAAAACGAACGCGCTGCTCATGGCACTCAGCAATAACAAGAAAATTGTCCTTTTCATTTTTTTTACTTTTACGAAAATTCATTGAATAAATCAAAACAACCACGTCAATATATGAAACTTTTATATTTTATATATTTCAGACACAAAGATAACATATTCAACCCATGAAAAACAATACCTGAACGGAAATTTAACGCCAAAACAATGGCTACAATCCTATTTATCTGCTACTTAAGAATTCTGTTTTTAACGGCGTTATTCGGAGAAAATGGCGGTATCCAGTCCTTTTTCCAACATTTTTTTCTTCAGTTGTGACTTTCTAACCCGGATACTCTCCAGGGTGGTATTCATAAAAGTGGCCAGCTGACGGTTGTCGGCATCACATGCCAACAACATCAGCAATATTTTTTCATTGGCATTAAAGAAACCATCTTTGTCGCTCAGATGGGTGTAAGCATAAAATGTATCGTCGTCTGTTGCGAGCATTTTGGTTATATCCCGCAATTCTGCATCTGTATTTTTGACAATTTTATCCATCTCTTTATAAACCTTGGGATGGGAAGAGATATATCGTTGCGAAAGTGCTTCCATCTCGCCGTGCAGGGAAGTGAGCTTATCGGAGATATGACTGTATAGCTGCAACAACCACTTACGCTTTCCTGCTTCCTCTTTTAATATGTTTGCCTGTAATTGTTGCTGTTGCAGGGTTAGTTCTGCCTGTTGCAGCTTCATTTTACCGATCTTCCGTGTACGCCAGGCGTACATTATCACAATGATCAACACGATCACCAGCAACAATCCCCCGATAACAATGCGAAAGTTTTGTTGTCGTGCCCTTAGTGTAGCGTTCTCAGCCTCGGTAAGATCATATTTTTTCTCAAGTTCCGCTATTTGGGTGTTCAATCGTTCGGTAATAGAGTTTTTATAGAACTCGGCCGCTTTTTTTCGATAGCTGTTCGCAAGTTCGAAATTTGATTGTTTCTCCGCAATATTCGCTACATTCTGAAAGTATAAATGATTTTGCCTATAGGTACTATCCTCTATTAACTCTATCGCCATTTTCGCATAATACATCGCACTGTCTAATTGCCCAAAACCGTTGTATCTATCTGAAATATTAAAGTAAACACGAGACAGATCAGTATTCTCATTTTGCCAATCATGCAACATTAACTTGGCTCTCTCCAACGCTTTTTCAGGTTCACCTATAATATCAAAATAAATAGATTGGGCATTTAAAATAAAATAATCTTTACCAGGCAAATTATGAAAATATGCAGAAAGTGAATCGAGATGTAATTTGCCTTTTTCAAAGTCTTTTTGCTGCATTTCATTCCAATAGAGCGCCAGATGGGTATCGAAAACATGCGTAGAATCCTTTTCCCGACGTGCGTTTGCAAGTGCATGTTGAAAATAATTGTCGGCCAGAGTAAAATTCAGATTATTGTAGTGTATATTTCCAAGGAAGTAATTGATCATATATCCAAGGGAAGGATCTGGTAATTCCATAGATTGAAAGAGTCGATCCGCTTCTTTGAGTGGTTCAAAAACAGTACTGTCTTTTATTCCCATCCGGGTACGCACGATTCCCTGGTAGGCCAATGAGCGGATATAATTCCTGTTTTTTCGATCGTGCAGCCTATAGTACTCACTGACGGTATTGATCAGTGAATCGCTGGTAAAATTGACATAAGTTTTATCGTCTGAAATTACTTTTAAAAGATTATAATAAGCTCTATTTGATCGGGACAAAGAGTTATAAGACAATGATTTTAGACTATCAGAAACCCGACCTGGTGCCAAATCGATTGCTGCATCTAACGCTGTCAAACGTTGAAGCATATCCCTCTGACTACCATTTTCGCATGAGTTCCCCAAAACAAAGATAGTCAACAAGACAAATATAAAACGCCAAAGCCGCATTTCTTCCTTCCGATCTAGGCTACAAATATACTCTATTCTTCAGGAAAGAACTTCAATTATTTTGGTTAAAAAATAAAGATATGATATTTCTTACTTTCTCATACTCTAAAAGGCAAAGGTTATGTATATCATTCTATATACCTGAATAAGAAAAGAAAATTATCGCAAAACAAAATTAATCTCCTGAGAAGTGAATATCTGAATTGTTCTCATACAGTGATCCAAATACAAAGAGGGCGAAATCACCTTGTGATACACCCTCTTTGTACTAAGATATTAAACCTAGTGTTTCCTATCTCCTTAAAAATTGTCCTCAGGCATTCCTGTGTATCTATATCCACCAATAACATAAATCTCATCCAAATCGGGATCATGCGTAGCAGATGTAAATTTCCACTTGAATTCAGGAACTTTGGGATCGGCTCTCAAAGCTTCTGGCACCTCGTAACTTGTGTAAGTAGCTGTACCACTATATAGTTTAATCTTGATATATAAACTATCAGAAACATTTCCACCGACGCTTGTAGCTG
>CAYNYC010000147.1:0-2723 GCA_964401415.1 uncultured Erysipelotrichaceae bacterium
GTAAACTTGACAAGGATATCTTATGGGATGGATATGTATGCAGTAATGGTGCTTGCCTACATGATCAAACTAAAAAACTGATCCATGGTTCTTTTTTCTCTGAAGATCAATTAAATCAGTTATTTAGTTTGATCAAGCAATACGATATGGGCTTAAGTATTCAATCACCTGATATCGTATATTCACCGTTTGGCATTAATCAAGATATGATCGAAGCCTTTGAGTTTTTTAATAATCCCGTTCCAGAGCCAAAACCTTATGAAAATGAACAGATAGCGATGGCCTTAGCCTTTCAGAAAAAAGGATTTGATTTTAAAGTATTAGAAACAATTGAAAACATCATAACCGTGGAAGGAAAATCAAACTATGCTGATGTTATGCAAAAAGGCGTTACTAAAGCAACTGGTATTCGCACCATCAGACATCTACTTGGCTTAGATGATGGTTTGATCATGTCCTTTGGTGATGCCGACAATGATCTAGAAATGATCAAGGACGCTGATATTGGTATCGCCATGGGTAATGCGACAGACGCTGTTAAAGAAATCGCCGATCACATAACAACAGCGATCGACGATGATGGAATATATAATGCTCTTAAATACTATACTTTAATCTAGATAATCATTTATCAATGAAAATGGGACTTGACCATGCGCAACTACCATCTTTTTGCCATATCCTAACCCGGACATGGTTAAACATGTTCGTGTTGATCTTTCTTATTATTTCGCGCTTATACCCCTTTTCAACAACCCCTTTATTGATCTTTATTTTATAGGCATTATGCCAAAAAGGATCATTGCGATAATACGATGTAAACGCAAATCTTTCTTTTAAAAGCTTTTTAGCCTCATCATCCAATCCAAATAAAGTACTATTTTCAAGAATTTGTTTGATGGGAATATCAAAATCATGTCCTTCAATCGCTAAATGAACGGTATTATTGATATCATCTTCAATCTCAAAGATAAATCCTTCAGTGGTGATCGCACTCGGTCCCATCCATTTTCCACTGGCTGTTGATTTATAGGTAGTAATATTAAATTGACAGCTATTATCATCTAGTCTGACGATCTCTTTTTTAAAGGTACTCCAACATTTTTCAACACTTATTATTTTCCCTTTAGTTGTTAGCTTACCATGCCAATCTTTTTGATCGATATCAGAGAAGTGCCGACGGTCAGGTCCCCAGCCCAATTCAAGTTGAAACTTGAATTTAACTACGCCATTAATCGGTTCATTTTCATAAGTTGAGGTGTGCGCTATCATTTCATGTACGATATTATTAGTTATTATTTCAATACGATCTAGAGCATTACTACCTTCAACTTTTATCTTTAGTTGTGCATTATCATTTGCTTTGATAACTGACCCCATTGGCATTTCATCAATCGTAAAGTCAAGCTTTATTCGATCCTTGCTTACGCCATAGGTCCTTCGTTTGTTTATAGCATCCCAAATAGCCTTTTTACTATTATCCTCACTTAATACAGCACACAAACCAAAGCCATAAACTGCGGGACAACTGTGATTATCTCCAGAAGCTATAATACCAAAGCGAAGATTATCCTTCAAACCGGCTTCGACACTAGTTTGACCTGTTCTTGGTCCCATATGGATATGTCTTTTCATTTCAATATGGGTCTCATCATTTTCACTTGAGCCATGTGATGAGAAAATTTCAACTACTGGTGAAAACATCTCATCATGTGTTGACCAATTTTTCCCTCTATTACCTAATTGATAAGCCAAATGATGTGGTATAGCAATCACTGGCTTATTCTTATAATGATCCCTTAAATCTTCATACCGTAAAGGGAATGTCAATTTTTGATCATTATCGAAGAAGAAGACATTATGATCACCATCTTGTCCACTACCTTGCCATTCATAACCCATATAAAATGGAAAACCATCAGCCTCAGCTTGTTTAGCGATATTTCTAATTTTTATCCAATCTTCTTCAATAAGTTGATCTTGGTGGCGATCTTCAACGCCAAAATGTTCATTGATTTTCCGAACGTAATAAGGATAATAAGCAATCGGCCAAAAATCTAATGTTTTTTTAGCGTGTTCATACCAAATATAAAGATCTTGCATGTCTTCATGATGAATATTACTGTGCATATCAGTCCACAAGATTTGATATTTCATAATACTCCTTTTTGTTCAGTGAATTTTGATGATAGATTTAACTTTATATTAATATGGATTACTAAAAAAAGAAAGACCACAGCAAAACTTGATCAATGAACAATTACTAGTTCATATAATCAGCTCTATCAAACAAAAACTCCCAAGCAGGGAGTTTCAGTATTGTTGTTGTGCTAAAAACAATTAACTGATAAACGATTCAATTGTTTATTAAGCAAGATGTGCTTTTAACATCCATAATAATTTCTGATATTCACCTAAATAACCAGTGAAGATATCAGCTGTTACCACATCACCGGCTTCATCAGCCAACTTTATGATCTCTTTGGTATCTTTGATCCAGTATTCCACATCAGTTTTAAGGGACTTTACAGCGTCATCTGAGAAGATAGCTTTATCTTCTAGTTCTTTGACAGTTCCTATCTCTAAAGCTGCTTTTAAGCTAGCTATTGGCTTTTCACCTAATGCCAAGATCCTTTCTGCTACAACATCAATGATCTCGGCTGTTTGATCATATAGCTCTTCAAATTTAGCGTGAAGATTGAAGAAGCCCCTTCCTTCTACAT
>CAYNYC010000148.1:0-2721 GCA_964401415.1 uncultured Erysipelotrichaceae bacterium
ATGACGCAAAAATACCTAAGTGATGAATATTATCCATTAAGTGAAGGTGAGTGGTCAGTCTATGGCATGCTTCAAAATGATGGCAAGATGATTCAAGCAGCCATTGATAAAGGAGCCGCAACTTACAATATTGGAGTTCCTCCAGTAAGTCATATTGGTGGAGCTAATAAGATTATGCGTGATTATCCAATCGTTACGATTGAAGGTTCATTTGATTTCTGGACTGGAAGAGAAAGCACAACATCATTAAACGATCTACCAATGATGTTAGCGATCGCTCCTAACTCTTTAGCAGTCAATCGTGAAGGAAAAAGATTTGCGGATGAAACAGCTTTAAGTTCATATGCCAACTGGCAAGCAGGTTCTTCTTTCTATACGATCTGGTCAAGTGAGATGATCGATGAGATCGTTAACACTGGTTTAAGATTTAATACATTAGGTATCTTTATTAATCAAGGTGGATTACCAGCATTAACTCCAATTCCTGAAGCTTACGAAGTGTTAGACACAGCCGTTAATAACGGTATCGTCGTTAAAGCCGATAGTTTAGAAGAGTTGGCTGTTAAATTAAATATCGATGAGGCAGTACTAAGTAAAACAGTTAGTGATTATAACGACTATTGTGAAACAAGAGTTAATCCAGCTGATGGTATTGTCAAAAGTGAAACTGTCTTTGGAATCTCCGGTCCGATCGTAACTGATCAGGACACCTTCCAAAAGGTTGAAGGAGAAGGCCCGTATTATGCCGTAATTGGCGCTCCTTGGGTTTATTCAACCGTCGGTGGCTTAGATATTAATGAAAACTTCCAAGTCTTGACTTCAAGTGGTAAAGCTATAACAGGCTTGTACGCAGTAGGTACTGATTCAATGGGTGTATTATTCACTGAGAAGAAAGAATATGTCGCTTATGGTGGTGCTGCTCAAGGTTGGGCATTTACATCAGGATTCTTAGCTGGTCCAATCGTTGCTGAAGAAGTAAGTAAGTAACGAAATAGAGAAAATACCACGAAGGTTTCCTCCCCGTGGTATTTTTCTTTATTAATTATAAGATTGAATAAAACCAAAATTAAATGATCGAAACTATCCCATTTGATACAAATTATATTGACACAATCGGTGCTACATAAGATAATCAAATCAGTAATATATAATAATTAAGGACATATCTACTATGGAAATAGCCAATTTAAACTAACACCAACTAAACAAACATGAAATAATAACGATCATGTTTTTATTTGGGTTGATTCAATATATATAACATCTCATAAGGAGAAAGAGAATGAAAAAGTCAATTATTATTGTTTTGTTTGTTATTGGCTTATTATTAACAGCTTGTGGAGGTAGTAATAAGGTAATAGAGGATTATGTTATCTATCAACAAGCTGAAAGTCTCAAGATCAAGTTTCTAGAGGATGATTCAGAAATAGTCGTAAGTGATGAATATACTGGTCAACAAGCTTATTTTGATCATTATAGTCAGCTTATCTTTAGATCACTTGATAACCAGCGTTTAGTATATCCTGTATTTGTGGATTATGGTTTGGGTAGTTATTATGTCTTTGATGTTAATAAGAAAGCTGAAACACTAATTGATGCTAACATCATGTCATATTATTTCCATACAGATGAGAGTTGTCAGAAATTTATCTACGTCAAACAAGATGATCAAGGACAGAGTCTTTACTTTAGTGATCTAAAAGCAGTGACTTTGATCTCTAATACGTTTGATCATTTGATCGCTTATAATAAAGACTTTACAAGAGTCTTATATTCTGATGATGCCCAAATGGTCAATCTATATGATGTAGCTTCCAAGACTAATAAAGTAACGATTGAATACAATCAATTATATGCATGGTCTGATGATCTAAGTGTTATTTATCATGAGGAATATTCAGATTTAGTCATTAATAAAGACGGACAAACAGAGAGATTTATCTATCAAGTAAATAGTGATTATTTTGATTATGGTAGTAATGGTCCACGCTTTTATAAAGGAACAATGAATATCCCTGGTGTTACCCTTGATCAGATCATTGAAGATGATGCTTATCAAACTGATGCAAGTTTAAAACAACCGGATATGAATCAATACGCTGATATCAATCAGTACTTCTATGATGAATATATTTATTCAACTATTGGTGAAAGAAATATTGTTCGTGATAAGATGAGTAACATGGCTGAAGCACGTCGGACTATGTATTTCATATTAGGTGTTGGTGGAAGCTATGATTATTTAAGTACTGAATATTTATCTGAGATGTTTCTATACCCAAATACGAAAACAGAAGATAAGCAATTATTGATCGTTGGTCGTCCTTATGATATTGATGTTGAAACATATGGTAAAGTCAAACTAAGTAATATCTTTGATAGTAGTGATTTTTATCTAGCTAAGGATATTGCATATCACTATCAAGATGAAAGTATGATTCGTCTTCAATTAAACAATATTGAAAAACAAACGACATCCTATTTTGATATACCAGTTACAGAGGTTGATACAGGATCATTTAGATGGGGAACACTTAATAAAACTTTCTACTATATTGAAAACCAAGATGAATCATATAATGGCGATCTAATAAAGATAACAGTAGAAGGGGAGACTTATCAAAGGGATGTTGTAGCAAGTAATGTTTATCAAGTAGAGGTTATTGGGAATGAGGATGATCTTTTGGTTTCTCGAATGATTGATGCGGATGCTTGGGTACA
>CAYNYC010000149.1:0-2713 GCA_964401415.1 uncultured Erysipelotrichaceae bacterium
GCTATAGTGAAAATAGCACATCGCCAGGTTTAAAACTCCTTTATGGAGTTTTTTTATTGATTAAGATCGATCATTTAGTTATAGTTATCTAGATGATAGGACAAGATATTTTATGACTTATTTCATTTGTGTTAAAATATCAAGGAAGGATAAGCTATGATAAAGATAATCACTAATTCACCAGAAAAGACAAAAGAAATTGCCTACAATCTTGGTAAAATACTCGATGCGGGATCACTAGTGATCATGACAGGTGATTTAGGAGCTGGTAAAACAACATTTACCCAAGGTATTGCTTTAGGAATGGGTATTAGTAAAAATGTCACTAGTCCAACATTTACGATCATGAAAGTCTATAAAAACAAAATCCCTCTATATCATATTGATGCATACCGTTTAGAAGGTCTATCACAAGATTTAGGACTTGAAGAAATGATGGAAGATGATGGAGTATGTGTTATTGAGTGGCCAATATTTATTGATGATCGACTACCAAAAGAACATTTGAATATTGATCTAAAACTGATTGACGATCAAACCAGAGAGATAACGATCAGTGCTAATGGCAAAAAGTATGAAAACATATTGGAGGCTTTAACATGTTAACGCTTTGTTTAGATACATCACACAAATATTTGGTGATTGGCTTAATAAAAGATGATGTCATTATCAGTAATTTCATGCAAGAAAGCTGGAAAAGACAATCAGAGACAATTTTACCAGAGATTGACAGAGCGTTAAAAACATTAAGATTATCACCAAAAGACATCAATCAGATTGTTATCACGGCTGGTCCAGGTAGTTTTACTGGCGTAAGAATCGCTATGACAATCGCTAAACTATTAGGAAGTTTAACGGATATTGAGATATTTACTATTTCAACCCTGCGGCTTTATGCAGGAGATCGCAATGCTCTAGTCATTTTAGATGCTCGTGGTAAGCGAGCCTATTGTGGTAGGTATAACAATCACATAGGCGATGAAATGATCTTAAAACTAGATGATATACATGAACAAATTAGTGATGATACCTTGATCATCGGTGATGGCAAGCTTATTGGTTATGAAGATAATTACCCAGATATTGTTAGTAATTTTCTAGTCTGCAAGTCTTATTGGACAAAAGTTGATAACGTTGATCTATTAAAACCAGTTTATTTTAAAGAAGCTAGTGAGTACAAACCTAACATATGATAAGAAAGATGTTAATAACTGATATTGATGAAGTTGTAAAAATTGAAGAGATTGTCTTCAATGATAACTGGCGTGAAGAAGCTTTTAAATATGAGATATGTGATAACCCCTTCAGTCATTATTGGGTAATTGAAACCGATGATAAGATCATTGGTTATGCTGGTATGTGGGTCACTTTTGATTCAGCCACAATCACCAATATTGCGATCTTACCTGAATACCAACATCAGGGTTGGGGTCAACTTGCGATGAACATGATTCTTAAAGAAGCTAATGATAACGGTTGTGAGATGATCAGTTTAGAGGTTAGAGTATCTAATCGTAAAGCGATCAATTTCTACAAAAAGAATGGCTTTATTAATATCAACATTAAAAAAGGCTACTATAAAGACAATTTTGAAGATGCTTATTATATGGTGAAAGCATTAGGAAGCGAGTAAGTTATGATCATATTAGCTATAGAAAGCAGTTGTGATGAAACGGCTGTTTCAATTGTAAGAAATAAAACAGATGTATTGGCAGCTGTTGTATCATCACAAATCGATACCCATGCCAAATATGGTGGAGTAGTTCCAGAGATTGCTTCTAGAATGCACATCGAAAATATAACGATCGTTTTAAATGAAGCTTTATCTAAAGCTAATTTAAGTATGGAAGATATTGATGCAATCGCCGTAACCCAAGGTCCTGGTTTGATTGGATGTCTTCATGTTGGAGTTCAAGCCGCAAAGACGTTGGCTTGGTACTATCAAAAGCCGATAATACCAGTTCATCATCTTGCTGGACATATTTATGCGAATGCCTTAGTTGACAATATTGAATATCCACTATTGGCGCTTGTTGTATCGGGTGGACATACTGAACTAATCTATCTTAAAGAAGAATATGATTTTAAGATTATTGGCGCTACCCAAGATGATGCTATTGGTGAGGCGTATGACAAAGTAGCTCGTGTCTTAGGGTTAACATATCCAGGTGGTGTGGCAATCGATAAACTTGCCAAAGAGGGCAAAGAAAACTATCATTTACCAGAAGTAAAGACTGATGATCAGCTTAATTTCTCTTTTTCGGGTATTAAAAGTGCTGTTTTACAATTAAAAGCACGCGAAGAAAGAAATGGTCGTGATCTGATCATCGCCGATGTCGCATACACTTTTCAACACAATGTGATAGAACAATTAATGAAAAGAGTCAAACTTGCGGTTGAACTATATCAACCAAAACATGTGGTTTTGGCAGGAGGAGTGGCGGCTAACTCGTATTTACGATTACGGATGAGTGAAGAATTTAAAGATCGCGATGATCTAAAACTTACGATTCCACCATTATATTGTTGTACAGATAATGCGACTATGGTCGCTATCGCTGCTGAAATTGCTTATCGTAAAGGGATAATCGCCGATCTTACTTTAGGGGCAGATCCAGGACTTGAGCTTTGTTCATTATAATAATTTGTTCACAAACTAGAATTAAAATGTTATAATTTTGTTGGTGATTAAAATGACAAATAATAAAAGAGT
>CAYNYC010000150.1:0-2689 GCA_964401415.1 uncultured Erysipelotrichaceae bacterium
TTTGCATATGCCGTGCCAGATTGATGCTTCGACCGGCAAGCATCTTGGACAGTGGTGAAAATAAATGTTGATTGAAAGGCATTATGATTACTGTTACAATCCTTAGGATCATGTATTAAACGGGGTTAAAAATCATTTTGACGCCAAAAGTGGAAATAAATTTATTAAAAGGGGAGGCAATATTAATGGATTTTCAAAAGATTATCTCACAAATGACACTGGAAGAGAAAGCAGGGCTATGTTCCGGGAGAAATTTCTGGTTTACAAAGGATATAGAACGCCTTGGTGTACAAGGAGTAATGTTAAGTGACGGACCGCATGGGCTTCGCAAACAGGCTACAGGTGGAGACCACCTGGGAGTATCCGGAAGTGTTGAGGCAATTTGTTTCCCAACAGCATCTGCTATCGCGGCTTCTTTTGATAGAGACTTGATTATGGAAATGGGAGAAGCACTGGGAGATGAATGTCAGGCAGAGGAAGTCAGTATTCTTCTTGGACCGGGAGTAAATATCAAGCGCTCCCCTATCTGCGGTAGAAATTTTGAATTCCTCAGTGAGGATCCTTATTTATCAACGGAAATGGCAACAGGTTATGTAAATGGCGTGCAGAGTAAAAATATCGGAACAAGCCTAAAACATTTTTTAGCTAATAACCAAGAACACAGGCGGATGTCTTCCAGTTCGGATATTGATGAGAGAACACTAAGAGAAATTTATTTAGCAACTTTTGAAGGAGTAGTTGTAAACGCCAAACCTTGGACGGTCATGTGCTCATATAACAAAGTAAACGGGGTCTTTGCATCAGAAAACCCAATTTATTTAACAGATGTCTTAAGAGACGAATGGGGATTTGATGGTTATGTTGTGAGTGACTGGGGAGCTGTCAGCGACCGAGTTGAAGCACTTAAAGCAGGACTTGAAATTGAAATGCCCTCTTCCAGACGCATGAATGATGAGAGGATCGTAGCTGCTGTAAAGAACGGCACTCTCGATGAAAAAGTCTTAGATCGGGCTGTAGAAAGGATCTTAACTGTTCACGACAGGTATCTTAAAAACAGAAAATCCGGTGCCGTCTATGATAAAGAGGAACATCACCGGTTATCCGGGAAGATCGTGTCGGAATGCATGGTTCTTTTAAAGAATGATGGAATTCTTCCTCTTAAGAAAGATGACGATATTGCTTTTATCGGTGCTTTTGCAGAAAAACCCAGATTCCAAGGTGGAGGAAGCTCTCATATCAATTGTTTTAAAATCACAAGTGCCTTAGAAGCTATGAAAGGTGCCAAAAATATTACCTATGCAAAGGGATATAACGTAGAAGAAGATAAAGTAGATGAAGCCTTGATGAAGGAAGCCGTCAGAGTTGCAAAAAACGCAAAGGTCGCTGTTATCTTTGCAGGTCTGCCGGATATATTTGAGTCTGAAGGATATGACAGGAGTCATATGTCTATTCCAAATTGCCAAAATAAATTGATAAGTGAGGTCGCGGCAGTTCAACCCAACACGGTGGTTGTATTACACAATGGATCTCCTGTAGAGATGCCCTGGGTAAACGATGTAAAAGGCATTTTGGAATTGTACCTAGGTGGTCAGAATGTAGGAAGTGCTACTGTCGATGTCTTGTTTGGCGATGTTAACCCAAGCGGTAAATTGGCAGAAACCTTCCCATTAAGGCTGGAAGATAACCCATCTTACCTATTCTATTTTGGTGAAAAAGACAGAGTAGAATATCGAGAAGGGATCTTTGTAGGCTACCGTTATTATGACAAAAAGAAATTAGATGTACTATTTCCATTTGGACACGGATTGAGTTATACAACATTTGATTACTCTAATTTAAAAGTCAGCGCAGATACTATTAAAGACACGGATGTCCTGACCGTAAAAGTAGACGTGACTAATACAGGAGATGTGGCGGGTAAAGAAGTTGTACAACTATATGTAGGTGATCGAGAGAGTACGGTTATTCGCCCTATCAAAGAACTTAAAGGTTTTGAAAAAGTAACATTAAATCCCGGAGAGACCAAAACGGTCTCTTTTGAACTGGGGAAACGTGCTTTTGCATACTACAACACAGAAATAAAAGACTGGCATGTAGAAACGGGAGAGTTTGATATCCTTATTGGAAAATCCTCAAGGGATATTATCTGTAAAAAAACAATTGTCGTAGAATCAACAGTCAAATTACCTGTAGTTTATACGACCAGCTCCAATTTTGCCGATGTAATGGAAGATCCCAAGGCAATGGAAGCATGTAAGCCGCTCTGGGATTCGGTTGCATCCCTCTTTAAGGGTGATGATGCTAAAGAAAGCAGCGCAGCGGAACAGGCTGTAATGGAAATGATGGTTGCAAATATGGTAAAAGTCATGCCTCTACGAGCAGCTATAAACTTTGGAGATGGAAGTGTAACGTATGAGCAACTTGACGCAATATTAGAGGAAATAAACAGAGCATAGATAAAAGTAATATCACAAAGGGCCCGGGTGACTTCCTCCCGGGCCCTTTGTGATATGTTCAGTTCACGCTTTCTTATTCATAACGAAAACCCCTCTTTTCCGTGTAAAGTGTTATAAACACACGAAAAGAGGGATTTTTTGAAACCCATTTTATTCAGTCGTAGACTTGATCTACGTAATTATTGGTGGAGACGCGGAGATTCGAACTCCGGTCCAACAGGGGCCAATCTGGG
>CAYNYC010000151.1:0-2675 GCA_964401415.1 uncultured Erysipelotrichaceae bacterium
TAAAAGCATGGGAAGAGGCCGGCTGGGATTATCCCGCCCCGCAATTGCCCAGCCTTGACATCCATCTGGATGTTCCGGTTGATGAATTTGCTCAAAAAGTAGCAGGTCAGCATTATATTATTGTTTATGGCGACCATACCGGGGTATTGAAGGACTACTGCTATTTAAATAACATTGAAGTTGTTTAGGAGTACAGGTTATGGAAAAACAGTACGATGCCGTTATTGCCGGTTATACCTGTGTTGATTTGACTCCGGATTTCAGGAAAGATTCACCCGCAACAGAAATTTCCGACCTGTTAAAACCTGGGAAATTAGTTGAAATTGGAGGGTTGGGTTTTAACCTGGGTGGTGTTGTCCCCAATACAGGGCTGGCCATGAAAAAATTTCGGAAGAAGGTATTTTTAAACGGGTTGATTGGCAATGATATCATTGGTAATATAGCAGAAACCCGGTTATCCGACTATGGCATCTCAGACGGGATGGTCAAAACCGGGGAAGTAAATACAGCATACAGTATAGTCCTCGCCCCTCCGGGAGTTGACCGTATTTTCCTGGAATCACCGGGCTGCAACCAAATCTTTGGTATGGATCATATCGACTTTGAAACGATAAATAAATCCAGTCTTTTCCATTTTGGTTATCCACCACTGCTGAGACAGTTCTGGTTGAACAACGGGTTGCAACTGGTCCAGTTATTTACGGAAGTACAAAAGATGGGGATTATTACCTCCCTCGATTTTAGCCTGCCCGACCTGGAAAGCGAATCGGGGAAAGTAAATTGGCCGGAGATACTGAAAAAAACGCTGCCCTTCGTAGATATTTTTGTCCCCAGCCTGGAAGAGCTGCTTCAAGCGATGGCACCGGGGAAATATACTGAAATACAGTCCATGCCCGGAAACACAGAAATCATCGACAGAATTAATATTGACCTGTTAAAAGAACTGGGACGTAGGATTATTGATTTGGGTGTCAAAGTTGTGTTGATAAAAATGGGACATCGGGGAGCATATCTGGTTACTGGCAATGTTTCTTCCTTAAATAAAGAGGCAGGCGTTTTTTTAGATAAAGAAATATGGAACAACCGTGAAATCATGTGTAATGCCTATCGTGTTGACAGTTTACGATCTGTAAACGCAACAGGCGCAGGAGATACGGCAGTAGCGGCATTTCTTACCGCTGTTTTAAACGGAGATACTCCTGAAATGGCAATCAGGTATGCAGCCATGGCTGGCAGGGAAAGCCTTTACTGTGAAAATATCTTCGAAGAAATAGATAGCTGGGAGCAACTTACTGAAAAAATCAGGACAGAACAAAATGAGCTAATTGGCTAAATTATGAAGAATAAATCTTTACAAACAGCAAAAAAGTCCCTCGAAATTGAAAGGGATGCGATATCTGATGTCATCGGTTACCTGGATATGGAAAGTTTTGGCAAAGCAGTTGACGTCTTAAGCACCTGCCCAAAAATAATCACCTGCGCCAGCGGGTCCTCCGGCATTGCAGCGAAAAAATTTTCCCATTCACTATGTTGTATCGAACGGAACGCGCAATTTCTTTCCCCTGCAGAAGCACTGCATGGCGGAATGGGGTGTATCAAAAACGGAGATGCGGTTGTGATGGTTTCACGAGGTGGCAAAACTGCCGAACTGCTTCCGGTTGTTGATGTATGCAACAAAAAAAATGCAGTGCTCATCGCCGTTACCGAAAATTTGTATTCTCCGCTAGCAGAAAAGGCACAGGTGGTTGTTCCCCTTAAAATTGAAAAGGAAAGTGATATATTCAATGTGATGGCCACAGCCAGTTTTATTGCAACAGTAGCCGTTTTCGATGCCATGCTGGTGGCCATTATGGAAGAAACCGGTTACCGGCTGGAACAATTTTCCCTCATCCACCCTGGTGGGGCAGTAGGGAACAGGCTTAATCAGCCATAACCGGAATAATTTTAAAAACAAATTTTGAGTCCACACCGAAAAGTCGGCAGGACATTTAGTTGATTATTATTTTGTTTTTATCCCGTTTATCATAAAGGGTATTTTTCACCCGAGAATGTTCTTTGAAATATTTGCGTATATTATTAATATTCATCACCTTAGTGGTTGCTCGAGTTCAACGTGAGTGGCAAGCAGGTGCGCATGGACAGCAAGCTCATCGGCAGCAACATAGCCTGGTACACCCGTTACGAGCTGATCCACGAGACCCTTCGCCGGGATAATGATTATCATACGCAAATAAGTAAGAGAGCGCTTTCAGGGCTAAAAATGCCTCAATAAATAGTGAAATTTTGCTTCAATATCCGTGATATTGCGAACATATTTTCGATTGACAGAATAATTTACAATCCTCGAGAAAACCCGCGTTTTTCTGCAATTTAGAAAAACAGGGTTATCGGAGAGGACTCAAAACTCAATTGTAAAAACAAAGATATAAAAAAACAAAGTATAAACTAATAATGTGAGTTTGGGATAAGAAGCATAAAAAAAGTTGAGATATAAGGAGATTACATGTAATTTATAACTGATTATCAAGCAAATATAACTTCAGCCCTGTGATCACAACAGACAAAGTTAATGAAATATTTTATATTGCCGACGATTTTGTGCAGAATATGAAAAAGAAACTCAGAATCATCAACTTCAAGCCGGGGGTACAACTAAAAGGAGAAACAGGAAAACG
>CAYNYC010000152.1:0-2638 GCA_964401415.1 uncultured Erysipelotrichaceae bacterium
TTATGCAAAATGTAAAGAATGAACGAGACAATAATAAATAGAGCTAATAACAGAATCGATTCCGTTGATTTTGTAAAACTTACTCAGCTTCATATGGAATTTGAGTGGTTGACCTATGAACCTGAAGCTCTGTTCGAATTATGGTGTCTTTCTGATAATAATGAACAAAAAGATTTAATTGAACATCTGATTAAGAATTTTTCATATATCGATGGACGAAAGTTGATAGAAGCAAGTAAAAATCTTTCGAATCAAATTGAATCAATTTGGGAGTTAAAACCTTCAAACACATTTCTTGTTGCAACATGTGGAGATGATAAGCCAGACGGTTCTCAAAGCATTATACAAATCTTAAAGAATAAGTTCTCTGTTAATTGGAAAGAGTCTAATTTTTATAATTCATTGCCTAAAGGAGCAAATGAGATTCCTGATAATTCAAATATTATTTTAGTTGATGATTTTATAGGAACTGGAGATACTATTGATAGAAAACTGAAATATTTAAAGTCTACCATCGAAAATCGTGTTTTAAAAGGTGTTACCATTAAAATAATTAGCCTCGCAGCTATGGAATTTTCGAAAGAAATTTTGGATGGTTTGGATGTGGATTACTATTCTGTTCATTGGTTAAAAAAAGGAATAAATGAGCTAATTGAAGAGGGAGAAAGAGACGCTGCAACACAATCAATGGAACAATTAGAAAAAAAACTTAAAAAAGAATATCATGGAAAAAAGCTTCCTAGATTTGGGTATAAAAGGTCAGAGGCACTATATGCTTTAGAAGCTAATAACATCCCAAATAACGTTTTTCCAATATTTTGGTGGCCTTTTTATAAAGGAGGTGTTTCAAGAAAAACACTATTTAATCGAATATGATGGATTTATATAGTGAAGACATAGAATTGCTCAAGGAGCTATATTTAAGAGAAAAAGTAGATTTCTATTTTTTTCATGAGAAATATAAGTTGTCTCCTGCTCAATTAGGGAGAACATTAAAGAAATTTAAAGATGCTGGATTAATTGTTATAGAAGAACAAAATGTAATTCTTAATGAGATTGGCATAAAATGGATTATTGGAAATAGAAGAGAACTGTTCTTAAAAGAGAAATCAAAATACTGGAAGAATATTCCAGACGAGATGACGCAAGAAATTTTAGGGATTAATGATATATACATACCAAATAGAAAGAAAATAGATAAAGAAATATTTAAAAACTTAGAGGATGGGAAATGAAACTAGCACGTTGAGGTGCATTCGCCTCGTTGAGTAACGCTATAGTTAACCACAGTAGTGTGGGCAGAAAAAGCCCACACTACTGTAATTCCTAACGGAATTACAGTACAAAATCTACTGCGTAGGATTTAGTACTAGGAATAAATTTCATTGAAAGTAGTTTTCCCATCCTCTTTTTAATTGAAAATGAAGGAAGAACATATAATAGAAATAGAAAAATGGCGAAATTCTTTCTCTGAGAATATTAGAGGAAAGAAAACGCAGGAAGCATTGACTCAATATGTTCAGAATTTGATTTTGAATAATACTCCTGTGATTATTGATTTTAATCATTTAGCGGAGTTATTTGGTATACAGAAAAATGTTCTTGCTAGTATAATATCAAAACCTAGTTCATTCTACTATGACTTCGAAATTCCTAAAAGAAATGGTGGAATTCGACAGATTTCAGCACCATATCCAGTTCTTTTAAATGCACAAAGGTGGATTTATGAAAACATCTTAATTCAACAGCCATTACATAAAAACTCAAAAGGATTTATAAAAAATGTTTCAATAGTTGATAATGCGAGGGAACATCTTAATCAAAAATATCTTTTGAAAATGGATATTGAGAATTTCTTCCCATCAATTAAAATAAACAGAATTATATCAATATTTCGAAATTTAGGGTACACGAAAAAAATATCATACTATCTAGCTTCAGTTTGTTGTTGTAATCAAGAACTTCCACAAGGTGCTGTGACAAGCCCCGCACTAAGTAATATAATCACAAAAAGACTTGACTACAGATTAACTGGCATCGCTGAAAAGTTTGATTTGAAATATACAAGATATGCAGATGACTTCACTTTTTCAGGGAAATCGCTACCTGTAAGACTAATTACCTATATTGAAAAGATTGTTGCTGATGAAGGATTTGTTGTCAACCCAAGTAAAACCAAATTGCTAAATGAAAAAAAGCAAAAGATTGTTACTGGAATTTCAATTTCCTCTGGAAAATTAACGATTCCTAAAAAAACAAAAAGAGAAGTGCGACAAAAGGTTTACCATATTTTGTCAAAAGGTTTGTTCGTTCATCAGAAAAATATAAACTCTTATGACCCTATATATTTAGAGAGATTATTAGGCTATTTATATTTTTGGTATTCTGTTGAGCCTAAAAATACTTTTGTACTAAAATCTATAGAAGGACTTAAGAATTATTCTAAAAAGTTGGATGAAGAATACACTTTGCATAACAATGTATAAAAATAATAGCCGGTTCGGTAGTAATTTCAAGGGTTGTAGCCCGCTTCAACTGTTGTGCATCTTGACAGGAATGATACCCGCAATCGGCTACTATTCTTATACTAAACGTTAGGCGTAAGGCAAAAAAAGGAAACATGCAACTAAAAAATATC
>CAYNYC010000153.1:0-2606 GCA_964401415.1 uncultured Erysipelotrichaceae bacterium
CCCCGTATTTATGCAATGTTGGATTGGAAAAATCACAAACAAATCCGGTTTCAAAAGAATTGATTAAAGCTGTTGCTGATATTTTATTAAAAGGCGGAATTATAGGCGTTTGTAACGGGAATGCAGAAATAGGACCTCGTGCTTTAGGTAATCGTAGTTTATTGGCTTTGGCAAATAATAAAGAATTATCCAGAAAATTAAGTATGGACGTAAAAAAACGAGAATGGTATCGACCTGTTGCTCCAATTATGCTTAAAGAAGTGGCAAAAATGGTCACGCAGCAAACGGTTCACCAACTTTCAAAATATATGCTAATGGACTTTACCATTAAAGAAGAATATTGCAAATCTTTGGAAGGAGTTGTACACGTTAATCAAACGGCAAGAATACAAGTAATTGAAAAAGAAGACAATTTGTTTATGTATCAATTATTAAAATATTTGTACGATAACTATCAAGTTTTGGCACTTATCAATACCTCTTTTAATGTTCAAGGCGAGCCGATAGTTCATACGCCACAAAATGCTGTTGATTCAGCAAAAAAAATGAAATTAGATGCTCTTATTATTGACAATCAATTGTTTACAAATTTATGAATTGGAAAGAAATACAAATCTCAACCGATCACACACGGTTTATAATAAATGGTGAAGTTGCTTTTGATAAAACATTTATAGAAGTGTTAAAGTTTCACATGCCTGGATTAGCTCCGGTACACGACGAATCTGGGTGGTATCATATTGATATAAATGGGGATGCTGTATATGAACAACGTTACCGAAGAACATTCGGCTTTTATTGCGAAAGAGCAGCCGTTACAGATAAGCAAAATAATTGTTTTCATATTGATATTAAAGGCAACCGTTTTTATAGAGAACTCTATGCGTGGTGCGGTAACTATCAAGAAAAACACTGTTCTGTAAGGGATTTCGGCGGCAACTATTTTCATATAGATTTACAAGGAAATAGGATTTATTCCGAAAACTATTTATATGCAGGAGACTACAAAGACGGAATTGCTTGTGTAAAACAACCAAATGGTTTTTTTCGACATATTGATATAGACGGGAATACTATCAATAACAAAGAATTTTATGATTTGGGCGTATTTCACAAGAATTTTGCTACAGCAAAAGACAGAAATGGTTGGTTTCATATCACTTTAGAAGGAAATGAAGTCTATCAACAGCGATATTTAGCCGTTGAACCATTTTATAATGGATTTGCATTGGTGACAACATTTGAGAACAAAAAAATAATTATAGACGAAAAGGGACAAAAAATATTAGCGATTTGACGATTATTGATCTCCCTTTAGTAATAAGAAAGATGAAAATTGAGTTTTACACACGTTTTGGGATAGTATCAATCAAAATGAAAATTGTTAATAACTTTTTAAAAAAGTGTTATCAAAGTATAAATTATTTTATATCTTTGTATTTGAAACAAGGCATCCGGAACATCCCACCTTTTAAAACAACATTATCCCACCTTTAAGTATTTGGCATAACTCTTTATACCCGGATTGCCTATTGAGAGAGCATGAGGCGGACTTTGATTCCGGCGTTGATGTTCATGTTGTTATATTGGTTGGAGATGTACGGACGATTGATGATGTGGTCGTAGAAGAAGGCCAACCCGACCATGTTGCTTATTTGGTAATCGGCGGAAACATTGATGGTCATGGTGAGCATTCCGGAAGATACTTGAGTAAGGTCTTCGACGATTTTTCGGAGGATGGTTTTATTGTCGCGAAGGGAGAAATTGACCGTCAGGTTGAGATCGCTGACTACTTGACGTTTCATTCCGGAGAAGATAAATCCGATGGTAATATCTTTAAAACGGTAGCCGCCGCCGAAGGTAAACTCCTGAGAATTGACTTCGGTAATTTGGTTATTAGCAAAGCTCAGAGAGATATTCCGGCTTTTCTTATATTCAACTTTGAAGAGCAGACTGTTGGTGAAGGTCATATCGAGCCCGATAAGAGGACTAAACTGTTCGGTGAGGGTTACTTGTCCTATTTCGTAGGTCGGAATAAAATTACGATTGGCATCGAGTTTATTGGGCATTCCATTGGCATCTTCGCCATAATTAAGATTGGAAGCATAGTTACCAACGGAATAATTAGAAACGTAGGCATGATTGAGGGACAAATTTTGGAACACCTTATTCACTCCTTTAATTTTGGTCAATCCGGTGTAATTAAGACGCCAGTTGGGAAGTGGTACTTTTACGAACGGGGAAGATATATCGAGTTTTTTAGCATTTTGTCCGCCGTAGGCAGCCAAGAAGGCGGCAATGAGCACATCCTGCGAGGTAGCAGAGTAGCCGAAAGGATATCCTGTTGCGGTATCGATAATCCCGTTAGAATTTTCGTTCATCATAGAATAGCGGTCGGCCAATTCGCGGCGGAGAATTTTAAAATTTTGGAACACATCTTCGTTATCGCTGAAGAAGGTGGACAAAGCGAAGAAAGAGCTTGAAAAAGTCCCGGTTGTTTGCGGGGTATAGGATTTATATTCGCCTTGTGCATTGGGAACGTAGTATTCCGAGAAGTTGCGTGTCACATTACGATTGGCTGTCACATCGATACGAAAATCTTTAAA
>CAYNYC010000154.1:0-2572 GCA_964401415.1 uncultured Erysipelotrichaceae bacterium
ATGTATGTATTAGAAGAAGAAGGTAAAGAGGCGACTCCTCAGCATCTACAAGACATGGTTGATCTGGCAATTAGTGAAAATATCAAAGCTGTCTTTTATCAATCAGAGATAGATAGTAGTCAATCAAAGGCTTTTGCGGAAGAAATTGATGGAGTGACTGTTGAACTTGAACCATTAGCCGAAGACTATATCCCTAATCTATTAAAAATAATCGAAACACTAGCTGAGGTTTTAAAGTGAATGATCTAATTAGTGAAGGATCAATCAATATAAAAGATCTTAGTGTTTATTACGATAAAACATGTGCCGTTGATAATGTTAGTTTTAATGTTGGTGATAAAGAATATCTTGGAATCGTTGGACCAAACGGCAGTGGGAAGTCAACTTTATTGAAAGCTATTTTAGGGTTGGTACCAATCAATAAAGGAAGTATCAAGATCTATGGTAAAGATGTGGGAATCGGCAGAAGCTTGATTGGTTATGTTCCACAATTTTCAGAAGTTGATAAGAAGTTCCCAATTACTGTTGGTGAAGTCGTTTTATCAGGAACCCTGAAAAAAGGAGTGACCTTGTTTCATCGGTATGCACAAACGGATAAAGACTTTGTTGATGAGTTGCTCGATAAAGTTGGATTAAAGGAATTAAGCCAACGACAGATATCAGAATTATCAGGCGGAGAATTCCAAAAGATGTTAATTGCTAGAGCGTTAGCCACTAAACCAAGAATACTTTTATTAGATGAGCCAACAGCGAGCGTAGATGCTTCTTCTCGTAGTAACATCTACGAATTATTAGCGGAGCTCAATAAAAATATGACGATCATTTTGGTCACTCATGATACGATGGCCATCTCATCACAAGTTCATAGTTTAGCTTGTATGAATCAGAGTTTGATCTATCATGGCAAGCCAGAATTATCAGAAGGTACAATTAATAAGCTTTATGGTTGTCCAGTGGATTTGATCGCCCATGGTGTACCTCATCGGGTGCTAAATAAACACCAACAGGAGCATAATCATGATTAGTTCACTATTTGAATATCAGTTCTTACAAAACGCCGTTATGGCTGGCATATTAGCTAGCATTGTTTGTGGGATTATTGGGGTTATTATTGTAGAAAAAAAATTAGTGATGATGAGTGGAGGAATAGCTCACACCTCATATGGTGGAGTAGGTTTAGGTTTTCTTTTAAAATTTGAACCAATCATTGGTGCTTTTATTTTTTCACTGCTTGCAGCATTAGGAATTGGATATATCAAAAGAAATAATATTGTTAGATCAGACGTGATCATTGGCTTGTTTTGGTCATTTGGAATGGCTTTGGGAGTGATCTTTATTACCCTTATGCCAGGTTATCCGCCTGATCTTAATTCATATTTATTTGGTAACATATTGTCAGTAACACGTGCAAATTTGTATTTAATGTTAGCGGCGACCTTAATTGTTGTTGTTTTAATTGTCTCTTTATTCGATTATTGGAAGAGTTATCTATTTGATGATGAGTTTGCGACAATCATAGGTGTTAAGACAGCTTTTTTGGAATATCTATTGATGATCTTAATTGCTATTACCGTTGTTGTTTTAATACGCGTTGTGGGAATAATCTTGGTTATCGCTTTATTAACTGCACCAGCTGCTACTGCGGGTATGTTAACCAACAATCTCAAGAAACGCATGATATACGCGATCATCTTTGGCAATCTATTTAGTTTTATTGGTATTTGGATATCATATGAACTTAATATATCAACTGGAGCAGCGATTGTTGTGATATCGACGATGAGTTTCTTCTTGACTTATGTTGGTCGATTCTTATTTAAAAGACATGATCAAAAACTATTCAATATATAGTCAGTAATAATTGAGTCATATTGATGTTAAGCACCTTATCGATATAAGGTGCTTTTTTCAGTAATTTAGTTATTGACATACAAAAACTAATGATTTAAATGAAAGATAAGGAGTACATGATATGAAAATAACAGTGTTAGTTGATAATAAGGTGCACAAACGTGGTTATATAGCAGAGCATGGGTTGTCGCTTTTTATTGAACATGATCATACATATACCTTATTTGATACAGGACAAAGTGATGTTTCACAAAAAAAGCTGTCAAATCGAATATCGATAAACATAATACAGATTAAGTCATAATCAGTCATGGCCATTATGATCATGGGGGTGGTATTAAATTCTTACCGAAACTAGCAAAAGCTCCAAAAGTATATATTCAAGAAAAAGCTTTCGCTGATAAATTTGCTGGTGATGATCAAGATTTATCATATCATAATGTTAGTTTTGAAAGCCCTCTTGTTGAAAATGAATACACGATCATTGATGGAAATGTAAAGATCAATGAAAACATGACATTACTAACAAACATACCTCACACCGTATTATTTGAAGATCTACCTAAGGGTTTCTTTATCAAGACAGATGCTGGAATGATTGCTGATAAATTGATTGATGAACAATTGTTAGTAATAGAAACCAAACGAAGACTATTTATCTTTGTTGGTTGTGCACATCCTGGAATAATCAACTGTTTATCATATGTACAAAAGGAATTTT
>CAYNYC010000155.1:0-2537 GCA_964401415.1 uncultured Erysipelotrichaceae bacterium
ACTAAGATGATTCCATAAACCGCTGATTGAACAACCATAAACTCACTCCTAATCTTTATAAAATACCGCAAAGGCTATTAAAACGACTTTGTATAAGATAAACCCACCAGCTGCTCCAAAGATGTTGAAATACTGTGGTAAGATCAAAGCGATCACAAGTGGGAATGCAATAATGACATATCTAAGCATTGAACCTAACATGACAATAAACATATTCACTCTGCCACTTTTAAGCATATTATCCATACTGATCGTAATAAGATAAAGATGAAAGCTACTAGCTAGATATCCTAAGATGATTCCCGTACTAATACGAAAATCAACAAAATACATTATAACAGCTAATAATATAGCTGTTAAGGCTGATACTCTCTGTTCTTTATTTGACATTTAGTTTATTTTGTACCAAATATCCTATCACCGGCATCACCAAGCCCGGGAACGATATAGCCAACTTCATTAAGTTTTTCATCTAGTGCTGCTAAATAAATGTCGACATCGGGATGATCTTTTTCAATCAATTCAACGCCTTCAGGAACACCAACTAAGCATACAAGTTTGATCGTTTTAGCTCCTCTTTTTTTCACCATATCAATGGCGGCACTGGCCGAACCACCAGTTGCCAACATCGGATCTAAGACCATAACTACCGCATCTTCTAACCCTTCAGGAAACTTCGCATAGTATTCATGTGGTTGAAGTGTTTCTTCATCACGATAAAGGCCAACAAAGCCAACCTTGGCTGTTGGTATGATATTACGAATACCATTAACCATTCCAAGCCCTGCTCTTAAGATCGGTACTAATACAACTTCCGCTGCTAACTCATACGTATCACATAAACCCATTGGTGTTTTGATACAAACATCCTTTACTGGTAAATCACGTGAAACTTCATAAGCCATTAGACTAGCAATTTCATCAAGATGTTGACTGAAATCCTTTGTCCCTGTCTTTTCATCACGCATATAAGCCAACTTATGGGTTATAAGCGGATGGTCTAATACTTTTAACATATTTTATCACCCCGTCAATTATATCATAACAAGCAATTTTCGCTATAGATATTTCATACGCAAACGGTTACAGGATGCGCCTTTGTCAGATTTAATACTTCTTGCTTGATCTTAGCTAGAGCGAGTTGATCATCTTGATGATCAACTACAGCTTTGATCAATTCGGCTACTTTAATAAATTCCTTCTCTTTAAATCCTCTGGTTGTCATGGCTGGACTACCTAATCGAATACCACTGGTCGTCATTGGTCGTTCTGTATCAAAAGGTATCGCGTTCTTATTACATGTAATAAGTACTTTATCTAACAATTTCTCTAAAACTATCCCTGTTAGATTAAATGAAGACTTTGTGTCCACCAATAACATATGATTATCAGTAGTACCACTAACAATCCTAAAGCCTTGTGCTTCAAGTGCCGTACTAAATGCTTTAGCGTTAGCTATTACCTGTTTTTGATAAGTCACAAAATCAGGTTGAGCTGCTTCATAAAAACAAACAGCTTTACCAGCGATCACATGAACTAAGGGTCCACCCTGTACTCCTGGAAAAACATTACGATCTAAAGCACTAGCATATTCTTTTTTACAGATAATAGCTCCACCGCGCGGACCCCTTAAAGTTTTATGTGTTGTTGTTGTCACAAAGTCGGCGTAAGGGACGGGATTGGGATGAAGTCCCGCAGCGATCAGCCCCGCCACATGGGCCATATCCACCATTAATAAGGCTCCAATTTCTTTTGCGATATCCGCAAATAATTGATAATCGATAAAACGCGAATATGCACTAGCACCGGCTACGATCAATTTTGGTTTAACTTCACAAGCGATCTTGCGCACATTGTCATAGTCAATCATTTCGGTTTTAGGATCTACGCCATAACTATAAAATTCATATAGTTTACCTGAAAAATTAAGTTTATGACCATGAGTCAAATGCCCACCAGCTGATAGATCCATTCCTAATACCCGGTCACCAATATCAAGCGCGGTTAGATATACAGCCATATTGGCTTGTGAACCTGAATGAGGTTGAACATTAGCGTGCTCTCCATCAAATAACTCACATAAACGCGTTCGCGCTAAATCTTCAATCTGATCTACATATTCACAACCACCATAATATCGTTTACCCGGATAACCTTCAGCGTACTTATTGGTTAGGATACTACCAGTTACCTCTCTAACTGCTTGTGATGTATAGTTTTCTGAAGCGATCAATTCAATGTTATCTTGTTGGCGGCCTTCTTCAAGCTTGATCAGTCTAGCTAATTCTTTGTCTTGCATGTTGTGTCCTCTAAAGCTCTTTCTATGTCTTCTAAGGCAATTGGACCTTGTCTTAATACCTTAAGTTTATCATCGATCGTGCTGATGATCGTACTTGGTACGCCATTAGTACATTTACCCATGACTACACCATGAATTGTTCCATCTAGCTGCTCAAGTACTTCTTGATGGGTTAAAGCTGGAGTAAGTGATGAAATATTGGCACTAGGTACCAACAGTGGTATGCCAACCCCATTGA
>CAYNYC010000156.1:0-2523 GCA_964401415.1 uncultured Erysipelotrichaceae bacterium
AATTCCGTATATGAATAGCATCCATCCCCCCACTACTTTCACAACTCAACTCATCCTCGTTCAGGTCATTCAAAAAAGTGAAAGATGAAAGCTTTAAAGTCATATTCTCCACAATTTTCATGAGAGAATCTGCAGTTGTAAAATGATAGAGAAAACCATCGTCTATTCTCGGAATTTGACCGTTGTTATACGTAGACATTTTTATGTAGTACTACGAATAACCATACCAAGCTTTCTTAATTCTCTTCTAAGTTTATCGCCAACTAAAGGTAAGATTGAATTTGCAAGATTGTAGACCTCAGTACAACCCAAGTCAGGCATATTTTCTTTCAAAAGAAAATTATTTTTAGCATTCTCACATGCTGTCTCAATCAGTAGAGGATGTTTCCTGGAGTCAAAACCTCCTGGTATTGTTGAGTCAACAAGTTGTTTCCAATGGTCTCCTCTGTTTGATAGTTCAACTGGTTTTACAGCATTTACATGATAATAAAGCCACACTTCGAAACATGGATTACTTATCGTAAGGAACCAATTCTTTCTTTTCAGACATTCACACCTGACTTGTTCTATTTGTGGTTCTCTTGAATTGTAAATATCGTTGTCAACATCCAAAACTATCCATACTTGATCATCGTCTTCAAAATTATACAGTGGATTGGAATTTTCATCATCGCCTATTATGTACTTTTCAGCAATTTTCAAAAGGCCCAAAGGCGAATTATTATCATGTGGATCAAGCTTATGAACCTCAACCTTTATACGAGAATCAAACTCAACGAAGTATTTGAAGTAATCAAACTCTCTTCTTGTTCCTTCACAAAAAATATAAACGGTCCTTGCTTCTCTGCTGGGTGCTACTCTCTCGAAAGGTCTATTCGGAAGTATCATAATCATGCCAATTTAGATCCTGCAAATTTCCAAGAAAAGGTATTGAACCATATCTTCCGTTGAGATACCCTTTCTGTATATCAATCGTCTTATGTTCTTTAAAATCACTTAATGAATATAAGTCAGTTGCACCATCTCTGTTTTTTTCGGTAAACCATATCTCATCCAACCGAAAAATGGCTTGATCTAAGAGATTCGATTCATGTGTTGAAAAAATCATCTGTCCTTTGGTATTTTCATCCAGGGAAAATTTCTGCACAAGTTCCTTAATGAGCAGAGGATGTATACTTCTCTCAATCTCGTCAATTACATATACCTTTTTACTGGATATAACTCTCTGGAAAGCTTGTACAAAATCCAATAACCTAACAGTACCATCTGACTCTTCTTTTATGTCAAATAAAACCTTCTTGTCATCTTTTCCTTTATGCCCTACTCTTAATGTTTTTACAACAATTTTATCTTTTTCATTTACAATATTAAATTCATCTCCATTGGACGATCTCATTCCGATAATATGGAAGGGATTCTCGACTAAATCACTTACAATTTCATTCAACTCATTATTATTATCTTCACCGAAATATTCATGAATTTCTTTTGTTTCCGACACCAAATCTGTGATTCCCAAATTAAAAGAGCACATTAAATCTTTGGCATAACTCTTAAATTCCTTATCAACATCTATTTTATGTGCAAGAGGGGTAGGTTTTGAGTTAGGCCTAATTATCTGTAAAGTTTCATCAAACCATTTGTAAGCTGATTTTGTATTTGCCAGGAACTTATTATCTCTTTTCGATAATAATTTCAGAATCGGCTCACCGGCATTAACAAAGTCTTTGATGACCGACTTAAACATTTCAACTGTTTCATCTTTTTCAAATTCTCTTGAAAACACAATATCAGTCTTGTTATCAGTATTTGATGTACGTTCAAAAATTAGTTCATCTTTTCGTACACCCAAACCCGAAAGATAGAGTTCCTCTGTGGCTATTCTTGTACCATTTATTTCAATAGCATAATAAAATGGTACTGAATCCTGAATAAACTCAATAGCCAGGATCTGTTTTGAATCCTTCGAATCTTCATTGAATTTAAACCTCGTTTCCTTAATTTCAATAATTGAGGTTTTACCTATTACAAATTCTTTAAACAGATTGATTGATTTTATGAAATTTGATTTCCCGGATCCATTTGCCCCATAGATGGATGCGAGTTTTAAAATCTCGAAACCATTTTCATTGTATTTGTGATGATGTAGTGTCCTGAGCCTTTTATTAGGAATCATGGTAAACTCTTTCCTTTCACCGAAAGAAAATAAGTTCTCAACGGAAAATCTGATAAGCATAATTGTTCTGTTTAAAATAACCAGACGTGATATTTTCACGTAAAAGTAGTAAATAAAGTATATTAAACAAGAAATTGGCGAATATTTAACAGAACATAGAGTTTTTTTCACGCTTAACCCACATTTTCCATCAGGGATTTCAATTAAATCCATACTGTTTCTATTAAAACTCCCCAATCACTTTTTCCCTACAAACTGTATGATCCGCTCACAAGCCTGGCCATCTCCGTAGGGGTTGTTGGCCTGCGCCATGGAGTTATAATATTCTTGATCATCCAATAAACGGG
>CAYNYC010000157.1:0-2507 GCA_964401415.1 uncultured Erysipelotrichaceae bacterium
TTGAGCCTGAGTTTGGGAATCTTGATCCGGATAAGATAGAAGCAGCCATCACTCCTAATACAACTGCCATCATGCCTGTGCATGTATATGGCAATCCGTGCCATGTGGAGCAAATACAGAAAATAGCCGATATATACGGCTTAAAGCTGATTTATGACGCCGCCCACGCGTTTGGTGTGAAATATAAAGGAGGAAGCATTCTCAATTATGGCGATCTCTCTATCCTCAGTTTTCATGCAACCAAAGTATTCAACACGTTTGAGGGTGGTGCAATTATCAGTCACGATAGTGCAACAAAACAGCGTATCGACTATCTTAAGAACTTTGGGTTTGCAGGTGAAACAACCATTATGGCACCCGGTATTAACTCAAAGATGAATGAAGTACAGGCAGCTATGGGATTACTTCAGCTGAAATCGATTGATGAAAGTATAAAAAAAAGAAAAATTGTAGCAGACAAATATAGAGAACTGCTGAAAGATGTTAAAGGAATATCTATGCTTTCGGAACCTATAGATACTATTTCTAATTATGCTTATTTCCCCATTTTTGTAAATGAAAAAGAATATGGTATGAGCAGGGATCAACTGTATGAAAAATTAAAACAGAACAACATATACGGCCGTCGGTATTTCTACCCACTGATCAGTGAGTTCTCAATGTATAAGGGATTGGAATCAGCAGCTGCAAATAATTTACCAATAGCTCATAAGATTGCAAATGAAGTTATTTGTTTACCTATATATTCGGAACTATCTGAAACTAATATGGAGAAAATTACTAGTTTAATTTTAAGCTAATGCAAAAAAGAGTCTTATTCTTAGGTGCAGCTTATGCACAAGTTCCAATAATTCAAGAAGCAAAGAATAGAGGCTGGTATATTATTACATGTGATTATTTACCAGACAATCCAGGTCATAAGTTAGCAAATGAGTATTACAATATAAGCACCACTGATTTTCAGGGTGTTTTAGATCTGGCAAAGAAAGTCAATCCTGATTTTGTCATTGCTTACGCCTCTGATCCCGCTGCTCCAACAGCAGCTTATGTATCCGAACAATTGGGGTTACCAGGCAACTCCTATAAGAGTGTACAATTACTCTCTGAAAAAGATTTATTTAGAAAGTTTTTATCAGATAACGGATTTAATACTCCTAAATCCGTTAGTATATTAGATGAAAATGATTTTGAAAAAGTCACTTCATTGAGCTTTCCTATCATTATCAAACCAACTGATTCTTCTGGGAGTAAAGGTATAACGAGAGTCGATTTTTCATCAGAAATAAAAGCTGCAGTTGAATATGCACTTTCTTTTTCAAGAAATAAAAGAGCTATTGCTGAAGAATATATTGATAATTCATTAGGTGATATTCACGGTGACGGATTTGTTGTTGATGGAAAACTAGCCTTTTCTTATCTTGGTGATCATATTTATAATACAAAATCAAATATCTATAATCCATGTGGCACTACATGGCCATCTAAGATCAATGATAAAGCGATATCCCAATTAGAACAAGAGATTAACAGATTAATTCACCTTACGGGTTTTTCAAATGGTCCAATAAATATTGAAGCTAGAATCAATAATGATGGGAAAACTTATATAATGGAAATTGGTCCGCGAAGTGGAGGTCACTTTGTTCCTCAAGCAATCAAATATGGCACTGGGTTTAACATGGTAAATGCTATTCTAGATAGTTACATTTCAAGTAAAATAATCGTTCCAAAGAAGAATAATCAAACATCAGCTTATTATGCTTTACATTCAGATGAAGAAGGTGTTCTAAAAAGCATTGAAATTAAAAAGGAATTAAATCCATTTATAAAGGAGTTTCATCAATATATTCATCATGGTGAAAAAGTTTATTCTTTTCACGGTGCAAACGCAGCAATTGGAGTACTTCTTCTTCTTTTTAATTCTCAAAATGAGATGGATTACTACATCGAGAATATGCACAAATATGTTGAAATAAAGATTGATACTTCATTATTATGAGTATAGGTGGGTATTTTGAGTTGGAATTAGCACGGGGTGAAGAATATCATAGGAATGCAATACGTTTGAATACTGGACGAAATGCATTTGAATATATTTTAAGAGCAAAGAAATACAAAAAAGTCTATTTGCCTTTTTATACATGTGACGTCATGCTCGAGCCAATTATGAAATTAAACCTTGAATATGAATTTTACTCTATAGATTCAAATTTTATGCCAATCTTTGATTTTACAGATATAAAGAAAAATGATGTATTCGTATATAATAACTATTTTGGTATTTGTGACGAACAAGTAAAAGAAGTAGCTTCAGTTTGTGAGAATTTGATAGTAGACAATTCACAGGCATTTTATAATAAACCAATCAAAGGTATAGATACTTTTTATTCCCCTCGGAAGTTTTTCGGTCTTCCTGATGGAGCATATCTTTTTACAGATAATTTATTTGAGTATGAATTAGGATATTATGTAATTACGTGTGATTATTTACCTGAGAACATTGCACA
>CAYNYC010000158.1:0-2500 GCA_964401415.1 uncultured Erysipelotrichaceae bacterium
AAACCCATATCTAAGGCAAAGGCCACAAGAGCACTCTCTGTTGGCTCACCCATAACCTTATCGCCATCTACTACGGAATCGTTACATAGAGTCATAGCTTTAGCTAATAAGATCTTATCATCGGTATATTGATCAACAACAGTCATCTTATTTTGAGTTAGTGTTCCTGTTTTATCACTACAGATAACTTGAGCAGAACCAAGGGTCTCAACAGCCGTTAAGCGACGAATAATCGCATTACGTTTTGACATGTTGGTTACACCGATAGACAAGACGATCGTAACTACCGCCGCTAAGCCTTCAGGAATAGCAGCTACAGCTAAACTAACAGCGATCATAAAGGTATCGATTATCGTATCTTTAGCAAAGCCTGAACGAACAACACTTAATCCAAAGATGAATATACATATTCCTAAAACGATATAACTTAAACTTTTACTTAGCTGGTTTAATTTAATCTGTAATGGTGTTTCACCATCTTTAGACATAGCAATCGCTGTAGCGATCTTACCCATTTCAGTATCCATGCCTATAGCGACGATGACCGCTTTACCACGACCATAAACGACATTACTACCCATATAGACCATATTGAGTCGATCGCCCAATGATATATCTTTTTCTTCACCTAGAAATAAGGGTTCATCAATCTTATCTACTGGTACCGACTCACCAGTTAAAGCCGCTTCTTCAACTTTCATTGAGGCACATTCAATTATGCGTGAATCAGCAGGTATAGCATCACCGGCATCAAGCACAACGATATCACCAACAACTAAATCTTCACTGCGAATCTGTTTTAAATGACCATTACGAATTACTTTTGAAGTAGCCGCAGCCATCTCATTCAAAGCATCGATCGCTTTTTCAGCCTTGCTTTCTTGGTAAACACCTAATACGGCATTTAAGATGACCACAAACAAGATAACGATAACATCGGTAAATGGTTCATTTTCATAAGCCGAAGTAATACCCGATACTAGCGCCGCCACGAGCAAGATAATGATCATTGGATTTAATAACTGTTTGATAAAACGCTGTAGTAATGTCTCTTTTTGAGCCTCTACAAGTTTATTCTTGCCATTTTCTGATAAGCGTTTGGCAGCTTCATCCTCATTAAGTCCTTTTATATTACTACTAACCTCTACCAAGACTTCTTCAGTACTTTTTAGATAATGTTGCATATTGCTCCCTTCATACTATTGATATAAAAAAACTCACGCATAGCTTACGCTAAACATGAGTCTCATCATTTAAGGTCAGCCAAGCATTTCTGCTGGGTGTTGACATCCCCACATACTTTCGTATGCCAATTACTCCCTCACGAGCGTTATAAAAATATCATTTTTAGATCAAACTGTCAAGTGATCATCCTTCATTTTCGTGCTCTAAACTCAGTAATTTCTTCTTAGTGTCAAGCCCTCCACCATAGCCAACCAAACTTCCATCATGGCCTATAACACGGTGACACGGAACAATAATCGAGATGGGATTTCTGTTATTTGCCATACCAACAGCTCGGTATCCTTTTGGACAATCAATATTTTCGGCCACCCATTTATAACTAGCTGTTTTACCATAGGGAATCTTTAAAAGTTGTTTCCAAACTTGAAGCTGAAAAGGTGTGCCTCTTAGTTCTATATTAATGTCAAATTCTTTTCTTGTACCTTCAAAATACTCTGATAATTGCTGATAAGTCTTTTTGATCAGCTTAGATTCATTGACTAATTGATCTTGATCGATCTTATCAGTAAAGTCTACACCTATGATCGCCCCATCTTCTTCTACAATTCTTATGTAGCCAATTGGGCTTAAATAACAGAATGCATTTTTCATATCATACCTCTTTTACATTATAATGCATAAAAAAACCATGAACAACTTTATTCATGGTTTTACTATTTATTATTATTTCTGATTCTTTAGTGTACCGTTGATCATACCACCTTTTTCAATCGAGATCGTATCTAATGTACAATTTCCATTAATAACAGCCGTTGATCTTAAGTCTAGTAATTGCGTTACACTAACATTGCCATTTACTTTACCTTCACACTTGATGCTTTCAGCATTAATGTCACCATAGATAACGGCATTTTTATCGATCGTCACATTATTCGAACAATTGATATTACCTTTAAATTCACTAGATAAAACCATTAGATCTTTAGAAGAAACATCTCCTTCGATTTTACCAGTTCCTTTAATCACTAAATCGCCACATTCAACATTACCGATGATCGTACCATAAACTTCAATATTACCAGACACCTTAACATCACCTGTGATCATAACGTCTTCATTGATCGTTGATAATTTAACTTCAGTAGGTCCTGTTTCCACTCGGTTTCCTCCAAATAAGCCTCTTGGTGCTTTTTCTTCTACTTTTTCAAACAAGCTCTTCGTACTCTCTTGATTGTCTGTTTCTACCATTTCAACCGTTGTTTCATTTTCTTCATTTGCTTTGGGTTTCAATAGTGACCAGCCAGGTTTCTTTACA